>JARIAN010000005.1 GCA_029257865.1 Phocaeicola sp.
TAAGACCTGCTGATTACAATACTAAGGACTCGCTTTTCTATTGTACAAATAGGGCTCTAGCATCTGTAGGTACGAACTTATTTGTGAATTACTCATATGTATAAAATTAATTTTGAATAGTTACTTACGCAAAAATCGGCATATATCCAAAATATTTATTGGGTATATGCCGATTATATCAGCCGATTATCCTATGAAAGGACTTTTTCAGTGCCCTCTGCATAATTAAGAGTTTTTTGGAATTCTAAGAATCTTACCTGCATACTGGTTGTGGTGAAGTTTCTGAGTGTCTTATTATATTGTGCTAATAGCAATGTGTCAAAATGTATTTTGGAATGGCTGAGAATGGGAAATTTAGAACGATGATTCATCATGGTTAAGTTTTCTTGATTGTCGAAGATTGAATTTGTTATTATATGGTTGATATATAGGGAGATATGTGAATAAAGTGTGTATTCTGTGTAAGGTAATCTAGAAGATTTAGAGTAATATTTTAAAGGTTTATATCCATTGTTGTGAAATCATACCGACGTTTTTGGGGAATCTTATAATTATTTTGGGATAAATATCTAGGCATTTGGCAAAAAATGACGACAAGATTGGGAAAAAATATTAGGTAGATTTCAGTGTAGGGAGGAAATATCGGCTTTAATACTGAATATATTAAGTATAAAAATGCATTATAACACGCTAGAAGTAGAGTTCTATATTTAGTAAGAGTTATGGAAAATGCGGTTTTGTATACATTTTGCAATGTAAATATTCTTTTTTGTTGAAATCAGATATTTTGCTTGTCTTGTTTTTTTAATTTAAGAGAGGTGTAGATTAAAAATTCTTACTCCTCCGTATTACTAGATTATATGATTATTCCTATTAGAATCTGTAACTACTTATCTATTCTTCATTGGTACTATTCATTCATGATGGGATAGGCCTGTTGATTGTTGAATATCAAGAAGATAGTAGTCTGTTTAGAATTTTACCATATCATAATAAAAGTTAAATATCAGGGCGGTTGCAGTCTTTGAGTTGGATATGTATCTATAATAAAATAGGGAATATGGTAAGAGTTTGAATATGGATAAAACAGAGTTGGTGAAAAAGGCTGTTGCTGGTGATGAGAAAGCTGCAGGCACAATATATAAAGTTTATTTGCCTTTGATGAAAGGGGTTTGTAGAAAGATTGTACAAGACGATGAATCTGTGGTATGTGACCTTGTACATGATTCTTACATCTTGGCATTGTTATCTTTAGATAAATTACAAGATCCAGAGCGACTAGGGGAATGGCTTACAACCATAGTGAGAAATGTAGCCTTAAAATACATCAGTGAACAAAAACGTTTAAGGGTTGTACCGTTTTCATCGCTTGGTGAGGATGGGTTGGATATGATAGATGAGAGAGTGTCATCGGATACAGAAATGATGGAAAAGGAACTGCTTGAATTGGTCAGTCAGCTTCCAGAAGGTTATCGTGACGTTTTTCGGTTGGCTGTCATCAAAGGTTTTTCACATCAAGAAATTGCAAAGTTACTTCATATAAAGCCTCACAGTTCCTCTTCCCAGTTATCTCGAGCTAAAGCTCTTCTAAGAAAGATGTTGTTTTTATGGTTCGTTTTGTGTTTGCTTATTCCGGTGGCTTATATGTTTTTTATTGGAAAAGAGCGATATGCGGTAAAAAGAATTAAGACTGTCGCACGAGAGGTGGGAGATGAAACAGGGGAGGGAGAGTATCCATGTATACCACTTGTCACCTCATCGAAGGATGAGCAGATTGCAGAGAGCCTTTTGAAGTCTGATAGTAAAGATTCTCTCAAAGATTCTTTGGATGGAATGGTAAAAAATATTCCGTTTAGTGAAAATTCCATATCTTCAGTGATATGCAGGGAGGATAGGTATATGGTTGATAGTGTTCATATTCCTTCTATAGTTGAAGCGAAAAGATTGTCTAGGCGGTTAAAGATGAAGCTTCCCAAATGGCATTTTTGGGCATTTGGTTATTCAGAATCGGGAAATTCCAGTTTGGCATCAGGAGGATTGGCAAATTTGGGAAATCAAGTCGGTTCAGTTTCTCCAATGTCATTTCATACTTGGGAGGAATATGCTCAATATTTGGAACGTCAGGTATGGGATGGGATGTCGGAAGATTCGTTGACATTAGTCAATATAGCTAAGGCCAACAATGGAGAAATCGTTGAAGTGGAACATCATAGTCGTCCTATTACATGTGGATTCTCTTTGTCTAAAAAACTAAGCCGTAGTTGGGCGGTGAATTGGGGAGTACAATATACATTGTTGAAATCAGATTTTAAGTTGGGTACTTTAAAAGGTATACAAGAAAGTGATAGTTGTTATATTAAGCGGAAACAAGATATTCATTATCTAGGTATTCCATTTAATTTGTCTTATCGTTTCTTCTCTCATCATTCTTTTTCAGCCGATGCATCAGTGGGAGGGGCGTTGCATATTCCTGTTTCAGGGAGATTGAAGGAGCAGTATGTTATTGAGCCTAATTATAGTAAGACAGTTAATGTGTATCGTTTTATTCCTAAGGTACAGTGGTCTATTGGGTTGTCTATAGGTGTTCAGTATAGGTTGTCATCTTGTTGGGAGGTCTACATGGAGCCTACTTTTAAATGGTATATTCCTAATCAAAGTAGTTATCATACTGTTTGGACTGATCATCCTTATATGTTTACAGTTCTTTTTGGGGTACGGTTTACTTGGTAAATATGAAAATCATTATGCAGTCTCATCTTTCATTTTGATATCTATTTTAGTAAGAGCCCATTGTTGGGAGCGATATAACTTTAAACGTAAACAAATATGCAGAATCGTCATCAAAATAGGCAGCAGTATTTTAGGGAGTTAGCTTTAACTAGTGAGAATTATTTTATGCCATATATAGGACTGTTTATTCCTTTGAAGCTTCGGATGAATATATTAGAAATCGGATGTGGTGATGGGGGGAACCTGTTGCCTTTTGCAAGGATGGGATGTCATGTTGTAGGGGTAGATATAGCCGATTGTAGAATATTACAGGCACGATCTTTTTTTAAGGAATCACACGTTGAGGCTGAATTCATAACTTCTGATTTTTTTCAGTTGACACATTTTGATCATTTCTTTGATTTGATTATATGTCATGATGTTTTTGAGCATATCTTAGACAAAGAACTGTTCTTGTCTAAGATGGAAGAACTTTTGAAGCCGGAAGGTATGGTTTTTATGTCTTTTCCGGCATGGCAGATGCCATTTGGAGGGCATCAGCAAATCTGTAGAAGTCAACTCTTATCACATCTGCCATTTGTACATTTGCTGCCAGGGTGTTTTTATGAAATGTTGATAAAGGCTTGTGGAGAAAAGGAGGAATGTATACATGAATTGATGGAAATAAAGACTGCTGGTCTTTCTATAGAGCTTTTTGAGCAGTTAATACAAAAATCTAGTTTTGTGATTGAGGACAAGTTATTTTGGCTTATTAATCCTCATTATAAGATTAAGTTTGGGTGGAAACCTAGAAAATTGAATCATTGCTTTTCCTCAATTCCTTATTTGAGAAATTATTTATGTTCTAGTTGTTTTTATATGCTGAAGTTGGATTTATGGAAAGTCAATAGATTATAGGTAAGTTTTTTTATTTGAGTTGGATGGTTGTCTTTGCTTTGTTGCTTTCGTATTCTTTTTGGGCGCATTGATGATGATAGGTCATCATGCATGAAATAGAAAGTTGTTGTTCATGTTTGTATTATGTAGGTGACCATCTGTGAAATATAGAAAGCTCCTAAGCAATCCTAGGAGCGTAAAGGTATCAGATGATATAGGAGGGTAATAGATGCTAAAGTTACTATGACCAGCATACCCATAGCCATAATACTATTGGTATCTGATATACCAAATATGCTAATAGCAAGCACTGCAGTGGCAATGATGATGCTGATAAAGATGCATGAAATGATAACATCTGTCTTGGAGCGTTTGTAGTCCTTCTTCAACTTCGCGAGTAATCTTTCGGCATATTCCTTTGACATCTCCTGTTCCATCTTGCTGAAGGCAGAAGGAACTGGCAATAAATCCATGTTTTGCTTCAGTTTCTCTATGAATTGTTCTCCATCCGTAGGAAGCATTTGCTCTGAATAGTGGTTGAAGAACTTGACAATATCTTTTTCTTTTTTCATTTTCATTCCTCCCAAGTTTTTAATTTCGTTTTAAGATGACTTCTTGCTCTAGACAGATGCGATTTTACTGTGCCCGATGGCATATTCATAATGTTAGAGATTTCAGCAATAGACCGGTCTTCCATATAAAAAAGCAACACACAAGTTCGTTCGTCTGCTGGCAGGCCGCCAATGGCGTTGTAGAGCGTTTTGTAATCTTTTTGGATGTCTGTTTCTGTTGAAACATTGATATTTGAAGGGTCATCTAAGCGAGTTATATTTCTTTCCTTCTTTTCAGTTGTAGCATACCAATCTGAAAAAGAATTGTATGCTATGCGGTAGAGCCAGGTGGAAAATTTAGATTTTCCATTAAAGTCATTGAAATGAAGATACGCTTTCAATAATGCCTCTTGCGTTATGTCATCGGCTGTTGCTTCATCTCCCCGGCATAAGGTTCGCAGGAACCTTCTGAGTGGTCCCTGCTCCTTTTCTACTTCTTTTATGAATTGCTCTTTCGTCATTTGCTTGACCTGTTTTCTTGTTGAGCTAAAGCTTCTTTTTCATCCTTTATATCCTCTGCAAGCATCTTCCTGCCAATAAAGAACCAAACTAGTAAGCCGATGCCGACAGTAGTCATTGCAATAGCAATAATAAGAGAATTATAAGTTCCTCCCTGTGTAAGTAGTATAATACCAAACAAAAAGAAAGTCACACCTCCAGCAAGTCTGTTCAGCAGCATGGTTTTTAAGGTGGCTTTTGAAGACAGAGGTTTCTTGTCTAGGTCTACGATAAGGTCTGGATTGATTTCCACTCCATTCTCTACACATTTTTCAAGAAATGAAAACTTCTTTTCGTACTTGGCTTTGTTGGTAAGGTTGACAATAAGTACGATTGCAACTGGTAAAACAAATGTGATGCATAAAGGCAAAAAGAATACTACAAAAAAATCTTCCATAATTCTGATTATTTAAATTGTTGAACTATAATTGTTTTATTTGTTAGACTTGGTATCTTGCCAAAAGGTTGCAAAATAATCAAAGAATTTTTGTTTCTGTTAAGTTGGGATAGGGGAGAACGAGGTAGATAGGATAAACTAAAAAAAAAGGTCGCTTTAGTTTAACTAAAACGACCTTTGTATTGTCGGGGTACCAGGATTCGAACCTGGGACCCCCTGCTCCCAAAGCAGGTGCGCTAACCGGACTGCGCTACACCCCGAATATATTGCTGTTACTAAAGAAAGATTTTCATTGTCGGGGTACCAGGATTCGAACCTGGGACCCCCTGCTCCCAAAGCAGGTGCGCTAACCGGACTGCGCTACACCCCGAATGATGTCTTTCCTTTCAAAAGCGATGCAAAGGTATGGCTTTATATTTATATATGCAAGCGTTTCTGTGATTATTTTTTTGTTTTTGAGCAAAAAAAGTGATTTCCCCTGTATGAAAGGTTAAAAAACGGACTTCAAACCATTCTTTGAGATTGAGTTTTTGTATTTTTGTGGAAAATAAGTGATATATGGTTGCAAACAAGAAAAATCCTTTTGCCTATAAGGCAAAGCAAAATGCCAAGAAGAAATCGGTAGGTAAGCGTATCGGAAAATCGAAGCCCGCTAAAGCGGACAATCAGTTGAATCGTCGGGTGAAATAATATCAGATGAAGCAAGACCGGCAAGGAAGTACATCAAAATGACTTTCTTGCCGGTCTTGTCTTTTTATGGTTATAAGATGATTCCTCCTCCTAATACTACGTCGCCTCGGTAGAAGGCAGCCGCTTGTCCGGCAGCTATGGAGGCAAGAGGCTCATGCAATTTTACGTGCAGCCGTCCGTCGGGCAGTGGAGTGACAGTACAATAGTTTGCCTGCTTGCGGTAGCGTATTTTGACTATCAGGTCGGGGTGATTGCCAAAAAGAGCCTCCGGATTGTTCACGTTCCAGTTTTTCAGATACATTTCGCTATGTTCCAAGGCGGTGAGGTTGTCGCTTAAGATTACCCGGTTTGTTTCTGGGATGATTTCTTTTACAAAGATGGCCTTGTTCAGATGGATACCTAATCCTCTTCGTTGTCCGATGGTGTAGAACGGGTATCCTTCATGCTTTCCTAGCAGACTCCCTTTCTCGTCATAAAATTTGCCGGGGGTGATACTGCCTTCCGGCAGTTGAGCTTTGAGGAAGCTGCGGTAGTCCATCGGGCAGAAGCATACTCCTAGGCTGTCACGTTTGCGAGCGGCTTTCAGAAATCCCCGTTGTTTTGCTATTTCTCTTACCCGTGTTTTGGTCAGCGCTCCCATGGGCAGCAGCATACGTGCGATGGTAGGTTGAGGCAGTCCCCACAGAAAGAACGACTGGTCTTTGTCGGGGTCTTTTCCGGCAGTGATATGCCAGTATCCGTTTATCTGCGCTTTCTGTACGTAATGTCCGGTGGCAAAATGCCAGATATCCAGTTTATCAGCGAGTTGTTGCAGCAGAGGCCACTTCAGGTAATTGTTGCAGAGTGTACATGGGACGGGAGTTTGTCCGGACATGTATTCACGTATGAAATAGTCGATAATCTGTGTTTTGAAAATCTCTCTGGCATCATATATCAGATGTGGGATGCCTAGTTCCTCACACAAGGCTTTGGCATCGTCCAGATATTCTGTGCAAGAGTCTTTTTCATAAAATCGGAAAGTGACGCCGGTCACTTCATATCCGGCATCTTTCAGGAGCATGGCAGCTACGGAACTGTCTGTTCCGCCGCTCATTCCTAAGAGCACTTTATTGTTTGGTTTCATTGTTTTGAGTCGTTTCTTTGAGTAAGGGCAAAAAAAAGGAGTACCGCTGTACTCCAACCTTTGTTAACCTTAAATCTAATACTATGAAAAACACGTTGCAAAGGTACGGCATTTTCGGAAACTTGCAAACTTGAAAGCCGTTTTTCGATGTTTTATAACATAAATTAATAAGGTTGTGGCCTTTTGTTAACGATAACAAAAGCCTTTTCTGTCTTCATCAACCATCAAAAGGCAGAAAAGGCTTTTGGAATAAAATGGTTTATTCTTCGGTTACGATATCCTTGAGCGGAATACTTTGGAAAGTCATGTGTGCCACACTACTTTCATATAAGATACCTACAGTTTCTTTGTCTATCATGCTCAAACAGCTGTATCCCCATCCATATTCCTCGTCCAGCATGAGCTGATTTGATTCTTTCCAAGTGAGTCCGCCGTCTAAGCTGACTTTAATAGTGATGTGGTTTCTATCTTTTTGAGAGTCTGGATTTGAGAAAATGAGCAAGTCTTTTTTCAAGACATTGTCTTCTGCTTTTACATGAATCAAGCTAGCCATACATACCGGTTCACGTAAAGCGCTGCGTGAAGATGGATGTTCGGTCCAGGTTTTTCCCAAGTCGGTAGTTGTGTAGATAGCTCGGCTGCCTCCGCGGTTGTCTCTCATGTTAAGCATCAACACTCCGGGGCTTACTTCAGCCACTTGCGATTCGGTGGTGTTAGTGCGTGCATGGTTATGGATATGCCAAGTTTTTCCATTGTCTTTACTATACATTATACCTGCATTTGGGATACGGTTCTGGTCAATATACTGGATAGGGAATACTAGGGTACCATCGTCCATCGTGATACCTTTCCCCGGCCCTTGTAGCAGGAAGTACCATTCCGGTTTTTTCACTTGTTTGGTAATATTGATTGGTTCCGACCATGTTTTGCCGTCGTCGGTACTTTTAGCCATGACTAATTGTGCAGTATGCTTTACATCCATTCCCGGATGTGAACTCCACCATGCACGTTTGTTTCCCATACCGTGAGTCCATGCAGCCACCACCCAAATCGTATTGGTCTTATGGTCTACTAAGATAGAAGGGTCTCCCACACCGTTTTGTGAAGAAGGGAGTCCGTCAAATTCCCCAAAGCTGAGCGGTAGACGCATTTTCTCCCAGCTTTTTCCTCCATCTGTACTGCGGCTAAGTCCTATGTCGATATGTTCCTGCAAGTCGACACTGCTGTTGTATCGCACGTCGTACACCCCGAGTAAAGTTCCTTTATTTGTTGTCACTAGTCCTGGAATACGGAAGGCGGCAGCTCCATCGTCACCGGCATGACGGATACCTTTTCCCATGCGCATGACAATATCTTTGGATGAAACATACTCAATAGGTAGTTGTTGCCCGTCGGCTATCGCACCGCTTACTTTTCCTTTAACTAGGCTATGTAGCGAGGTCTTGGGTTTCATTTCCAGACTCACCCAGAAGTAATTGACTCCAGGATATAGCTTTTGGTTTGCTTCCAGCACTACCTGATGTTTGCGTGGAGACGTTTCCTCATCTTTTTTTACGGAGTAAGAAGGGTGTGCTTCCAGTGTCTTTCCCATAGCCATAGTAGGGATATAAGCTCCGATAGGGCAGAAAGTTCGTTTTTTACTGTCTTGTAAAGCTTCTGTACCGCCGTAGTAGAGTTTTAGGGCCTTGATTTCAGAAAGTTTTACCGACTGGTCT
Source organism: Phocaeicola sp. (assembly GCA_029257865.1). GTDB lineage: Bacteria > Bacteroidota > Bacteroidia > Bacteroidales > Bacteroidaceae > Phocaeicola. Next base: position 8,641 of record JARIAN010000005.1, read on the forward strand.
ATTTCAATGTTTAAGCTTTCTAGTTGTTTCTGCTCTTTGGCATCTAATCGCAGATAGAACCATACATTGTCTTTTCGTTCAATCAATACAGGCTGACACGTTTCCTTTACGAATAAAGTGTCGGCAGCTTGCAGGCTTAGTGTAGCCAAGAACAGAGCTAAAGTAGAAAGGGCTTTTTTTCTCATGTGATTTTTAGAATTTAAGTAATGATAATGGGTAGTTTAAAAATCTGCAAATAGTAAATTTTGCAGTATATCATGGTCAAAATTACTTATAAATGTATTTATATCCTAATTTCCCTTTTTTTCTTTAACGTAGTTTAGTAAGTCCACATACCACACGGTTCTTTCATTTAAGCTATAAGTAGAAATATAACCTCCCTTACCTAATTCGTTATGAATCGGGTATTATTTTTATAGCTGTACGTCAGAAATAAGTTCAGCCATCCTTTTTCTTTTGTCTGAGCGTTTTTACGCAGCCCTTTCCATATTGCGAACATTGAATGGACAATTCTCTGCATGGAATCAAGGTTTCTGGTGGCTTTTGCTGATTCTTGTCTTGTCTTGCAACAGATTGACATCCAGTGCCCAGTGCATGCCAATTAGAAAATCACCTCCATTCTCTCTGATTCTGTCAATGATATCTTTCTGCATGGACATGGTATCGGCTAAAACGACCTTTCTAGATATATTGATTTTATCAATAAGTCGCAGAAGATAATTTTGGTAAATATGTTTGGCATTTTATTTTTTTTATGTTCATTCGCATATTGAAAGCAGTTTGTTGACTGTTATGATACTAGATTAAGAAAAAGCACATAATTTAAGAAGTGACAATGATTGTTTCAATAGAAGATAAAACATTGCAGTTTAAAAAGTTTTTTGATAAAAACTTTCCAAAAGTCAAGACTTTCGCTTGGAATTTATTGAAATCGGAAGAAGATGCAGAAGATGTAGCTCAAGACATTTTTATTCGTCTTTGGGAACAACCGGAATTATGGATAAACCGTAATAAATTAGATAGCTATCTGTATACGTTAGTACGCAATCATATTTTCAATTTCCTTAAGCATAAATCGGTAGAACAAAACTATTTAGAACAAGAACAGCAGAAGGCAGAATGGGTTATTCAGGAAATCCTAAAGCCTGATGATGAATTGTATCTTCATGAGTTGGAATTGCTGATTGAAATGGCTTTAGAGCGTATGCCAACACAGCGGAAGACTATTTACCGTATGAGCAGAGAAGAGGGGATGACAGCAGCGGAAATTGCTGAAAGGTTAGGGGTCTCAGTGCGTACGGTTGAGAACCATATTTACAGGGCACTCCAAGACTTAAAGAAAATAATTGTGATCTTTTTTTTCATTTTGAGTGAGTAATTGCGAAGAGTAAGTTGTCTCTTATATAAACGCAATTGATTTTGAGAAAATGAAAATTAATTATTTGGAAAAACTGATTCGTTCTTTTGTCCACTTTGATTATTCAAAGCGGCTTATAGACCGTATCCATAACTGGATGGTGGAAGAAGATGGTTGGGAGGAAAAAGATAGAGTGCTTCACTCTTTATGGAAAGAGACGAAGCCCAAATTAGATATTGACACAGAGCGTTCATTCCGTGAGGTGATGAATAGATTAGGCATAGAGTCTGGTTATATTCCAGACAGTTTCAATCGTCGTTGGATGTGGAAATTGGTGGCAGCAGTAACAATAGGCATTATTTTTTCATCAACTCTTACTTTGTGGTTAAGTTACAATACTTGGAACAGAGATGATTCAATAATGACTGAACAATATGCCTGTTTGGCAGAGCGGAAAACATTTTTGTTGCCCGATGGTACTCAAGTTTGCTTGAATGCAGCTTCGCATGTTTTTTATCCAAATAAGTTTGAAGGGAAAACGCGTACGGTATACCTTACAGGAGAAGCCAATTTTAAGGTTGTCAAGGATTCCAGCAAGCCTTTTATTGTTCGTTCATGTAATATGAGTGTGATGGCATTGGGAACGGAATTTAATGTAAAGGCTTATCCGGAAGACAAATTGGTTACCGCTTCACTTATTGAAGGAAAAGTAAAGGTGTCTTGTAATGATACTCTCAATTATATTCTTTATCCAGGTGAACAGTTGGTATTTGATAAAGAGAGGTGTATTGCAGATGCCAACACTGTCAATATGAATGATGTTACGGCTTGGCAGCGTGGAGAAATTGTGTTAAGCAAGGTCACCGTTGAAGAAATTGTAAAGACTTTGGAAAGGCATTTCGGAGTAATCTTTCACGTTTCCAAGAAAAATATGAACCAAGATAGATATAATTTTATTTTCAAAGAGGACGCTTCTTTGCAAGAAGTGCTGGAAGTGATGCAGATTGTAGTGGGCCGATTTAATTATCAACTGAAGGATAATGCATGTTATTTGAATTGGTAGCTTCCTTTTTGTACCTTATTGTTAAACTTTAAATTATTTTGCGTATGTAAAAAAATATCCGGAAAGGCACCACCCTTGTCCGGATATGAAATGAGTTTAGTATTATTAATAGGATGTTGATTTGTAGACTGATTCCATCCCAATTATCAAAAAAATAAATTTAACACTAAAAACTTCGCTAAGATATGAATTTATATCTGAAAAACACTAGAAAAAGTATATTAATAATCTGTGCTTTATTATTTGCTTCTATAATATCTGCACAGACAGATAGTAAAATAACTATTAATAAAAAGAATATATCCCTCAAGGAAGCCTTAGTTATGGTACGTGAACAGACTAAGATGTCTGTTTCATATAATGATACACAACTTGCTGAAAAAAAGATGGATATTGATATTAAGAATCAGTCGTTGGAGAATGCTCTTCGTATGATTCTTAAAGGTACAGGGTTTACATTTAAGGTTAAGAATAACTATATCATGATTGTTCCGGAAAAAAATCAAAATGAAAAGGTACGGAATGTCTCGGGAAATGTTTCTGATAGTAATGGAGAACCTTTGATAGGTGTTACAATTGTAGAAAAAGGAACTAATAACGGCACAATATCCGGTTTTGATGGAGATTATAAGTTTGCAACACAAACTGCAAATCCGGTTTTGGTCTTTTCTTATATAGGTTATCAGACAAAAGAAATTAAAGTTACTGAAAAGACCATTGATGTGATATTATTGGATGACGCCCAAGAATTAAGTGAGGTGGTTGTAACAGCTTTAGGTATTAAACGTTCGGAGAAGGCTTTGAGCTATAATGTACAGAAGGTGGGCAATGAAGCAGTGACCACAGTCAAGAGTGCCAACTTTATGAATTCACTTTCTGGTAAAGTGGCGGGCGTGAACATCAATGCCTCTTCGGCAGGTATGGGAGGCGCAACTCGTGTTGTGATGCGTGGTCCGAAATCTATCAGCCAAAGCAATCAAGCTTTGTATGTGATTGATGGTATTCCTGTAACTGGCAGAAGTCAGGGAGAATTGAAGGGGGATGCCATGATGTATGCCAATCAACCAGGGTCGGAGAGTATCGCTGATGTGAATCCGGAAGATATTGAGTCTATCTCAGTATTGAGTGGACCTGCTGCCGCTGCACTTTATGGTTCGGCAGCAGCGCAGGGGGTCATTATGATTACTACAAAAACAGGTAAAGAAGGTAAAGTCTCTGTCCAAATATCTAATAGCACCCAGTTTGCCAAACCGTTTGTTATGCCTGAATTCCAGAACTCTTATATAAACCGTCCTGGGGAAGTGAAAACATGGGGAGACAAGGCCGCTTCGGAATTTGGCACATTTGAACCTCAAGAATTTTTTAACACAGGTACCAATATTCAAAACAATGTATCATTGACAACCGGTACAGACAAGAATCAAACCTATTTATCCTTGGGTACAACAAATGCGAAAGGGATTATTCAGAATAATACATATGATCGTTATAACTTTACATTCCGGAACACAACATCGTTTTTAAACGATAAGATGCATTTTGATTTTAATTTCAATTACATTCTTGAAAGAGATAAAAATCTCACCGCTCAAGGACAGTGGTTCAATCCTTTGACATCTTTGTATCTTTTCCCGAGAGGAGAGAGTTTTGATGCTATCCGTATGTATGAGGTTTATGACCCTGCACGCAAGATTTATGTACAGAATTGGAATTATGGTGATGCTTTGAAAATGCAGAATCCATATTGGGTCGCTAATCGTATGAATCGTACAAACAAGCGCAGTCGTTATATGGTGAGTGCCAGCTTGAAGTATGATATTTTAGAGTGGATGAACTTTACAGGTCGTGTACGTTGGGATGATGCTTATACATTGCAAGAAGATAAACGTTATGCTTCTACTTTGAAATTGTTTGCTCCTTCCGACTATGGATTTTATGGTTATGACAAGATTAATGACCAAACATTATATGGAGATATGATGCTAAATATCAATAAATCGTTTGATGATTTTAGTCTGTCTTCGAATATAGGTGCATCAATGTCTCGTTTGAATTACAACACGACTGGTTTTCAAGGTGGATTGAAAGCACCGTCAAATGTGTTTTCACCTAATGCTATTGATTATGGAAATGCAACAAATGACAATCGTCCAATTTTTGAGAGTTACAAGCATTATATCAATTCTTTGTTCATCAGTGCAGAAATAGGCTATAAGAATATGCTTTATTTAACTTTGACAGGACGTAACGACTGGGATTCGGCCCTGCACGGTACAGCTCAGACTTCTTTCTTTTATCCGTCGGTGGGTGTCTCTGCCATTGTCACTGAAATGTGCAAGTTGCCTCATTTTGTTAATTATATGAAAGTCAGAGGCTCTTGGGCATCGGTAGGTTCGGCTATTTCTCCCAACCTTTCGTCTGCTTGGCGTTATGAATATAATCCAGCTTCAGGAACTTACAAGACAGTGACTTATAAATTCCCCGAGAAGTTCTTCCCGGAGCGTACTGATTCATGGGAGGCCGGATTGACAGCCCGTCTTTTCAATAATGCATTATCCGTGGATTTGACTTTTTATCAGTCTAATACAAGAAAACAAACTTTGTTGCGTGACATAACTTCCGGGGCGGCAGGATTTAACAAGGAGTATATTCAGACGGGTAATATTCGGAACCGCGGTCTGGAACTCTCTTTGGGTTATAATCATGGTTGGAGAGATTTTACTTGGAATTCTACTCTTACATACAGTATGAATAGAAACAAGATTATTGAATTGCTTGAAAATCCTAATGAAGTAGTTCGTCAGGCCGGATTGAGTGGTTGTGGAGTTGTGCTTAAGCAGGGCGGTACTATGGGGGATATTTATACATATACTGATTTTAAGCGGGACGCAGAGGGAAATATCGCTCTTGATGCTAACGGTAATGTAATGCAAACTAATTTGAATAACCCTCAATATCGTGGCTCTGTGCTTCCAAAAGGGAATATAGGTTTTTCTAATGATTTTTCTTGGAAGGGTTTGAATTTAGGATTTGTCCTGACTGCTCGTCTTGGAGGCATTTGTATGTCGCAGACTCAGGCTATTCTTGATGAATATGGAGTGTCGAAAGCAAGTGCTGACAGTCGTGATAACGGAGGAATTGAAGTGAATACTGGCAAGATTCCGGCTGAAGGATATTATGCAGTGGTTGGCGGTGATAATCCAATCTGGTCAGAGTATATTTACAGTGCCACTAACATACGCCTGCAGGAAGTCCATATCAATTACACTTTCCCTAAGAAGTGGCTATATGGCAAAGAATTGTCGGTTGGAGTAACGGCTAATAATTTATTGATGATTTATAAGCGTGCTCCGTTTGATCCTGAGTCAACAGCCTCTACTGGTACGTATTATCAAGGTTTTGACTATTTCATGCAACCAAGTTTACGTACGATGGGATTTAATGTCAGAATGAGATTTTAATGTTAATGATTTAATCTTGAATGAAAAATGAAATATATTAATATCATGAAAAATAGACGATTGGCTTTCGTTGTCTTTTGCATTGTCTTGAGTTCTTGTACTGCTGATTTTGAAGATGCTAACCGTCCGGGGCATGAAACTTCTTTAGAAGAACTGGGTAGAGATGATTATGCTGTTTCTTCTTTTATCACAGAACTGCAAAATTTTGCGTTTCCAGAACAGGAGAACGCATATCAGAATACAGAAGATTTGATTGGGAATTATTTGAGTCGATATATGACATACTCCAAGGCCTCTTTTTCTGTAAAAAACTATTCTTGTTTTAATGCTCCCGATGATTGGAAGATTGTTCCTTGGAGAGACATCTTTGCTCCTGCTACTTCTTCTTTTAATTCGGTGGTTTATCTTACCAAGAAAGAGGGGCCGATGTATGCACTTGCATTAATCTTGAGAGCTCAGTTGTTGTTGCGTTTTACTGATACATATGGTCCGTTGCCTATTGGCATTGAAGCTGATGCTAATGCATATTCGTCACAAGAGGCTGTTTATGATTATTTGTTCAAGGCTATCGATGAGGCCATAGGCATTATTTCCCCTTTGCTGGCCTCTAAACCTGATTTGGTGTTGAAGGCTGATGCTGACCATGTCTATCAAGGTCGTATGGGGTTGTGGATAAAGTTTGCCAATTCTTTGAAGTTGCGTATGGCTATTCGCATGCGCAATGTCAAGCCACAGCAAGCAAAGGAAATAGCAGAAGCGGCTTACAAGGCTGGTGTCATTGAGAGCAATGAGGAAAATTGTGTTATTGAATATATTCCCAATGGCCAGTACAAGACTTCCGTTGAGTGGGGAGACAGCCGTGCCTGTGCCGATTTGGAAAGTTATATGAACGGATTTAAAGATGCACGCATCAACCGTTATTTTAAGCCGACGGTAGAACCCGGAAGTAGAACTGTCATTGGTTGTCGTGCAGGTTCCAATGTGACCAATAAAGATATGGCCATGCGTAAATACTCGGCTGCCAATGTGAATGAAACATCTAAAGGGGTTTGGATGACTGCTGCCGAAATGACCTTCTGTCGTGCTGAAGGGGCGATGATTGGTTGGAGTATGGGGGATAGTCCGAAAAATTTGTATGAAAAAGCAATCCGGTTGTCATTTGAACAGTGGGGTGTGAGTGATAAGGTTGATGAATATTTGAATAACTCTCATCATAAGCCATCCTCATATACTGATGCAGCAGGTGGATTTGGCGGAAATCATGAGCCGATGAGTGAGATTACTGTCGGTTGGAAGGATGGTGCTCCGGAAAAGGAAAAGATGGAGCGTTTGATTGTCCAGAAATGGATTGCTCTTTTCCCTGATGGACAGGAAGGGTGGAATGAAATCCGTCGGACAGGATATCCTAAGGTGTTTCCTATCATGCAAGCTACAAGTGGATATAATTTGTCGGTTCCTAATCGTATTCCATTTGATCCAAGGGAGATGACGGGAAATAATAAAGAAAACTATCAAAAGGCGGTAGGTATGTTAGGAGGCAAAGACGATTATGCTGCGAAAATGTGGTGGCAGAAGAATTAAGATGGAAAAATGAAGTATAATAAAAAAACAAGTAAGGTAATGAAACGACTTTATATATATATTGTAGTTTTTGTAGGGTGGTCAATAGCAATGACAGCATGCAACGACTGGTTGGATACAGAAATTAAGGACCCAGTCAATCTTAAAACTTCTATTAAGGATGAAGTTTACTATGAATATTTGCGGGCCTATAAAAAATCAGATCATCCAGTTGCTTTTGGATGGTACGGTAACTGGACCGGTACAGGAGCATCTTATGAGAATTCCTTGAAAGGAATACCTGATAGCGTAGATTTTGTTTCATTGTGGGGAAACTGGAAAAATCCTTCATTTGCTATGATGGAAGATTTGCGTTATGTGCAGCAGAAGAAAGGAACAAAGGTATTGTTTAGCTTTTTAGTGCTTGATATTGGTGATCAAATTACTCCACCTATGCCGCAGGAAGAGATCGATAATGGTACTACTCTGAAGGATTGGAGACATAAATATTGGGGTTGGGATTATCAGTTGGAGAACCAGTTGTCGGCTGTTGAGAGATATGCAAATGCTTTATGTGATACAATAGATAAATATGGATATGATGGATTTGACCTTGATGCGGAGCCTAATATTCCACAACCGTTCCCTACTGATAAGGAATTATGGAAGAATGACAAGTTGGTGATTCAGAAGTTTATTGAAACGATGTCAAAAAGAATTGGACCAAAATCAGGTACCGACCGTATGTTTGTCATTGATGGGGAGCCAGATGCGGTACCAGCGCATTTGTTCTCAAATTTCAACTATCTTATTTTACAGGCATATACATCTCACTTCATACAGTATAACAGTCACTTGGATAATCGTTTTTTAAAACAGTATGAGCATTTTAAGTCAGAAGCCACTGCAAAAGAGATAGCACATAAGATTATAGTATGTGAAGATTTTGAGAAATGGGCGAAGACTGGCGGTGCTGAATTTGGACTCCCTGATGGAAGTATTGTCAATTCGCTTACTGGTTTTGCATTATGGAATCCAGTATTAAATGGAACTCAGTATCGCAAAGGAGGTGTAGGAACTTATCATATGGAGTATGAATATAAAGTAAGTGCTCAGGGTACAGAAACTTATCCTGCATTGCGTAGGGCCATACAAATTCAGAACCCGAGCAAAAGATGATTTTATTTTAAAGCGAAAACAAATTGCATTCTTTACGGCGAATGCATAAAATCAATTTAATAAAAATAAAAGTATGAATAGTTTTAAAATCGGTATAATAGGATGTTTGATTGCTATATCTTTTATGGTGGGTTGTGATGATGCTGAATACTCTGTATTACGAAATCAGGCTTATATTTCACAAACTAATACTAATCCTAATACAGCACTGAAGGTTTTTATTGATAAAAATCCTGTGGATGTGAATTTGAATGTACGGATTTCTGACCCTGCGGTTCAGGATGCTAAATTTGAACTGGTAGAAGATATGGATTTGCTTGACAGGTTCAACAAACAGAATTTTACGGCATATAAATTTCTATCTTCGGAGCAATATAGATTGGATGGTAAAGATATAGAGGTTAAACAAGGGCATACTTTGTCTAGTTCTGCAGATTTGAATATTTTGCCATTGACAGATGAAATGAAGAAAAGCGGTGAGAAATACGCTATAGCTTTGACATTGAAAAGTAAGGATGGCTCAATGGATGTCTTGAAGTCTGGAGGGAATATTTTATATCTGCTTGATCCAGCTATTATTACCTCAGTTCCAGTTTTTGATAAAAACACCAATGTGGCTTTTGAATTGAAAGAGGATTTGTCATTGAATGAATGGACACTTGAATTTTGTGTGAACATGAGTAAACTGGGTAAGAAAATTGGTGAACTGAACAACCAAGCCTTGTTTGATGGTTCCAGTAATTTAGGAGAAGGAGATGGGCAAATCTATACTCGTTTTGGTGATGCTCCGATTGAAGGTAATCGCTTGCAGATTAAGACTCAAGGTGTTGTTATGGACAGCAAAATGCAATTTGAAGAGAATAAATGGTATCACATTGCTTGGGTATGTACAGGAAGTAAGGTGTCATTGTATGTAAATGGCAAACTTGACAATTCAAAAGAAACAATAGGAAAACCTACTAATTTAGGCAAGAATCGTTGTAAAATTGGTAATACGGACTATTTGAAATCGGATGTGAAGATGAGCGAACTACGTTTGTGGACCCGTGCTTTGTCTCCGCGAGAAATCAGCAATAATCCATATGCCACCAACCCGAATGCAAATGGCTTATCTCTTTATTTCAAATTTAATGAAGGGAAAGGGAAATACTTTGTTGATGCTACAGGGCATGGCAATAAGGCTTGGTGCAATTCGGAGGTTCGTTGGATTCCTGATGTTCAACTGAATGCTCAGTAATGACGTGATGATTGAGTTCTGTTTCATTATAACAGATAATATAATTCATTAGTATTAAGAATATATAAACTTAAAAGATATGAGATTTCGTATAATATACCAATTGTTTGCTGTAGCACTTTCATCGTTGATATTTGCTTCTTGTGCCGATGAGATGGAAGTGGGAACAACTCTTTTCCCTGATGATGGGGAAAGGAAAGCAGTCAAAGCTTTTATTGACAATTATTGTTTTTATCCAAAAAATACGATGCAGAGTCATCTTGTACAAGCAGGGAATGGCGGTGCATTGATTGTGGCTGATGATGAAGTGTCTCTTAAAGTTCATCTTACTTCTCCGGCAGAAACTGACCTTACATTTTCATTGGTGGTAGATAACTCCAATTCGCAGCAAGAGAATGAAGACAAGGTAGCCTTGATAGAAGATGCTATTGTTTTTGGTACACAGACAGTTGTTGTTTGTTGTGGGGAGATGGAAAGTCGTGAGGATATTACTTTCTCTTTAAATAAGGAATCGGCTTTTTTAAAAGGATTCGATTCTGAAACGCTCATTTCCATGTCACTTAAATCGCATAATGATGTAGAGATTCTAAAAGGCTATGATAAGTATCAATGGAAAGTGACAAAAGAGATTACCAATATTGATACTAAAGGTGATTTGGGGGGAAAGACTCAAATGCCATTTGATTTGTATGATGTGATGCAGAATTCTTATGGACAGTTTTCACCAACTGAAGACTTAAATGATGATAATATGGAAACATATTTGATGATTTATGCTAACACAGAAGGAAATGATATTATTCCAGTGCAGTTTCATGAAGAACAAGAGGTTGCAGGCATTTCTATCTATCCAGCTGAATATTGGGGAGAGTGGAAAATGAGTTGCTCTAAAGTAGAATTATTGGCAGGATCTGACAAGGAACATTTGCAACGTGTTGGTATTGCAACCTGGAAAACGAGCATGCCTACAGATTATACACCTTGGGAGATTGTTTTTTTTACTCCGGTGAAGATGAAGTTTATGGAGATTCGTGTGATTGACAATTATTCAAAGGACGACAATAAGACTGCCATCACTTTTATTCCTGAAATAAGAATTTATAAATGAGTGTATCTTAATGTTTGTTTAAAAGAACAGGATTAACTGCTTTGATTTTAGAATGAAACAGTATGATTTTCCTGCTGGAGGAATTAAATGGATAACGAGTTGATGCATAATATCCAGTTCCTTTACCGGTAAATTCATAGTGGCAATGACATTTCTGCACTCATTTCCACAGATTTTTGAGTTACAACTTGTGATTAATGAAACGGCGCTTGCGTTTAATAAAACGGTGGCAGTGTTTTATTAAACAGTGATGGTGACTTAAGTTTCAGCCGGCATAAAATACTATATTCAAGTTCTCTGCTGGCAGAATAGGATATGCAACAATTTAATATTCGCCAGCAGGTATGCTTTATGAAACCACAGGAATGGTTTGATATTTATCCTTGTTCTTTCAAAATGTTAAAAAGTTTAGAAACGCCAAGTTCGAATTGAGAGCTTGGCGTTTTTCAGTTATAGCAGGTGTTGTGATTCAGGCAAGGTTAAAAGATTTTATTTTCTCATTGATGAGCTGGTATTTCTGACAATTTGCTTCAGTGTCTGAAGTGTCTTTGCATACCATGTAAATCTTGGAGATAATTTCTTGTTTTATGCTTTTTTTCTTACTTTTGTAACTTTGACAAATACATAGAATTATGGATAGTAAATTAATTATTTATAATACATTGACCCGCCGGAAGGAGCTTTTTACTCCGCTTCATGCTCCTCATGTGGGTATGTATGTGTGTGGCCCTACAGTATATGGTGATGCACATTTGGGGCATGCTCGTCCTGCCATTACTTTTGACATCCTTTATCGTTATCTCACTCATTTGGGATATAAGGTGCGTTATGTGCGTAATATCACAGACGTAGGTCATTTGGAGCATGATGCCGATGAGGGTGAAGATAAGATTGCCAAGAAAGCGCGTTTGGAGCAGTTGGAACCGATGGAAGTGGTGCAGTTTTATCTGAACCGCTATCATAAGGCAATGGAAGCTTTGAACGTGATTCCACCTAGCATTGAGCCTCACGCTTCAGGACATATCATTGAGCAGATTCAGCTGGTTGAGGAAATCTTGAAGAACGGTTATGCATACGAAAGCAAGGGGTCTGTTTATTTTGATGTGGCAAAATACAACAAGGACCATCATTATGGAAAGCTTTCCGGACGTAATCTGGACGATGTACTGAATACAACTCGCGCTTTGGACGGACAGGACGAGAAGCATAATCCTGCTGATTTTGCTTTGTGGAAATGCGCACAGCCCGAACATATCATGCGTTGGCCTTCTCCTTGGAGCAATGGTTTCCCTGGATGGCATTGCGAATGTACAGCGATGGGACGTAAATACTTAGGCGAAAACTTCGATATTCATGGAGGAGGTATGGACCTTATCTTTCCGCATCATGAATGTGAAATTGCACAGAGTGTAGCTTCTCAGGGACATGATATGGTACGCTATTGGATGCATAACAATATGATTACCATCAACGGACAGAAGATGGGTAAGTCTTTGGGTAATTTCATCACGTTGGATGAGTTCTTTGCCGGAAGCCATAAGTTGCTTGCTCAGGCTTATACAGCCATGACAATCCGTTTCTTTATCTTGCAGGCTCATTATCGTAGTACAGTAGACTTCAGCAATGAAGCTCTTCAGGCTGCAGAAAAGGGCTTGGAACGTTTGATGGAAGGATGGAAGAACCTGGAACGGATTGTTCCTGCTAAGGTTACTTCGGGAATTGAACCTTCCGGATTACGCAACAAGTGTTATGATGCAATGAATGATGACTTGAATACTCCAATCGTAATTTCGCATCTGTTTGATGCTACTCGTATGATTAATACAGTACTCGACAAGAAAGCGACTATCAGTGCAGAGGATTTGGAAGAGTTGAAGAGTGTGTTCAAGTTGTTTGTCTTCGATGTTCTTGGATTGCGTGCAGAGGCAGAAAACAATGCAGCGCGTGAAGAGGCTTACGGAAAGGTGGTGGATATGTTGCTGGAGCAGCGTACTATTGCAAAAGCCAATAAGGATTGGGCTACCAGTGACAAGATTCGTGACAATCTGGCTGCCCTTGGTTTCGAAGTGAAAGATACTAAGGATGGCTTTACTTGGAAGCTGAATAAATAAATTACTCGGATAAAATAAGACTCCCCATTTTCACAAGATTTGCTTGCGGAAATGGGGAATTCTTTATGTATAGAGACCTTATTCTACGATAGAGGTCAGTGGGTGGCGGTTGCCTTTTATATCTTTAAGGAAAGCTTTGGCAGAGCCGAAGTTAAGATACATATCCAGTCGAACCGGTAGATGGTTGAGGTCATCGGTTACATAAAACGTAATGACTTCCTTTTCTTTGTTGTGCTTGTATTCCACCAATGAGAATACCAGACAACGGTAGGTGACATCATTTTCTGCGGTGAAGTTTTCTTTTCCGCGGTAAATCAGCGTCTGTTCTTCTATTCTTTTCCCGGTAGCCATAGGGAAGAGGATTTTGCTTCCCGGCTGATAGTCTTTCGGATCATAGGAACGTGCTTGCAGCATGATGCTGAGCATGTCGTAAACACAAGTTGATAAGGTGTCCTGATGTTTGTTGATATCGCTGCGCAAGGTTCTTTGCTGGTTTACGATGCACTTGCCATCTTGATAGTTGAAAGAAACTTCATCTACCGTATACCTTTTCCCTTCTTCTGCTCCTTTTCGGAAATAGAGAGGTTCTAGGTGTTCGGAAGTGATGCAAGTCAAGGTGTCTCGCATCTTAAAGAAAACGTCGATTTTCTTGTTGGTATACGATTCCAAATCTGTCTTCAGACAAGGCATTTCGTTATAGGTTGTCTGGTTGACCGTCATTTTAGCCCATCCTGCATTTATCCAGATGAACTTCCAGTTGAATTTCAGTTCGTAACTTAGAGTTTCTCCTGGTGCGATAGCATTGTTCTCTGCTCCACATTGAGCGTTCGAACGGGCGATACTTGTCATTAAGCACAAGCAAATTAAAAGCAATCGTATCATCATCTTCCTAATTTTTGAGCGCGTTCTTTATTTCGGTTTTGTATTTTCTTGTTCTCTTCTGGTTTCTGTTTCTTTATTTCATCCAGTTTTTGTTTGTCGAGTGGGGTGGCAGATACATCCCAGGTCTCTTCAAATTCAAAATTAGCTTTCATTTCCCATACTTTAGGGAAGTAGAAGACTTCTTCCGGCTGAATTTTTTGGCTATAGTTGCCGGTATCCCATTTCCCGTTTTGGTTGTGGTCATTAAACAGGCGGATATAGTACTTGGTACTAGGCTGTAGGAAATAGAAATCGCATGTGTTGTCTGGTTTGATTCGTTGTTCTCTTACTACAGCGTCGCTGTTGTTCAGTAGTTGTACGATGGCATTAGGTTCAGCCCCGACAATATTCAAGTACAGTGTACCATATTCTTCCAGAGTCTTCACTTTCAAGGTGTTTTCCGACTTGTTGGAATGAAGTCCATAAATACCTTTAAAAGCCATGGAGTCTATTTTCAGTTGATATTCCTGCCCCGGTTTCCAGTCAGCCAAGATTTCATATTGGCGGTAGGTGGCAGTATCATTTCTGAAGATGAAAGGAATATCTTGCCATACGGTATCAATTTTTGTAGCCATGTGTATAGCGGCAGTATCGATATTTGCCAGCGGTTCTTCAAACTTCAAGGTGATATTTCGGTTGAGGTCTAAAGCCGATGGAGCATTGATATTGACAGGCAAGAATACAGTTTCCACCTTTATGGTATCACCTTTTCTTTCCCGTCTTTTACGTTCCTTTTCTTTTTTCTTTTCTTCCTCTTCTTTCATGGCAATACGGCGTACCTTCGGAATTTTGTTAATCATCCGCAGTGTGTCGGTCTGTTCTACCAGTTTTCCCAGTGTATCGGTAGCCAGGTAATTGACTTGAAGAGTAAGAGTATCCCGTTCGCAGAGAGTAGTATCTTTCACCCAGTATAAGATACTGTCATTGCGTATGTTGTTTTCAATGACGAAAGCATCCTTTTCATCAAAGTCCAGTCCTTTGATGGTTGGTATTGTATCTGCAGGAGCATTGAAATACAGTCCTATCTGGTTAAGTTTCGGACGTTCGCTTTTTATCAGATATTGGAAGTCATTGACTTCCTTAAAGGCACGTAGCATAATATTGTCCGGCAAGAAACGGGTGAAATTGATTTTTTTGATTGTATCAATTTGTGTGGTATCTTGTTCGTTGAACAATGTATCTGTGCGTATAGCGCCTTCCATGCTTGGAATGATGATTGAATCTGAATAAGCAATCAGTTCTGTTTTCGAATCGAACATATAGTTCTGGTTCCCATCCATCAGGGCAAAGATGCGGTATTTCCCGGGAGCGATGCCTCGGATAGTAAACTGCCCCTTGCTGTCGGTACGGGATATCCGGTCGAAGGCCATTGAAGTGAAAGCCGAGTCATTCAGGTTCATGTGCAGACCTACTTGTATTCCTTTGATTGGCTCCAGGTTTTCGGCATTCAGCACAGTACCTGAAACCTGCATCGTATCAATGGTGTTTCCTGTGGAGAAGGCATAGGCAAACTGTCCTAAAGGGTTGCCTTCGTTGTTGTCAGTGATGGCATCCCCAAAGTCAATGGTATAAGTAGTATTTGCCTGTAGTGTGTCGAAAAACGAGACAATCACTCGATGTCCGCTGGTCTTTACTTCTGGCATCTCCTTTTGGGGAGGAGAGATGATGACTTTTTCAGAAGCCTTTTCGAGTTTGATATACTCATCGAATTCGATGGCAACTTTTTTCCGTTGGTTGTTGGTTGCATTGGGTTCTGGTGTAGCTCGTATGAACTTTGGAGGCGTTTCATCATAAGGTCCTCCATCGGGTCCATGTCCTGTGCTGGCACAAGCATATAGTCCGATGATGGCTATTAAGGTGATGATATATTTAGACAATGGTTTCATTAGAAAAAAATTTGATTGTTATGAATTCAGTTTCAACATTTCTTCGATATGTTTGCGTGTATTGCTCAGTCTTGGAACTTTATGCTGTCCGCCCAATTTCCCTTTTTGTTTCAGCCAATCGTGGAATAGTCCCGGTTTTGCAACGATGATTTCCAGTTCCTGCAAGGTAATGTTTTTATGTCGTTTGGCTTCATAGTCGGAGTTGATTTCCTGCAATGTTTGGTCAAGAATATGCTGAAACTCTTCTAATGACTGTGGCATTACACTGAATTCTATGAGCCATTGGTGTCTGCATTTGGCATTTTTATCCATAAAGACAGGAGCAGCTGAATATTCCAGGACCTGTGCTCCGGTACATTCGCAAGCCTTTTTTAAACCTTTCTCTGCATTGTCTACCATCAACTCCTCGCCAAAGGCATTGATAAAATGCTTGGTTCGTCCGGTAATTACAAACTTATATGGATTGGTACTTGAGAATTTTACGGTATCTCCCAAGATATATCTCCAAAGGCCGCATGAAGTAGAGATGAGCATTGCATAGTTCTTTCCAGTCTCTACTCCTTCAAGCGGAACAACTGTTGGATTAGGTGTATCAAATTCATCCAATGGGATAAACTCGTAGAATACGTCATAGTCTGTCATCAGCAACATCGAAGGGTCGTTCAGGTCGTTTTGGATACCGAAGAATCCTTCGCTAGCATTATACGTTTCCATGTAGTGCATTTTATCTGATTGGATAATAGACTTATATTGTTCACGGTAAGGAGTAAAACTGACTCCTCCGTGGAAGAATACTTCCAGGTTAGGCCATATTTCGTTCAAGTGGGTGGCACCGGTTTTTTCAAGGATTCTTTTTATGACAGCCAGCATCCAGGAAGGAACACCCGAAAGGTTGGTTACATTTTGATGGATGGTAGTATCGGCAATGCGTTCCACTTTCTCTTCAAACTCACTTAGCAGGGCGATTTCCTTGCTTGGCACTCGGATGAAGTTGACCAGCGGATTGATATTCTGGATGAGGATAGCTGACAAGTCGCCTACCAGACTGTCCTTCAGATTGTAGTTCGAGCTATGACTGCCTCCAAGAATCAATCCTTTTCCAGAGAAGAAGCGGCTTTGAGGATTCTGTTGCAGGTAGAGTGACACTACATCTTTTCCACCTTGATAATGAATATGTTGTAAACCATCGGCACTGACTGGTATAAATTTGCTTTTGTCGTTGGTAGTACCCGAAGACTTGGCATACCATTTCACTTTCCCCGGCCATAATACATCTGCTTCACCGTGGCGCATACGGTCAACATGTCCTTTGATGTCATCATAAGTCTGGACCGGAACCCTTCTGAAGTCTTCGTATGAGTGCATATTCCGGTAGTTGTATTTTTTGCCCCATTCAGTAGAGGCAGCTTTGGTAATCAGTTTATGAAGTATTTTATCCTGCATTTCCGCAGCCTTTGTAGTATTTTGTTCTAATTGATACTGGCGAGCGGCAAATACTTTTCCAATCAACTTGGTTTCGTTCATCTTTTTTCCTTTTTGAGATTTTTGTAAAGATACAAAGTTAGCTGAAATCAGCGTTAGGTAGTTACTTTTTTTCCTCTAAATCGCAAAACTACATTTTTTTCTTATAACTTTACCAATATATCGATAGAAAAGAATAGTCTATGAGAATTGGTATTTTAACATCGGGTGGAGATTGCCCTGGTATAAACGCTACGATAAGAGGTGTGTGTAAAACAGCCATCAGCCATTATGGGATGGAAGTATTTGGTATTCACAGTGGTTTTCGAGGATTATTGGATGATGAAATCGAACCGCTCACAGAGTCTTCGCTTACAGGGTTGCTGAATATGGGTGGAACTATTTTGGGGACCTCTCGTGAGAAGCCTTTTAAGAAAAGGGTGACTGATTCGGAAGACAAACCTGCCCGTATGCTTCGCAACATCAACAAATATGGCTTGGATTGTATTGTCTGCATTGGAGGCAATGGAACGCAAAAGACCGCTGCAAAACTTGCTGCTGCGGGAGTGAATGTAGTGACTGTGCCTAAGACGATTGATAATGATGTCTGGGGGACAGATATTTCGTTTGGATTTGATTCTGCTGTCAGTATTGCAACCGATGCGATAGACCGCCTTCATTCTACAGCTAGTTCGCACCAACGGGTGATGGTGATAGAAGTGATGGGGCATAAGGCTGGCTGGATTGCCCTATATTCTGGAATGGCAGGAGGGGGAGATATCATTCTGCTTCCTGAACTCCCGTTTGATATTCATCGTATTGGTGATACGATTATAAGTCGCTTGAAGAAAGGAAAGCCTTACTCTATTGTAGTGGTAGCCGAAGGTATTCCTACATTGAATGGGAAAAAAGCCGCTCAGTATATTGCAGAGGAGATAGAATATGAAACCGGTTTCGAAACTCGCGAGACTGTTTTAGGATATATTCAGCGTGGAGGAAGTCCTACTGCATTCGACCGTAATCTTGCAACTCGCATGGGAGGTCATGCTACAGAATTGGCAGCTGCCGGTATGTTTGGACGAATGGTATCTCTTCGTGGAGATGAAATAACTTCTGTGCCTTTGGAAGAGGTAGCAGGAAAACTGAAAGTGGTGACAGAAGATCATGACCTGATTATTCAGGGGAAACGTATGGGAGTATGTTTTGGCTGATACCAGCGAAATGATAAAAAGACCAAAGCCGTTTTAGAACTATCTGACAAGATGGCTAAAACGGCTTTGGTCTTTTTATAAGTCAGTGTTGACTTTTGATACCTTTATCTAGATAAAAAACGAGAGAAACCTTATGCCTCTTTTCGAGGTTCACATTCATTGAATGCAGCTTCTTCAGCTTCTGCAATGATGCGTCGGTCCTTTTCGGGGCGTTCGTTTGTTTGCTCTGCCTGTATTTCAGAAGTTGTAGCTATGGTGTTTACCGTTTTTTCTTCTGTCTTAGAGGCTTCGCAAGCTACATTTTCTCTAGCTGCTTTTGCTGCAAAGATGGCATCAATAAATTGAGCGTCATTTTTGATTTTGTTCAGAGTTTCGTGAGCAGCCTCTTGTTGTGATTCTTTTTTGGAATATCCTTTTCCTTTTCCCGACTGGATATTTTCTACCGTTACGGTAGTTTCAAAAATCGGATTTTGGTTCTCATCGGTTTCTTGTCCAGTCAAGTCAAAAATCACTTCAAATTTATTCTTTTGACTCCATTCTATCAGTTTGGATTTGAAGTTGACTTCTTTGCGTGAAATCTTTTCCAGATTCAGATATTGGTTGATGATTCGTTCCTCCATAAAGATTCGGCAAGTTTCATATCCTCTGTCTAGATAAATTGCTCCAATCAGGGCTTCAAAAGCATTGCCACACATATAGCTGTTGTGTGAAGACTGTTTGGTGGTATATTTAATCAACTTGTCCAGTCCTATTTTCACAGCCACATGGTTGAGCGTATCTCTTTGTACTATTTTAGAGCGAGTATTGGTCAGGAATCCTTCCTTTTTCCCTTCAAATTTCTTGTAGACTATGTCTGCCACTACTGCATCCAAGATAGCATCTCCCAGGAATTCCAGTCTTTCATTATTCATCAGTTTTCCTTTTTTAGATTTGACTGATGACGATTTATGCAGTAGTGCCTGCTGATAGATTTCAATGTTTCTAGGATAGAAACCAAGTATTCTGTAAAAACAAAGATAAGGCTCCTTATCCTTGCGGAAGAGGAGTCTTATCTTATCTGTTATATTGCTAAACACAGTTTATTCAGTGTATTTTTTAACGATTACACATGCATTGTGTCCGCCGAATCCAAAAGTATTGCTCAATGCAGCACGTACAGTACGTTTCTGTGCCTTATTGAAAGTGAAGTTCAGGTTATAGTCGATGTTTTCATCGTTATCCCCTTCTTCGTGGTTGATAGTCGGAGGAACAATGTCATTCTTTACTGACAAAGTGCTGACAATAGCTTCTACCGCTCCAGTAGCACCCAGCAGGTGACCTGTCATAGACTTGGTAGAGCTGATGTTCAGTTTGTAGGCATGTTCGCCAAAGACTTCTTTGATAGCTTTCACTTCAGAGATGTCTCCTACCGGAGTAGAAGTTCCATGCACATTGATATAGTCAATATCTTCCGGTGACATGTTTGCGTCTTCCAAGGCATTTTCCATAACCAGTTTCGCACCCAGGCCTTCAGGATGAGAAGCTGTCAGATGGTAAGCATCGGCAGAAGCACCTGTTCCGGCCAGTTCGGCATAAATCTTAGCGCCACGGGCTTTAGCGTGTTCCAGTTCTTCAAGAATCAGACATCCGGCTCCTTCTCCCATGATGAAACCGTCACGGCTTGCGCTAAATGGACGTGAAGCGTGAGTGGGGTCGTCATTTCTGGTTGAAAGTGCATGCATGGCATTAAAACCACCTACACCAGCAGGGAAGATAGCAGCTTCAGCTCCACCGGTCACGATAACATTAGCCTTACCCAGACGGATATGGTTGAATGCGTCAGCGATAGCGTTTGAAGCAGAAGCACATGCAGAAGTTGTGGTGAAGTTAGGTCCATGGAAGCCATACATCATAGAAACCTGTCCAGATGCGATGTCGGCAATCATTTTAGGGATGAAGAATGGGTTGAACTTGGGACCTATATTGTCTTTAGTCTTTTCATATCCTGCTACTTCTTCTTCAAAAGTATGGATACCGCCGATACCAACACCCAGAATGACTCCGATTTTATTCAAGTCTTCTTTTTCCACATCAAGGCCAGAATCAGTTACAGCTTCTTTAGCAGCGACAACAGCATACTGAGTGTAGAGGTCCATTTTGCGGACATCCTTGCGGTCGATGAAGTCGGCTGCATTGAAGTTTTTCACTTCACAAGCAAACTGAGTCTTAAACTTCGATGCATCAAAATGAGTAATAGGTCCCGCTCCACTGACACCGGCAAGCAGGTTGTTCCAGAATTCTGGAACTGTATTTCCTACCGGAGTTAGTGCACCAAGACCTGTTACTACTACTCTCTTTAATTCCATAGGGGAATATTATTTTGCGTTAGCTTCGATGTAAGAGATAGCGTCACCTACAGTCTGGATCTTTTCTGCTTGATCATCTGGAATAGAGATTCCGAATTCTTTTTCGAATTCCATGATCAGTTCTACAGTATCCAAAGAGTCTGCACCTAGGTCGTTAGTGAAGCTAGCAGCAGTTGTTACTTCTGATTCTTCAACACCTAATTTGTCAACGATAATCTTCTGTACTTTTGATGCAATTTCAGACATAATTTTCTTGTTTTAAGTTTATAAATAGAAATAATTTATTTTATTTTTCGCTGCAAAGGAATAAATATTTATTGTTCTATACAAATATTCGGGCAAATAATTGCAGTTTGGTTGCACATTTTTATACCTTTTGTGCATAGATTGGCTACCTAGAAGTATTTTAGCCTGCTTAAAATAGGATAGGTGTCCATCTTGCAGCCTTATACTTTTAATATAGTTTGTGGGTTATTCTTTCCGGAGATGGTAGTCACCTCTCAGTTGTTCAAATAGTTTCGGATTGGCGCGGAGCGTATCATAATCATTGTGTGGATTATACATTTGCAACTGGCGGATGTTTTCATCTTTATCGTATGTTATGTGTGGCTCTTCCGGAGCGGAAATATGGAAAGTCATCTTTTTCCCGAAGAAACGGCAGAACGATTCCAAAGTCATACGTGTAGCATTGGCTTTACCATCTGATGAATATCCGGCGATGTGAGGTGTGCCGATAAATACTTTATCAAGCAGTTCTAGATTGATATTCGGTTCGTTCTCCCATACATCAATGACTGCACCCGAAATCAGATTCTTGTCAATAGCTTCTAGTACAGCTTCCGTTTCAAACACTTCACCTCTGGAAGTGTTGATGACATAAGGCTTCTTTTTCAGTGTTTGGAAAAAGTCATGGTTAGCCAAATGGTATGTGGTATATTTCCCTTCCCGGTCCAATGGGGTATGGAAGGTGATGATGTCACATTCCTGTGCCAATGTTTCAAGGCTGGTAAATCCCAGTTCTCCTCTGTCGGCTCTTGGAGGATCATTCAGCAGTACTCTCATTCCCAGCTTTCCGGCCATGCTCAAGATGTGGCTTCCCACATGTCCCACTCCCACGATTCCCAAGCAGCATTTCTTCAGGTCCATTCCTTTTTCCTTTTGCAGTAAGAGCAGTATAGAGTGTAGATATTGCTCCACCGCACCGGCATTGCATCCGGGGCAGTTGCTCCATGTGATTCCGGCTTTCCGGCAATATTCGGTGTCGATGTGGTCAAAGCCGATGGTGGCTGTGCCGATAAACTTCACTTTGCTGCCTTCCAGCAGTTTTCGGTTGCAGATGGTTCTGGTTCTTGTGATCAGAGCATCTGCATCTTTTACAATTTCCGGAGTAAACTCTTTTCCCGGCAGATAGATAACCTCATCGGCCAGTTCTGCCATGGCTTCCCTTATGTAAGGTATTTTGTTATCAATTACTACTTTCATGTTTTTCTCTTTCTCTAAAGTGTACGCAAAGATATTATTTTTTTGTTTATGATGAAGTCAATGGAAATAATTGTTTACTTTTGTCAAGAAGTAAACATCTCCTTATATAATCATAAAACATAAATTGTGATGAAAAAATATGACTATCTGATTGTTGGAGCCGGATTATTCGGCTCTGTTTTTGCTCATGAAGCAAAGCGTATGGGAAAAAGTTGTCTGGTAGTAGATAAGCGGATTCATCGGGGTGGAAATATTTATTGTGAAGATATTGGCGGTATCCATGTGCATAAATATGGGGCTCATATTTTTCATACAGACAATAAGGAGGTGTGGGATTATGTTAATGCACTGGTCCCTTTTAACCGATATACTAATTCTCCGATAGCTTACTATAAGGGAGAACTTTATAATTTACCTTTCAACATGAATACCTTTTACCGGCTTTGGGGGGTAAAGACTCCAGCTGAGGCGCGGGCGAAAATCAATGAGCAGCGTAATGAATATGCCGGCATTGCAGAACCTGCCAATCTGGAAGAGCAGGCATTGAAGCTGTGCGGAAGAGATATTTATGAGCGTCTGATAAAAGGATATACAGAAAAGCAGTGGGGACGTGCTGCCACAGAGTTGCCCCCCTTTATCATCAAGCGCATTCCTTTTCGCTTCGTGTTTGATAATAACTATTTCAACGATGCCTATCAAGGTATTCCTATCGGTGGATATAACAAGTTGATAGACAAACTCCTTGAAGGAATAGAAGTTCGTCTGAATACTAATTATTTTGAGCATCGGGATGAACTTGATGGTATGGCCGAGAATATTCTGTTTACAGGGTGTATTGATGAGTTTTATGATTACCAGTGTGGTCATTTGGAGTATCGTAGTCTTCGTTTTGAACAGAAGTGTTTGGATGAAGAAGATTTCCAAGGGAATGCGGTGGTGAATTATACAGAGTGTGAAGTTCCGTATACCCGTATTATCGAGCATAAGCATTTTGAGTTTGGTCGGCAGTCCACCACAGTGATTACTTATGAGTATCCGGATGATTATGCGCTGGGGAAAGAACCTTATTATCCTATTAATGATGCTCGTAATTCGGCAATGTTTGCTCAATACCAGAAGTTGGCAATGAAGGAGGAAAATGTGCTCTTTGGCGGCCGGTTGGCAGGATATACCTATGCGGATATGGATGATACAGTGGCAGCGGCATTGGCTTTGAGCAAAAAGGTTTTGGGGTAATCCCATTCATGAGGTTTTACGATTAATAAGGTATTATTGTGAGTTTTCTGTATAAACATTTAACTTTGCATTTGTCATAACTAATTAGAAATTATATGAAAAGTCTTCATATCATTACTCCGGTCAAGAATTCTATTGATTTTACTCTAGAAACGATAGAGGCCGTCTTGAAGTCGGAGTTGAAAGTTCCTTTTACTTATACAGTCTATAATGATTTCAGCACACCAGAGAACACCAGACGCTTGGAAGAGGCGGCTCATAAATATCATTTTGAATTGGTGAATTTGGCTGATATTACCACACATCCTTCTCCAAATTATCTTCTAGTTTTGCAGAAGTCACAGCAACGGGCTATAGCCGAAGATGCCGGACTGCTGATAGTAGAATCGGATGTGGTAGTAAAGAAAGATACGTTGCAGCGCCTTTTCGACGGTGCTCTTTCAAATCCGAAGTGTGCGATAGCTGCAGCCGTGACGGCTGATGAGAAAGGAGAAATCAATTATCCGTATCTTCATGTGAAAGGGAAAGAAGGGCAGGTCTATGCAGAAAAGAAACATTGTAGTTTCTGCTGCTCGTTGCTTACTCCGGAATTCTTGAGAGAATTTGATTTTCAGCAACTGGATGCTAGCAAAAACTGGTTTGATGTCACCATTTCTCATGAAGCCTTGAATGTTGGGTTCAAGAATTATGTGTTTGCCAATCTGCTGGTATGGCACCGTCCTCACGGAAGTCGCCCGTGGAAGCAGTTGAAATATAAAAACCCGCTGAAATATTATTGGCTGAAATTTACCAAAGGATTAGATAAAATTTAAATTTTACTGCATGAACTTGATAAACCATTGTACTTTAGTGCTTCATCCTGACTTTGAAGATTTGAAGGAGTTTGTATTGTCTGTTCCTGAACGTTTCAATAGGGGAGAAGGGATATTGATTCACAATGGACGCAATGAACTGCGTCGCATTACTTATAAAGGGCGTGATTTCGTGATTAAGTCATTTCATCGTCCTAACGTGGTGAACAGGTTTGTCTATGGAGTATTTCGTCCTTCTAAGGCCAAGCGTTCCTATGAACATGCTTTGTTGTTCCAGCAGATAGGGGTGGGCACTCCCCAACCAGTAGGCTATTTGAATCTGCGTGGAGGATTGCTGTTCGACAGAAGTTATTATATCACATTGGCCTCTACCTGTCCTTATCGCTATGAAGCGTTATTTCATCAGCATTTTTCTTATGAAGAAGATGTACTTCGGGCTGTAGGTCGTGTGACGGCTATTCTTCATGAACATGGGTATGCTCATAAGGATTACGGACGTGCCAATATCCTGTTTGAACAGACTCCGGAGGGCATCAAACTGGATATCGTGGATTTGAACCGGCTTGCAATAGGTCCGCTTGACATCAAGGCTGGATGCAAGAATCTGGAACGACTTCCCGCTACTCCTGCCATGCACCGTATCATTGCTGATGAATATGCTCGTATGCGAGGTTTTGATGCACAGCAATGCTTTGAGTTGATGGTGGCTTACCGTAGTGTGCAGCCGGGAAAGGAAGAGAAAGAGATAGAGGCTCTGAAAGAATGGAATAGCCGGAAAGGATGATGGTATGAATAGATAGAAAATAGGAAAAATGAAAATTATAGCTGTTGTAGTTACTTTTAATCGTTGTGAATTGTTGAAGCGGAACATTGATTGCCTGCGCTCCAACAAGCCTGTGACTGATATTGTGGTGGTCAATAATGGCAGCACTGACGGTACTTTTGAATGGCTTTCTATTCAGACTGACCTAACTGTGGTTACTCAGGAAAATGTAGGAGGTTCCGGAGGGTTTTATACAGGCATTCAGACTGCTTTGCAGATGGGGGCCGATTGGATTTGGTGTATGGATGATGATGTATTCCCACGACCGGATTGTATGGAGCATCTTCTGCCTTATACTCAAGATGAAAAAGTGGGGATGTTGGCTCCCCGTCGTTTGCAGGAAGGAAAGATATATACCAATGATTTTCAGTTATTAAACTGGGTAAATCCCTTTGCTTCACTTTATGGAGGAAAACTTTCCAAGCAGCAAGTAAATGCTCCGGTGGAAATTTGTGGTACAGCTTTTGAAGGACCTTTCATCCGTAGGGAAGTGGTGGAGCAGATAGGATTGCCTAACAAGGAACTTTTTATCTTTTGTGATGATACAGACTATTGTATCCGTACTGTGAATGCAGGCTATAAAATTATGTATATTCCTGATGCATTGATGGATAAGGAGAAGTTTTTTTCTAACGACTCTTGGGCAGAACGCAACAAGAAGAAGAAATGGAAACGTTTTTATCAAGTGCGAAACTCCACTTATCTGAACCATCATTATGGAAAAAACTGGATGGTGCGTTATCTTCGTGGATTCAACGGCGTCTTGGGGTATATCTTGACTGCTTTCTTTACTTGCCCGTTTTCTTCTGCCTATCAGTGGAGTGATATACGGAAACTGTGGCAAGCCTATCGGGACGGACTCAATGAAAAATTGGGGAAGATGTAATCTTGCTTAGATTGACAATGATGGAAATAACTGAATTAAGAATAGGGTTATTTCCATCATTGTTAGTTTAAAAGTGAATTAGTATTGTCTAGGAATAGGTCAAATATTCCGTAAGTGATGATTGTTTTTATTGTCATATTTGTTAGTCGGACCAATTGTTGAACACAGGCTTTAAATTCTGATAAATATAAGAAAGAAACTTTCAATGGTTACAGTTCCTTTCTATTTTTGTAGCAGCTATCTTTTTTCTTTGAAAATTTTTTAAGGAAACGATTGAATTTCCACAATACAGAAAGGAGTGGCTTTATTTGCCTTTGGAACTTCTTTGATGCAGTTATTTCTTTGAAAAGAGGATATAAAGGTTGTGCTTCTAAAGTAAGATTACGCATTAGTTGGTCATAAATCATAGGGCCAAGGAGTTTTTTTAACACATAATCTCTTTCTTCTATCAGCAGTGGTGTATTGGCTGCGCTGATACCCCAAATATTGAAAACTGTTACAGGTAAGTTCACATGTAGGTAAGACACTTGTTGCAAAATGATTTTTTTAAAGAAGAATTCCCAGTCGGATACAATTTTGAGATGCTCGGAATAGAGTGAATCTTTGAACAGTTCTTTTTTGATAAAGGTTGCAGGATGGCCAATGGAGTTTAGTAACATATATTCTAAAGATATTTTATCGGGATATATGTGGTTTTGCAGTCGTTCTGTTTTATCTGTTAACATCAAGTCGGCATAAACAATATCAATTTTATTTTCAAGATATTGTGCTATTTGTGAAAGTGTTTCTTTATGATAAAGGTAATCTCCGGAGTTTAGGAAAAGTAAATATTCACCCGTTGCTTTTTGTATACCTTTATTCATTGCATGATAAATACCCTTGTCTTTTTCAGAGCACCAATATGATAGTTTATCTTGTTGGCTGGATATATATTGTTTGCTTGTATCGGTACTTCCTCCATCAATGATTATATATTCATAATCTGAAAAGGTTTGAGTAAATACACTTTCCATGGTCTTTTTTAAACCTTGGGTATCATTGTAGTTAATCGTGATAATTGATATTTGTGGCGATTTGTTCATTGCTTCTTGTCGACTAATAATAAGTATGGTTAATAGAATGTTATGCTTGTTTTTAGGCTGTTGAACTTCAGTCGTTTAAAAAAACGTATTTTAAGACTGCTGGTTCAATACCCTCTCGAAAATAGTGAATTATTTTTTATTACGCAATACTTTTTGTGATATTAATATTGTGTGGGGGTATTGAAGTTGATTGGGGCAAAATATCTGTTGGGGTTGTGCGTGACATTTATATATTGATGTCATTGAAATGAAGAATAGTATTGGACTTGGAAGATGAAACATAAATTTACGCCGGTGGAATCTTGAGTTACCACCACCGTTTTATAAAATACCACCACTGTTTTATAAAACACAGGTTGTAACTTAAGAATGTATGAGGGTGGAATGAGATTACAGGAGTAAAATAACGATGAATAAGAAACGAATGGGAAAAGTATGTATTGGTGGGTTTTGTAAAGGTTGTTTTGGATGGAGGGGTAATGTGGGCAGGCTGTGTAATATTATGTTATAAATTGTTAGTATATAAAAGAAATTCTGTAACTTTGTGTATTAGCGAAAAGCCTAAAATAGTGTTTTTCACTGTTTATTTATTTTCTAAATATTACTTGAATTTATAGGATGAGACTAATAAAGATGACAGGTGGATTAGGGAATCAGATGTTTATTTATGCTTTATATTTACAGATGAAGCAGTATTTCCCGAATGTCCGCATTGATTTATCAGACATGATGCATTACAAAGTACATTATGGATATGAGATGAACAAGGTGTTTAATCTGCCCCATACAGAATTTTGTATCAATCAGTCATTGAAAAAAGTATTGGAGTTTGTATTTTTCAAGACGATATTGGAACGTAAGCAAAATGGGTCGATGTTGCCATATACCCGTAAATATAGTTGGCCGTTTGTCTATTTTAAAGGTTTCTATCAGTCGGAAAAGTATTTTGAAAATATAAAGGACGAAGTGCGTAAGTTATTTACATTTGACACGTCTAAAGCCAGCTTGCGTACTGTGGAAATGATGCGAAAAATCGATTCAGATCCAAAGGCTGTATCCATTCATATCCGTCGTGGTGATTACTTGCTTCCTAAGCACTGGGAGGCCATCGGATGTATCTGTCAGTTGCCTTACTATCGGAATGCTTTGGCTGAGATGGAGCAGCAGGTGGAATCTCCGCATTATTATGTGTTCTCGGAAGATTTGGAGTGGATAAAGGAAAACCTCCCTTTGAAGAATGCGGTTTATATTGACTGGAACAAGGGAGAAGACAGTTGGCAGGACATGATGTTGATGAGTCATTGTCGCCATCATATCATTTGCAATAGCACGTTCAGCTGGTGGGGCGCTTGGTTGAATCCGTCATCAGAAAAAATTGTGGTGTTACCGGAACAATGGACAAGCCACTCCGACAGTACAAACTTTTTGTCAGACTTTGGAAAATGGTTGAGAGTAAAGATTGAATAATATTGATAGAATGAAGATATTTTTATTGAAGAAAATAGCGGTTGCTTTGTCTGAGATTGGAAAAACTTTCAAGCCGGTTTCATCTCCCAAGTTGATTATGACTTTGTTGGTTAAAAACGAAGAAGGGATGCTTGAAGAGAATTTGCTCTTTCATAAGTCAATGGGAGTGGATGGTTTTATCGTGACAGACAATAATTCCACGGATGGTACTATGGATATTATTCGCCGTTACCAACAGAAAGGTTGGATAAAGGAAGTGATAATGGAAACTGCCACCAATTATGAGCAGAAAGATTGGGTGGACCGGATGATATGGAAGGCAAAGAATGACTATCAAGCTGATTGGGTGATGAATGTGGATGCCGATGAACTTTGGTACTCTCCTTCCGGTAATCTGAAGAATGAGTTGTCAAATACTACAGCCAATGTGTTGAACTGCCGTATGTATAGTGTATATCCGGAGGAGGAAACTCCATTTTGGGAATGGAACAGGACGGTAGGCTATGTATCGGAGCCCGAAAAATATGATTTGTCTATCTATTCAATTTTTGAACGTCAGAACAAGAAGGTGATTCATCGTACCGCAGGTTATTTGCAGATTTCGATGGGCAACCATAAGGTAAAGATGCTTCCGATGCGTTCAAAAGACAGTGACATCCGTGTGTATCATTATAATATCCGTGGGAAGCGTCAGTTCATGGAGAAGATGATTAATGGCGGAAAACAGCTGGAAAGCCATAAGGGAAAGCATGGAGGACGTCATTGGCGTTATTTCTACGCATTGTATAAAGAAGGTAAACTAGATCAGGAATATGCTCGGGTGATAGGTGCCAATTCATACCAGCAGTTGCTTCAAGATGGATATATACAGGTTGACAATACAATCGTTGACTACTTCAAGATAATGAAGAAATGGTAAGGCTGGGATAGTGGTATGGGCTTTTTATGGAAATGAAATTATAAGGACTGAAAGGGATACAATATGAAGAAGCATGCTTATTTGATAATAGCTCATAATGAACCGGTAGTCTTGAGAACTTTACTTAAGGCTTTAGATGATGTGCGCAATGATATATTTTTACATATTGATTCTCGTGCGGTAAGTTTGTTTGAAGAATTTAATAATGTGAAGTTGGAGAAAGGTCAACTTTATGTACTGGAAAATCGTATGGCAGTACATTGGGGAGACATTTCTCAGGTGAAAGTAGAGTATCTTTTGTTTGAGTCTGCATTGAAGCATGGTAAGTATGAATATTATCATTTATTGTCGGGAGTAGATTTGCCTATAAAGAGTCAGGATTATATTCATGATTTTTTTAATCGACATGCAGGAAAAGAATTTGTAGGTTTTTGGAATGATGAGAAGCATCAACGGGATTTGCACCGTAAGGTTTTTAAGTACTATCTGTTTACTAAATATCTTAGGGACAAAAAGACGGTAAAACATATATGCACGGCTCCCATACGTAATGTTTTTTTAGGGCTGCAAAAAGCAATTTCTTTTTCTCGCAGTCACCGTTGGGTGTTTAAGAAAGGATTTCAATGGGTAAGTATCACTCATGACTTCTGTATATATTTGGTTTCCACGAAACCGAAAGTGTTGAAAACATTTAGATATACACTTTGTCCGGATGAAATCTTTATTCAGACAATTCTTTGGAACTCTCCTTTTAGAGAAAACATTTATTGTTTGGATGATGCCTTATTAGGCAGTATGCGTGTCATAGACTGGGAACGGGGAACTCCTTATGTTTGGCAGAAAGAAGATGAAGTAGTATTAAGGGAATCAGAAGGACTATTTGCCCGTAAGTTTGCTTCGAAATATTTGTTTATAATAGACAAGGCAGAATTGGTATTCTGATTCTGCCTTGTTTATTAATTGAGGTTATTTGTTGGAAATAATCTCGATTTGTTTGATAAGTCGTTGCATGATAATATCCCACTGATAGTTCTTCTGGATGTATTCGGCTCCTTTTTCTCCCATTTCTTTTCTGAGACTTTCTGAAGAAGCAAGTTGGTGCAACTTCTTTATGAAATCTTTTTTATTATGGTAGAGTTGTATTGCATGGTTGCTTTTTTCATAATGCTCCAGCATTACGTTGCATTTGGCATTGGTTATCATTGCTTTTTTGAGACTGAGTGCCTCTAATAATATAAGAGACAGACTTTCATGTTTTGAAGGGTTGACAATGACAGTTGCATGTTGGATAATGGCAGTCTTTTCGTTTTCCTCTACAAATCCGGTGTATATGATGTCTGGATGTTTTACAGGAGCGGTATATAGTCCACCTACAATTACAAACTTCAAGTCAGATTCTTTGTGTTGTTTCTTATATGCCAGGAAGCAACTGAAAATCTTGTCCAGTTTACCCTTATCTACTCTACCTACATAGAGTAAATAGTGATTTGGTAAGTTGAATTTCTTGCATGTATGTTCCCATTCCGCAGGGGCGGTAATTTCAAATCCTACGCTGACAACTCCGTGTGGAGAAATTGATTTACCGAAAATTCTTTCGGCTAGTCGCATTTCGGTTTCCATATTAAAGCCAATATACGCAACCTTTGTGAATATCTCTGTCAAGATGGTTCGGAACGACAGCTTCTGATAGTGCATGGTAGGAATAAGCAAAGTTTTTTCTCCGGCATACAGAGCTGTATAATAAGCGGTCGGATAGTCTATGGTAATTGGGATAAACACATCATACTTATCCTTGTTCTCTTTGATGTAAGAAAAGAGTCCGGAAGAATAAAATACATTTTTTCTGTAAACACGTAATTCATCCTGTTTCTGTAAGTTCCATACAGGCCATTTATTGGCTAGAGGGGTGAGCAACTTTGTTTTATAAAGAAAAAATCTTAAGGAACGTGCTACGCTGGCATTCCATATAACTGAGCGCTTCTTGAATCGTACCGGGTCTGATTTAAAGCGGTGCACGGTAACTCCGTTGATAACTTCTGTTCCTTCGGGAAAAGCATTGCTTCTGTCTGAATAACTTTTCACACAGGTTGTCAATACATCTACCTGATACGAGGTTGTCAGCCGTTCTGCAAGCATTCTGCAGTGCAGTTCTGCTCCTCCATTGATATCTTTTCCGTATCGGACAACTACGAATGCTATTTTTTTCATATTTATTATTGCTTGATAAGTTTATCAAATAATGCAATCCACTTCTC
>JARIAN010000069.1 GCA_029257865.1 Phocaeicola sp.
CCAAAATCGCTATTATTTCCGGAGCAAGTCCGTTCAAGAAGGAAAAGTGATAGAAAACCTATTGGTTTTCCGGAGTAAATCCGTTCACTTTTTGCCCAAAGACGCTTTCTTCCCCAGTATTCCGGAGCAAATCCGTTCAATTGAGGCATTGGCTGTTGCCAGAAAAGGAGAGCAAGAGTGTTTTTTCCGGAGCATATCCGTTCACTCATTCAGAATCTTCTATATCTTATGTACTGCAAACTCCATTAATCACAGTACATATATGGCAGGAAAAATCAAGGATATGAGTCTAATCAAACAGGTTATCCAACTGAAACAGTTGGGAGAATCAAACCGTGGCATCAGCCGCAAGTTATCCATCAACAAGGAAACAGTCAATAACTATGTCAAGATCATTCGTCTGAACAACTGGACGTATGAAGAACTGCTGGGTAAAGAGGATCCGGAACTTGACCGGATGTTCCATGCAGGAAATCCAGCCTACAGTGATCCGCGGATGGACTACTTTCTGTCCCGTTTACCTTATTACAAGGAACAGCTTAGCAATCCCAAGCTTCATGTCACCCGACAGCTTCTGTACGAGGAGTACAAGCAGGCCAGTCCTGAAGGGTACAGCAAATCACAGTTCTACTTCCACCTGAAACAGAACAAGGTAGCGCAGAAGGACTATACGGCAGTCCTGTCCGAAACGTATCGTCCCGGCGAAAAGCTCATGGTGGATTTTGCCGGTGACAAACTAAGCTATGTCGATGTGGAAACAGGTGAAACAGTCAAGGTGGAAGTCTTTGTCGCCAGCATGCCCTACAGCGACTATACCTATGTGATATGCGTTCCTTCACAGAAAACCGAAGACTTCCTCTTTGCCATCAGGATGTGTCTTGAACACCTTGGCGGAGTTCCGCCCATTCTGGTGCCGGACAACCTCAAGTCGGCAGTCATATCGAATGACAGGCACGAACCCAGGCTGAACAAGGCACTGGAGGATATGGGCAACCATTACCACTTCGTCGTGTTGCCGTGCGACCCGCGGGAACCTACCCAGAAGGCACTTGTTGAAGACAAGGTGAAGACGACCTACAACCGTATCTATGCCAAGCTTAGAAACCGTACATTCCACTCCATCATCGACCTGAACAGGGCGGTATGGGAACTCCTGTCCCTGTTCAACAAAACCCGTATGCAGAAGCGTCCCTACAGCCGGGAGGAACGTTTCCATGCCATGGAAGTGGACCTGTTAAAGCCCTTGCCTTCCAGCATTTATGAAATGAAATACTACGCTGACTTGCAGGTGCAGAACAACTGTTTTGTAGAACTCCGTCATGACAGGACAACCCATTTCTATTCTGTCCCATACATCCATGTCGGCAAAAAGGCCCGAGTCATCTTCACCCGTTCCACAGTCAATGTCTTTGTGGAAGGCATACTGGTTGCCACACATGCACGCAGCCACCAATATGGTCATACCTACCTCAAAGAGCATCTGGCATCCAATTGTAGGGCTATCATGGAGCGGTCGGCTTCGTATTACATCTCATGGGCACAGCATATTTCAGAGGACTGCAGGGAGTATATAACGGAAGTCTTCAACCCCAAGCGTACCGGTCAGCCGGAGGAGGTGTATTACAAGCTTTGTGCTGCCATCATTAGCTTGAGCCGCAAGTACGAAGTTGCATTGATCAACAGAACCTGCCGCCAGTGTTTGGAATGCAAGGTGTTCTCCTACAAGAGGTTTGAAGCTATATTGAAACACAATAGTCTTCAGGAATCGGATGACGAACCGGCATTCTGCTTTGATGCACCAACACCGACCAATCATGAAAACATGCGTGGCAGTACCTATTTTGCATAAATTTTAAGTTTAACATACAAAACCCGTTTATATCATGACATCAAACGAAATTACAAGAGTTCTGCATGAACTCAAACTTCCTGGAATGGCTAGTTGCTGGAATGCCCTGGAAGAGACACACCAGCTTGACAGACTCACTTTGCGGGAAGGCATGCAGCAGATGTTGCAGTATGAGAAGGATACCCGACAGAACAACCGTATCCAGCGTCTCATCAAGAATGCCAACTTCCGTCTGAGAGCTTCAATCGAAGAACTTGAAACCGATACCACACGCGGATTGTCGGCAGCCAGTGTCGGCGATCTGGCTACCGGAAGCTACATCACCAATGGAATGACCATGATCATAACAGGACCGGCAGGCACAGGCAAGACATACTTTGCCTGTGCTCTGGGTGACAGGGCTTGCCGTGAGGGAGTCAAGGTGCTGTACTTTACAATGAACATGCTTATCGAGACACTCAAACTGGTACATTTGGAAGGCAGGGAAACAAATTTCTTCAGAAAGCTCAACGCACACGACCTGCTCATCATTGATGACTTCGGAATGGTCAGACTGGATGGGCAACTGCAGCATGACTTCGAACAGATAATAGATGACCGCTACAGCCGGAAAGCAACCATTTTGGCTAGCCAGCTACCGGTTGCAGACTGGTACCACATCTTCCAAAGTGAACTGATTGCAGAAGCTTGCCTGGACAGAATTGTCCACAAAGCTTTGAAATTTTGCCTCACAGGAGAGAGTCTAAGAAAGAAATATTAACTTTGCCAAAGATACAAAAGAGTACAAACGGAGTGAACGGGTATCACCGGAATTGGTGAACGGGTATAAACCGGAATATGCATTTCTACCGCCGACAAGTCCAGACATGAAGGCACTACGCTCATGCCGTCCTTGTGCTGGTATATCGGCAGCGGATATTCGCCTTTCATCGCTCCGTAAATAGTCTGTGGCAGTTCGGCCGACAAGCCCATTGATTCGGTCAGGTTCGTCTGTCCGTCAAGGTCTATCAGCAGCACCTTATAACCTTTCTGCTGCAATGTCCCTCCCAAGTTGATGGTGGTAGTGGTCTTGCCCACACCGCCCCTGTGGTTCAGAATACATAAAACCTTTGCTTTCGTCATAAATCCTTGTATTTTAATTTCTTGATGTTTCTTTACTGCAAATACAATGAATAATACTAAAAGTAGTATATACTAATCTACTAATTTTAGTATTTAATTTAAAGTGTTGTTCTTCATTCTGTTTTTACGATGTCAGACGGATATATAATTCGTGCAGCGTCCTTGTTATGTGGATCGTTTTTCAAGAAAAGCATAATGTGAACGCTTTGCCTTTTTTTGATAAATGGCAGATATTTTATCTTTGCTTCAAGTGAATTTACAAGCCTTTGTGCATCTTCCTTGTTAGTCCATTTACATTCACCTATGAGGATATGTTTTCTGTCTATTGATTCAGCCACCACATCAAGTTCCACCATTTTACCCTCCTTGTTTTCTTCTGTGAAGATCTTACCCCACCACCGTGAAGCCATATTATATACTATGCCGTCAATGATGTTACCGCTTACATATTGGCGGCAAAGGTGCTCCCAACACTCCCCTACATACCCGGAGAATTGTGTTTTTATGATGGATAGCACGGTTTCTGTCCGTCCCAGTTCCAAAATGGATTTGTAGGGTGCGACAAATCTGTAATTGAACTCCAGCAGACTGTCGTTGATACGGTATATCCCTTTTTTGCTTTTTTTCTCGTCCTCGCCGAATGGTACTTCCCGGCGTATATATCCCAGCTCTCTCAGTTTGCCTAAAGGTTCTGTTATCTGGGTGGCTTCCTTGCCTACCCGTCCGGCTATTTCAGAGAGGCGGTTTGCTCCGTTGCCGATAATTGAAAGCAGGGTGGACGCTTGCACGGTATCACGCATATCGTCCCTTAACAGGCGTATCGGTTCGTCCGCTAAGAATCCCTTGTTATCCAACAGCAGTTTCTCGATGGCTGTTTCATTGTCCTTGTAGTCGGCTCTCAATTCCCAATATCGCGGTATTCCACCCCATACCGCATATTCTTCTATTGCTTTTTGGGCATCACAACCAAGTGCCTGCCCTATATATTGTACGGGTATAGGTGTGAGGCGTATGATTTCATCTGCCAGTCCGTATAGAGGTTCTTTCCTATCCAATATGTAGCCCTGCATCAACTGTTGTGAAGAACCGCAGAGGATAAGATTGAACTTCAGGCATTTCTCGTTGAGCAGCTTTTGTATGACGGATGGCAGAGAAGGGCAGCTTTTTACCAGATACGGAAACTCGTCAAGGCAGACAGTGCTGTTTTCCGCAACCTGACGGTTCAAGGCACGCAAAAGAGTTTCCCAATCGTGATATGTAACCTTGTCGAAGTCTTCCATACCTACCATTGTGGCTGTCTTGGCAAACAGCATACGCTGGTTTGCCTCATTGGTCTGGTCGCTTAAAAAATAAATGTCTTTTCGCTTCCAGTCCATGATTTCCCTGATAAGTTTCGACTTGCCTATTCTTCTGCGTCCGTAAATGACAATGAACTGTGGCTTTTCTCTTTGCAAGGCGTTGTTCACCCTTTCAAGATAGTCTTTTCTGTCTATAAAGTCTTTAAATTCCATATCTCCTAAAATATATCTTTCACAAAGATAATCTTTCTAAAAGATATTTCAAAAGATTGCCGGGTTTATTTAATACTAAAAGTAGTATTTACTAATCTGTTATGTGTGCTGTTTCTGATAACTGCAACTATTTTTATAGCGATTACTTGGAGAGCGGAAAAGGAGGGTGTGTCAAAACTAAAATGACTACTTCTCAAAGTTACAGATTATAACTATAATATTAAAAATGGTCGTATCAAACTCTGTATTGAGTAATGATACGACCATTTCTTTAGTCTTTTAGGATGCTCAAATTTCAAATTATAAGTTTATTTTTTCAAAAAATGAATTTTGACATACCCTCCTTTTTATTTCAAACTATTAAAAGTTTATTTGCTTATAAATGGGGTTATATGCGATTATTTATTTTTGCTTTATACTAATTGTATTATAGTAATTTCCGTCTTGTATTACTGCTTTAAATAATTTTTCTGAGTTTGTCGTATTGGGGGTTACTTTTATGAATAGTGATTTATGACCTGTCTTTTCTATATAAATACCACCTCCTTCTATCACTTTATCGTGAATAGAATGTGCCCTATATATGGTGTCTTTTGTGGATATTTCGGTTAGCCACCAGCTATCACCTTTCTTTGTTTGTAATTCAATAGAGTCTTTATTTGAGTTAAATAGAACTTCTCTAGTTTCAAGCCCTATTGTATCTGTTGCATTACCGACATCATCATTGTTACATGAGGTGAATATAAAAAAAAGAGAGATGAAAAATATAAAATTAAAGTTCTTCTTCATTGTTTATTTTTTATAATGTTAATGTATGGAATGATTTCAACATTGTAAGGGTAATTCCCTTTTCCTGCTGCTCTGCTGGAAGGAAAAGAAGGTCCGTCCCCTCCATTGAAGATTCCTGCTAAGTAATATCCATTGGAAAAACCATCCCAACCCCAATTTAAATGTAGGTAATTTTCTTTCTCTGTATATGAATGATGTACTTTATCACTTCCTTTTCTGTATACATCAACTTGTCTTTCTCGTTGAAAATATCCATCAGAGACCCAAGCATGTCCATTCTTATAGTATTTAATACCTATTATACTTTTCTTAACAGAGTTGCCGCATATTATAACTGGGCATTTGGCTTTAATTGATGTTATAACATCCCATTGGCTATAAGCCTGTGGGGTTCCTGGTTTTCTGTACCCCATTTTCTCAAAGCATTCTGGTATATTTTTTCTTTTAGCTCCGCTTGCATCTATTCCCCAGTCCATTTTAACCAAATCACCTATGCTTCTAAAGAGATGAGCGACACTTGGAGAGTTGGGATTTTTTTTCATTTCCGCCCAATTATAAGTTACTCCATTGTATTCTGAAGGTTTTTCATGATATGACATTACTTGAGCGGCTGCAGTTGCTACGCATCCTGTAAGAGCTCTTTGTCCTTGTATAAGTGGAGCAGCATTGTTATATGGGCTCCTTTGTCCCCATTTCACAGAAATTAAAGGTTGTATTCTTTCTGTCTCTTTCCATTCCCTAGGTCTCTTTTCGTAATGAGGTAATCTATGTCTAGTTTGAGGAACTTCTGAAGAAGTGCCTTCTGCTTCAAATTCAGTTTTATATTTGTCAGTATTGGAAATGTATTTTTGAATCAAATTAAAAAAGAAAGATAACTCTTTATACCGAATAGTGTCACTTAACAAGAGATTACCAGTTTCAGAGTAAGCTATAATAGGAGTTGTGTTTGGATTAGCTGATACGATGGCATAACCATTCCCATTATCTGCATTAGCAATATAAAAAGATGGGTTGTTTTTTGGGTTACAGTATCTCTGTAATAATAGACTTCATTGTTTATTGTGTAATTAGTTGAGCTTATGCGTGTACTGCTTCCATCTTTTTTTATAAAATTTTTAACTTCAATTATGGCGTTCTCTTTAGTTCGATAAGTCGGTGTTTCATTTACTGCAGACACTGGTGAAAAAGGTTGTTTTATTTCCTGACTTCGTCATTGCGTCACCCTAAACGCCAAGATAGTCAAAAAGTGGCTTTAATACCCTGTGCTCAGGTGTAAGCAACATCGTTCTGGTAATAATTGTGTCGTTCAGAGGAAGCCTTAGTCGGATTGTTGTTATTGTTTGGGCTATTTTCAGCACAGTACCTACACTCATATTCATCTTGAGGTTATGGACTATACGTTCCAATTCCTTATAAACCTTGTAGGCCACAAAACATAAGCATACATGAGCTTCGATGCGTTTTTCCGTGAAGTGGAATATCGGTCTGGTTTCAATAGTACCTTTAGATATTCTGAAAGCCCGTTCCACCACCCACAGACCTTTGTATTGTGCAACTACTTTCTCAGGTGTAAGTTCCGTATTGGTTACATATCCTTTCATGCCGTCCCATTTCTCATCTTCCTTTATCTTATCTTCGTTTATGCTGACAGCCACGTCACTCTCAATCAGAAGAAACTTGCTATATCCACGCTTGTTTATCTTGTCCTTTGTTATTTTCCCTGAGGCATAGGCTTTTCTTAAACGTTCAATGCCTTTGGTACGATTATAGGCATCTTTGGCAGCACGTTTGGAGTTGTATGTAACTATCAGACGGTCTCCATTGTCAAGCCTGTATTCGTGAAACAATCCATCTTCATGCGATAATGACAATATCCAGTCTTTAATGTTACCTGAGTATTTTCGAACTCTTGCCCCTACGATGAAATTGTAATTTCCTGAACGCAAAAGCTCTATGTTACGTCTTATCATAAACCCCGAATCTGCAACAACTACAAAGTCATCAATCCCGAAACGTTGCTTGAAATCATCTATGATCGGAATCATGGTGTAGCTTTCATACTGCGATCCATTAAATATGTTGTATGCAAGTGGATAGCCATTCTCACATATAAGAAGTCCTAAAATGATCTGAGTCTCGGCTGTTTTTCCATCTTTGGAGAATCCGGGAGTTCGAAGTTCATTTTCCCGAAAGCTTTCAAAGTATAGTGAGGTGACATCATAGAAAAGCATCTCAACACGACCACCGAGCACAGAGAAGGTATGTTCAACACTTACGCGTTGTACAGCGTCTTTCTGCGTATTGTAAAGTTTGTCAAGATAACGGTATATCTTGCTCAAATCTACATCTTCGTCAAAATGACTTTTAAGATAGTCTACAGTCGCCATCTTGCTCATGGTCTGGCATAGTCTGGACACTACAAGATGACGCAGGATTTCATCACTAACACGGTTGAAGCCTATGGAATCATAAACCTTGTCAAGAATAAGTTTTGCTCCGTTCAACAATATTGATTCCACATTACCAAGCATAGTTTCGGCAGCACGAAGCTCTTCATCTTTACACTTCGGACCATCAAAGTCAAGTTCCTGAACACCAAGATAAGAGTCTATCCAGGCTTTGCCTTGGACACACAACTTTTCAATCTCCTCATCTGAACTTGCAATGCCAACGGTATGTAGTTCCTTGAACTTTCCACCGTGCTTGTCGACTACTACAACACTCGTTGTCCCCGACCTATTCTTTTTCTTACGAACAAACATGCCGTAAATATACGATTTTTTGTACTTGCGTCACCCTAAATCACCCTTTTAATTAGCTAAACAGTTGATTTTCAATAGATG
>JARIAN010000072.1 GCA_029257865.1 Phocaeicola sp.
CAGAAAATCCGCAATCTGGAAGCGGAACAGTACCGGTGCAGCGAGGCATATCGTGCCGAAAGCCGCAGACAGTTGGCTGAACTGGAAGCGCAGTTGTGTAAGGCCGAAAAAGATAAGGATACCGCCCAAAAGGAACTGCTGGAAACACGTCATGCTCTGTTGGAGCTATCGGTTGACAAGGACCGGATAGAACAACAGGAACGCAGTTTGCTCGTTTTGCGACTTCAACGGTCTGCTATATACGCATTCTTTCACAGGGCCACTCACGAGGATGCAAAGATTACTTCCGAAAACTGGCAAGAACTTCAGGTAGCAATTGATGTAGCATACAATGGTTTTACCGGCCGCCTTTATTCGCTCTGCCCGAATCTGTCCGAAATGGAACTTCATATTTGCTGGCTTGTCAAGATACAACTCACGCCCAAAGACATGGCACAGATAGTGGGTCGCAGCCAGTCTGCCGTGAGTATGGCGCGTACACGTCTATACAAGAAAATTCACCAAGAAGAAGGAACCACATCTGATTTTGATAAATTTATTGCTGATTTATAGTGAATTATAAAATGTGAAGTATTTGTGAAATTCACAAGCAAGCCCTATTGAAAAGTTTTCTCTACTTTTATGCACAGTAAACATCAAATGCAACAGAATAAAGATGAGAACTTTTTTAATAGGGCTTTTTGGCTGTATAATTCCCTTCAGTAATTATGTTTGGGGAAATACTATTAATAAGAATGAATGGGTATCAATAGGTGGACGTAGTTTGACTCCTGAAGTAAACGTTGAGGATATAATAGAAATATATCCTTATAAAGACTTTGTCAATGCTTGTATTGTAATTTATGATTCTACTGGTGCTTTGGCTTATAATGAAACCGTAACTGTCTCTGCCGGAGATACCTATTGTGTAAATATAGGCTGGTTGTCTGAAGGTACCTATCTTTTCGTCCTTGCAGATGGTGAAAACAGTATGAGCATAACACTTAACAGATAATGTATTATTAAAAAATCACTATAGCTATGTTAAGGGTAGTTATCTGTTATGTTTGTTTATGCGGATT
>JARIAN010000022.1 GCA_029257865.1 Phocaeicola sp.
CACGGCCATCAATCTGTCACTCTATATATTTACGATTTCCCGCGTGAAGTGTACGAAAGAAGGATGTGGGTAATCAGATGGAGGGTTGCCAGATTGCAATGCCAGTATCCGAGGAATGACGTGTACACTTCTTTTTACCACTATGACAAGCGTTCAGGCGAATCGCTTGAAGTGAGTTCCTGCCTTTCCAAACTTATTTCTGCAAAAGCCCAGATAACAAAAGCAGAACGCAGAATGAATGAGTACATCGAGTATAATCGTAAGAACAATATGTTTTTTGACGAGAATACTGATGAGGAACTGGTTAAGTTCAGGAACAAACTGGAACGGAAGAAAACTGAGTGCACCGAGTGCGAAAAGAGGCTTGAACAACTTGTAGAAAAAAAGAAGAATAATCAATGAACCCCAAATTGTATTATTTGTTCCTGGTAGTCATTTGATGGCTGCTGGGGTAGATGAGTATAAAAAAGAGGACTGCAATTCGCAGTCCTCTATAATAATCAGTAATATTGCATTTTGATAACGCTTTTCTTTGATAGAATCATATAACCATGCAGAAAAAAGATTAATGCATATTGCTAAGATTAAATTAAAGAATATAAATGAAATCATTTTGATTTATATTTTAAGGTTATGCGGCAATATTACCTAACACCTGACAGGACTCGAACCTGAATATTAAAACCTTGCCATTTCAGTCACAGATGCTGGTGCAAATATAAATGGTATTTTATAAAAAGCAAAAAAATGAAAGCAATATCCATAAAACATCTGTGGGAGAGCTACATCGCTCACGGTATAAAAATAACAATAATGTTATAAATAATTGTTGTTTTATTTTGAAGTCGATAACAAATGTGTTATATTTGCAGTGTAAACAAATGCTCTTTGAATTATGAAAACAACAGAGTTCTTGAAGAAAGCTGCTAAGATAGGCTGCTACTTCGTGAGTCATGGCAAAGAACACGATGTCTGGTATAGTCCTAAAACAGGAAAATACTTTCGTGTTGGACGACATGCCTCTCAAGAGGTAAAAGGTGGCACATTAAACAGCATGATGAAAGATGCGGGTCTTAAATGACCCGCACATTTGTTTGCAAATCTAAAAATATGGACAATGAAAACAACAGCTATTGTAGAAATGTGGGATGATAAGACAATAAGTGTCTATGTCCCCAATTTTGACGGATTTAGCCTTAACGGGCAAGGAAAGACTGTAGAGGAGGCAAAACAGGCTTTGATTGAAGCTGTAGATGATTACAAGACTATGCTTTCAGAGACAGGAAAGGAAATACCGACTTCATTGTCGGATATTGAATTTGAATATAAGTATGATATTGCATCTTTCTTTGAATGTTTCAAATTTATCAGTGTGTCAACATTTGCAAAGTACGCTGGGATAAATCCGTCATTAATGCGCCAGTATAAACAGCGCATTGCATTTGCTTCTGAATCTCAAAAAATGAAGATAGAGGAAGCTATACACAGAGCAGGAAGCGAAATGCTTGCTGTACATCTTTAATTAGGCATTTGTTTACGAAAGTCCTCTTAGGAGGCAATATGAAAGCGGTGGGATTAAGTTCTTGCCGCTTTCTTTTGTAATTGATCATATCGTAATTTTTAAGATTTAGCCATTTTGTGAAACGTACTGATATTCTTCGTAAATTAGTGTCATAAATCGCAATTACATATATGTAATTGCTTATTTAACTATGGGTATGAATGTAAAGACAAGACACAGGCTAAGCCTGCTAATCAGGATGCTGGTATTCGTAGCATTATCCGGCATCCTTTCACTGGTGATGAGTACAGCAACATCGCCATGGGTGATAACAATGACGGCTATAGCGCTGTCGCTTGCAGTAAGCTATCTGACGTTCCGGGAACGTGATACGTACTATTTCGTGTCCTTCACGTGCAATGGGAACCAGGGAAGGTGTTACCTCAGGTTCCATGAACGAGTTTCCCTTGATGAAATAGAAAAGAAGCTGACAAGCCTCAACTCCGGACACCAGACGATTGTATGCTGGTATGAAAGAGTGGGTAGATACGAATATGAACTGAATTTGTCAGATGTAGAACATAAGTAATTTAATAGTATGAAGATTATTGTAACCGGCAGTGAAGGCTTCATAGGCAAAGCCCTCTGCAGAGAGTTAAGGAATCGTGGTGTTGAGGTGGTCGCAATAGACCGTGTGTGTGGAACCGAGGCTGCCGATATATGGCACGTCCTCAAGGATGGTGGCATAGATGCAGTAATCCATCTTGCAGCACAGACAAGTGTGTTCAATGACGATCGAGAACAGATACTGAGTGATAACATAGATGCTTTTGTCAAAGTAGCCGATGCGTGTACGGCTTATGGCGTGAGACTGGTATATGCCAGTTCATCAACGGCCAATCCGTGTAACACGACAAGCATGTACGGCATTTCCAAGCATTTTGACGAACAGTATGCATCCATCTACTGCAAGAATGCCATCGGTGTGAGACTGCATAACGTATATGGACCGGAACCGAGAAAGGGAACTCTTCTCAATATCCTCATGAACTCGGAAGAGGTGACATTATACAATGGCGGTCTCAACACTAGATGCTTCACTTATATAGATGATGTCGTGGAGGGGTTGATATATGCCATAGGATGTGGCAGAAAGCTCATAAACATAGCCAATCCGCAAATATGTACGGTCAAGGAATTTGCCGAAGAAGTAAGCAAGCATAACGGCGTCAGATTGGATTGCATCGGGGAGAAAAGGAAATTTGACAATCCA
The DNA here is from genome assembly GCA_029257865.1 of Phocaeicola sp. Classification (GTDB taxonomy): domain Bacteria; phylum Bacteroidota; class Bacteroidia; order Bacteroidales; family Bacteroidaceae; genus Phocaeicola. The sequence goes on from JARIAN010000022.1 coordinate 2,775, forward strand.
TGCCAGGAAGTGGATGGTTCTTTCTTTTGTGTCCCCTTGAATTATACCCCATTCTCCGTAGGGATAACAAAGGTTTTTGACAATGACAAAGAAAGTGAGGAAAGGTAGAAAGGTCAGGATGGATGAATGGGACAAACCCACCCTCGGATGGAAAAAACATGAAAGGTTCTGCAATATGCTGCCTAAAGTGAGAATCCACCGCAAGGGCGGGTTTTATTACATCTCCTTGTTCGCAAGTACAAAGGACGGTATGTCATTTGTTGAAATCAAGAATTCGGGCGAATGTGCAGAAACCATTTCAAGAGCCGCTACAGAACTGATACTTTCAATGGTACGGCCGGATGATGAATGGTGTATCGTTACTACACCGAGACGCAGACACTTTACGGAGTATCATTTGGCGACTGACATCTGCAAAAAAATCGCCCGGGGGTTGAATATAGAATTCTATGAATCCGCCATTCAATGTCTCAACAAGAAACGTATAAATCCTGAATTCTATCTTCTAAGACCTATAACAGAACAACGCATAATACTTTTTGATGATATATGCACAACAGGAAGTACAATAACAGCAGCCTATGATGTGCTGGGGGAAAGAAAACAAATCCTTTGCATTGTAGGTATAAACAACCATTAGTATGAACAATTTAAGATTAACGGAAAAACAGGAAAAGTTCTGTAACTATTACCTTGACTGTGACGGAAACGCAAGTGAAGCATACAGGATGGCTTATGACGCATCAAAGATGCAGCCGGATACAATAAATAGGGAGGCAAGTAGATTGTTGAGTAACCACAAGATAGCCACAAGAATAGCCGAACTGAGGTCAGAACGCGCAGAAGCATCGAAAGTTAACCGTGACAAGGTGGAAAAAATCCTCATGGACATAGTGACGATGGACCCGAATGATTTGTACATTGTGGACCCAGTATCTGGCAAAATAAAACTCAAGTCACCTAACCAGATGCCTAAAAGGGCTAGAAATGCCATGAAGAAGATAAGCAATGACAAAGGTAAGGTAAGCTATGAGTTCAACGGTAAGGTTGAAGCTGCCAAACTGCTTGCGTCTATGAATGGTTGGAATGCGCCTCAACAGATTGCTTTGACTGGTAAAGATGGTGTCAAAACCAATGAAATACGCATAGGTTTTGATGACAAAGTTGAATGAAATTTGAAAAATAGAACAATTAAGTGAGAAAAATATCGGGGATTATATAAAATACAATACGAAAAATCTGAAAAATAGAATAAAATCAGTAATTTTATGATAGTAAATCACAAGAAACTAAATCCGAATGCCTTCTATCTTCTGAAATATCTCAATGATGCTACACTGCGATTCATTATTCTGTTCGGTGGTTCATCATCAAGTAAAAGTTTCAGTGTAGCACAGTCTGTGCTTATACAGACATTGCAGGACGGTGAGAATACTCTTGTGATGAGAAAGGTCGGTGCATCCATCAGCAAGACGATATACGAGGACTATAAGGTGGCTGCATCCCTGCTGGGTATATCACAATACTTCAAGTTTATACAGAATTCAATCAAATGCACATTCAATGGTGCGAAGATAGACTTCTCAGGTCTGGATGATCCGGAAAAGATAAAGGGTATCAGTAACTACAAGAGGGTGCAGCTTGAAGAATTATCTGAATTTGAATTTGCTGATTTGAAACAGATTCGTAAACGTCTCCGTGGTAAGAAAGGACAGCAGATTATTGCAGACTTCAACCCTATATCAGAAACTCACTGGATAAAGAAGGATTGGTTGGATAATGAAAAACTGCATGATGTACCAATGGTTGTAGAGATTGGCGGTAAAGTCATCCCTGCAGAACTCACAAAGGTCAAGTCGTTGAAGATGAATGAAGGCAGGTCAATGGTAAATCCTATCACAAAGGAGATAGAGGAGTATCCGTCCAATATGGTTGTCATTCAGTCGACGTACCTTAATAACTTCTGGGTAGTAGGGTCGCCTGATGGAACGTATGGTTACTATGACGAACAGTGTGTGATGGACTTTGAGCATGACCGCCTGTACGATCCGGATTATTACAATGTCTATGCGTTGGGAGAATGGGGTGTAATCAAGACGGGTAATGAGTTCCTTAATTCCTTCAATGTAGGCAAGAATAGCGGTGAATATCCTTATATACATGGTTTGCCGATTCATTTATCCGTGGACAGCAACGTGTTGCCATACATATCTGTAGGTTACTGGCAAGTTGATTTGAGTAAAGGTAAGAATATGTACCAGATAGCTGAGACAACGGCTGAGAGTCCGAACAACAGTGTTAGGCGTGCTGCCAAACTGGTATCCAAGAAGCTAAGTGAACTTGGCTATGACGATAGAATATTCCTTCATGGTGACGCCTCGGCAAAAGCGGCCAACACAATTGACGACAACAAACGTTCTTTCATGGATTTGTTCATTGATACATTGAAGAAAGACAACTGGATTGTAGAGGACAAAATAGGAAAAAAGAATCCTTCAGTATCCATGACGGGAGAATTTGTCAATGCGATTTTTGAAAAGCAACTGGCAGGCCTTAGCATCAACATCAATGATAGTTGCCGTACATCCATTGATGATTATCAGAGCGTACAGAAAGACGTGAACGGTGCAATCCTCAAGACAAAGGTCAAGGATAGTGTAACCAAACAGACATACGAGGAACACGGACACCTTACCGATACATTGAGATACGTTGTACACGATATTATGTATGAAGAATATGTCCAGTTTGCCAACAGACGCAAACGTAATACGTACTCTGAGAAAGGAATGTTCTCATTCTTCAATCCTGAACAGAAATATAATTACAAATCAAGCATTGTATATGTCATGCCTAACATTGAAGGCAAGTTCTATATGTGTCATGCTGGAGAATGTGGTGACAAGTGGCATATGCTTGACCTTGTGATGTTGGAGACAACTTCAATTTATGAAATGAAGAAGGTGATAATGTCGCATAAGGCTGATGTGTATATTGTTGAATCTTCTACTGCGTATTTTCAGATGGCCCGTGATTTGAGGGCTGCAGACCTTCCGGAAGTAAGGATCAAGAAAGAGTATCAGGATATGAATAAGAGAATATCCGCTACATCTGATTTTATCAAGACTTATTTTCTGTTATCTGAAAGTGGAATGGATAACCCTGTATACAATTCATTCATTACAGAGGTTCTTGACTATAATGGTACTGACAATATTGGTGCAAGTGCCCTGTTAAGTGGTATGGCATATAATATCATTAAATCATACACCAATTAACCAAACGTAAAAAATATAGCAAAAAAGTTATGTTTTTATTTTGTAATATATAGCAAAAACGCTATATTTGCATCGTCTTAATAAATAAAACGGTCTTTTAAATTATGAAGTACAATCAGTTTTTTGCGGAGTTGACCGCTGCGGGTTGTTACGTTCTCAGGCATGGGGCTAACCATGATATATGGTACAGCCCAAAGACGGGAAACAAATTTGCTTTGTCAAGGCATGGCAAACAGGAAGTACCTACAGGCATGGAACGTAAGGCAAGAAAGGTTCTTTTGGGGGATTAATTCCCCCCCCCTTCTTGATAGTTTAATGACTAAATTTATTTATAGGACAATCGGGGACGGCATAATGCCGTCTCCTTTTAAAAATAAATGCTATATGAAAGTTACAGTTATCATGGAAAAAGCGAAAGATGGGTATTATTCTTGTTTTGTAGAGGATGATTTACCTGGTTTCGGATTATCTGGCTTTGGTGATACTGCTGAAGCAGCAAAAGAGGATATGCTGGAAGCATATAAGGAAATGAAGGAGATACAGGTTGAGGAAGGTAAAGAAGTTTCGGAACTGGAATTCATATATAAATATGATATGCAGTCTTTTTTTGATTATTTCTCTTTTCTGAACGTGACGAAGGTTGCGGAATTGGCTGGCATAAATCCGTCTTTGATGCGTCAATACACATCAGGAGTAACTAATGCCGGACAAAAACAGTATGACAAAATACGTGTAGCAGTGGAAAGGATTTCTAAAGAGCTTTCCGCAGCCACATTCTAAAGATAATGTACCGCCGTGAGGCGAGATCGTTTATTAAGACAATAATAACCCCGTTCTGATTGATTTCAGTCCGGGGTTTTTTTTGAATAATATGTTATACTCTGATAGTGCCTTAAATATTGGTGAGAAGATAATAATGATGAAAATTGATATAATATATTTGTTTTTACTAATGTATTGATTATTAGCATATTAATATCGCTCTGTCTTATTTGTTGACTTTCAAGATTTCAGTGAAATGTAATTGGTGTTTTCCCATAGTTTATCTTTGTTATATACAAGAAAATTATGGGAAATAACTTTTTCAGAGATAATACATTACCAGCCAATACGACATTGAAAATGTCAGGTGCTCCAGTTGGAAGCGCTTCGGTTATCAGTACTCCTGTAGGTGGTACTAAGTACTGGAGTGTAGAAGATTTGTTCGTATCACCGTTTGTATGTGGTCGTAATTACATGGAGTTATTCTACTCCGTTCCCGAAGTATTCTTTCCGATAGATTATATTGCATCGCGTATAGCAGGCTCCGGCTTTCAGCTTAAGAAAGTCAAGGATGACAGCGTGATATGGGAAAACAAGAGGATGAACCAGATTCTTACCAAGCCCAATTGTCTGATGTCGTGGAAAGAGATAATCTATTCTCATTTTGTTTATAAACTATGTACTGGTAATGCCTTCTTTCGCGCGGCGATGGGGGAGGCCTTCAAAGGTCAGCCTAAATGGAAATGGTGTGATAATTATTGGGAATTACCTGCTGATTTTGTAAATGTAGAGCCTAATCTTGGGGTAAACATACCGATGTTCGGTATAGCTAAGGAAGAGGAAATTATACGCTGCTATCGCCTGAACTATGGTTATGTGAGTACGATGGATATTCCTTCATACCAGATATGGCATGATAGAGATGGTGTGCCGGAATATATGTCTGTTGACGGATTCATGAAATCACAGAGTAGATTGTCCTCTCATCTGAAGCCTATTGCTAATCTCATAGCAGTATATGAAGCCCGAAACGTGATATACGTTAAGCGTGGTGGCTTGGGCTTTCTTGTATCCCAAAAGAAAGACGAGGCAGGAACAGCTGCTATGACAAAAGAAGAAAAGAAGGAAATCCTCGATGAACATTATGAAAAATTTGGTCTTGACAAACGTAAACTGCCATATGGGCTGAGTGATGTTCCTCTGACTTTTGTGAGAACTAACCTTAGCATAAGTGAACTGCAACCTTTTGAGGAAACCCTTACCGATGCTATTCAGATAGCCGGAGCATATGGTATCCCTTCTGTTTTGGTTCCGCGTAAAGACCAGTCAACCTTCAGTAATCAGGCTGCTGCAGAAAAAGCAGTATATACATCTACGATAATTCCGATGGCGAAGCAGTTCTGCAGGCAACTTACTGCATTTCTCGGTCTTGAAGAAGGGGGTTATTATCTTGACTGTGATTTTTCCGATGTGGATTGCTTGCAGCAGGGATTGAAAGAAGCTGAGGAAGTCAAGACAATGGTTAATAACAGATGCAAGGAGCAGTTTCTTAGTGGTCTCATCAGTATAAATGACTGGAGAGCGCAAATCAAAGAAAGCAGATTTGAAGATCCTCTGTTTGACAAGACTTTGTTCGATATGTCGGACGAGGAAAAAGAGATAGTAAAAAAAGTAATAAGTCTTAACACAAAAAGCGGAGTTGAAGATGGAAGAGAAAACCAAAAGCCTACAGTACAGAACGAAGGCGAATGATGTGGATGAGAAGGGTATTGTCACTGTAGCTGTGAACGGTATCGGTGTGATAGACTCGCAGAACGACATTTCCATGCCCGGTTCTTTCAACAAGACGTTGAAGGAGAATATCGGCAGGATGAGATGGTTCCTTAATCACCGTACCGACCAGTTGTTGGGTGTGCCACTCAGTGGTGATGAGAAGGAAGGCAACCTTGTTATGGTTGGCCGGCTTAATCTTGAGAAGCAGATTGGGCGTGACACGCTGGCCGATTACAAGCTGTATGCTGAGAATGGCAGAACCCTTGAACACTCTATCGGGGTTAAGGCTATAAAACGTGACGAAACAGACCCACGTAAGGTGCTTGAATGGAAAATGTTCGAATATTCGACATTGACCAGTTGGGGAAGCAACCCTCAGACATTCCTTGTGAATCTAAAGTCCGGTACACAGGAACAGGTTAAGGATGCCATTGAGTTTGTAAGGAAAGCGTTCAGGAATACGAATTACTCAGAGGAACGCCTAAAACAGTATGATATGGAACTAAACCTATTGCTTAAAGCAGTCAATGGTGGCAATGTGGTGACCTGTCCTCATTGCGGACACCAGTTTGATTATGACGAACAGAAAGAGGTTACATTCTCGCAGCAGGTATTGGAAAATGCGGCAATGTATTCCCGATGGCTTACTGACCGTATCGTAAGCCAGGAGATAAATAAACTGGAACCGGAAGTACGTGCAGAAGTTATTGCGCTTATTGATTCCGTGAAGTCGGAAGGACTGGAGTTGACAGAGAAATCTGTGCAGAACTTCATGGCATATGTCCGTTGTCCTTCTTGCTATGGAAGAGTATATAGAAGTAACGCCTTGTTACAGGATGGTAGCACAAACATCTTTGCCGGAATGTCTGAGCCGTCGAACGACACTCAGGATAAAACTGAAGGAGCGCACGAAGATGATGATGTTAAGAAAAAAGCCGCCGAAAGCACTTCTTTCTTCGGATCACTGAATGGGGTATTTAGTAATGATTAAAATTTTAATTGAAAATGAAGAAAAAATTTACAGTTACAGATTTCGGTCTTAAGACTGATGGCCTGCCACAGGAACAGGCTACTTTTATGAATAACATCACTAAGATGATGTGTGATGTCATCAACAAGGCGATGGAAGGTGTGATATCGTCTGAAGATATGGAAGAAAGACTCAAAAGTCTTAATGATAAACTGAACGGCTATGACGATGAACAGTTCAAGCAGTTGAAGAAGGATAACGAGATATTGATTCAGACAGTCAAAGGTCTTGGTGATACCATCGAGAAACTGAAATCCCAAGGTGTCGGCATGGATGTCATCAACAAGTTTGATGAGAAACTGAACGAAATGCTGGATTCTGACAAGTTCAAGGAATTTGAAGAAGGTAGAACCCGTAAGACAGGAACATTTGACGGATTCAGTCTCAAAGATATAGTTTCAATGACTGGCAACTATAGCGGAGACCAATTGATTACTCAACAGCAGAATAGAGTAGTTTCGCAGGTTGCAAACAAACGTGTCCATATGCGTGATATATTGACAACGTTACAGGGTGATCCGAAATATCCTAGTCTTTCTTATGCCCAGGTATACGACTTCGACCGTAACGCACGTTATGTTACAGAAAATGGAATGTTGCCCGAATCAAGTATCAAGGTAAAGGAACATCAAACATCAACCAAACGCCTCGGTACTCATATCCGTATTTCCAAAAGAATGTTGAAAAGTCGCGTGTTTATCCGTTCTTTCATCCTTAAAATGCTACCAGAAGCTGTATACAATGCAGAGGATTGGAATATTTTGTTCGGTGACGGAAATGGAGAAAATTTGCTTGGTATTGTAAACCAAACAGGTGTATTGCCTGTAGAAAAAATAATTACAGAAGCAATTATAACCGGTCAGGCTGGTTCTGTTAAATCAGTATCAGGTTATAACTCAAATAAGGACACTATCATTGAGTTTACAAACCCTCAGGACCTTATCCTTGATGGTATGAACATAACCTTTGTCGGAGCTACAGAAATGACGGATTTAACGACTCCACATCCTATTGTCAAACTAGATGACAGGAGGATTCTCTTGAAGGATGTTGCATATAAGACTGAAAATTCTGTCAGTTCTATGACGTTCAGTGTAAATGAAAGTGCTTTCAAGTCAATAGAGGAGCCAAACTCACGTGATGTAGTCAAGACTGCGTTTGCTGTTATGACATATGCCCAGTACACACCTAATGCAATTATTCTTAATCCTATAACAGTCAATGCTATGGAGTCTGAAAAGGATACAACAGGAAGAAACTTGGGTATAGTTGAAATGCGTGGTGGTATCAAGTATATCGCAGGACGTCCTATCATTGAATCAAATCTAATTCTGCCTGGAAAATATTTGTTGGGTGACTTCAACATGGCTTCTGCTCTTGTCGATTATACTTCACTTACTCTTGAGTGGGCTGATGACGTTGAAAGCAAATTGAAGAATGAGATTGTTTTGATTGCTCAGGAAGAAGTTATCTTCCCTGTATATATGCCATGGGCATTCGCTTATGGTGATTTGGCAGCCTTGAAAGAAGCAATCACTAAAGCTTGATGCCTATGTTATTGCTTAAAGGTGATAATAAGGTTCTAGAATCAGTCATAAAGGAACAGCGTATCCGTATTGGCCGTGGGTTGATTACTATCACCCCGGTCTCGGAAGCTGGTCTTGTGTCTGAGGAAGATGTCAAAAAGGCATTTGAGAGCCAGCAGAAAGAACTTGATGAGCTTTCTGAAAAGAATGAGAGTTTACAGAAGGAAAATGAAGAACTGAAAGCAAAGATAGCAGAACTTAAAACATATGTAGATGATAAAAAGGATGTTGAAGATGCAGACTCTAAAGAAGTTGAGCAAACCGACACAAAGGAAGTTTCTGCCGAAGATGGAAAGGCAGCCGTTGTTCAGGACGAGAAAAAGGTTTCTGCTACGAAAACGAAAAAAAATAAGGAATTGCCATGTTGATTGATGTGTCATATTTTGTATCGGGTCCCCGTCACATTCAGAATGCTTCAACATCAAAGACGGCCGGTGCCGATACTTTAGCGGTTGTCGGTCATATTGAAGCATACATTAAGGAACTGCAACCTGTTTTTCTTGAAGCCATGCTTGGTGAAAGGGAAGCTGGTTATGCAATGGATTATCTTGATATGTCTATTGATAAAGCAAACGAAGAAACTGAGCCGTCTAAGTATGAGATAATTTGTGATAAACTGAAAGAGCCTTTTGCCGATTATGTGCTGTTCAATATGCTTCGCGACGCCTCATCGCAGGCTACAATCACTGGAAATGTAAGGCTTAAATGTGCTAACGAATATGTTTCGCCTATCAAAGCACAGGTTATTGCATGGAACAGGATGGTTGATGCGAATGTAAAATTCATTCTGTGGGCACGTGAAGGTAATTGTCCTATACCATTGGAGACACAGACTAATTTGTTGAACAAAGTAAACCAGTTCAATCTATGAAAGGGATAGTGGAGATTATAGGAGATGTAGTGAAGGAGATGGAAAAGGAACTCAGTATTACTGTAGCTGCTGATATTGAGAACGACAAGTTCTTGAGTGTTGACAATCCACCTCTGAACTACATCTTCGGTTCTGCCAGGTATATCAAAGAAAAGTTGGATGAATACAGTAAGGTATCTGTTACATCAGAAAGAAAATTTCCTCTAGTTGCCTTGTTTTGTCCTGTAACGGAGAAGAGGGACAATCCGGATTATCATTCCAAGGTTTCGATAAACATTCTTATTGCGTGTTCATCGACAAAGACATGGAATAACGAAAGACGTCTGCAGGCTTCTTTCATTAACATACTTAGACCTATTTATAACAGACTTATAACAGTGTTATTGGATGATGATAGGTTTGATATAGAATATGACGACATCATTCCACATGATTATTCCGAGAACTATTCGTATGGCAGATACGGAGCATATACTGAATCCGGAGAGGAAGTGAGCGAGCCTATTGATGCCATTAATATTCGCTCAATGCAACTAATTATTAAAAATCAAACTTGTAGATAATATGAGAAAGACAAGAACTTGCGATTCCGCAGAAATGAACACTGGCGGTTCTGCCTGCAGTGTCGATTGGGGTAAAATCAAGGGGGCTATAATTGTAGAGCATGGCAAGAAATTGCCTGCCGATCTGACTCCAGGGAAATTGGCGGAGTTGTGTCATGCGGACAGGCCTGATAGGATTTATCCTGTCCTTACTTTCGTTGAGTACGCAAAAAGCGGTGGTGAAGCACAGATAAGTGCAGTCGGTTACGGTCCTAACCAGTATAACGGTCTCAATGCACAGACAGATACATTCACTCTGGCACGTTTTGACGAAATGCTTAATGCAGAACTCCTTCGCTGTGCAAACAAGCAGTGGGACGTTTATTACTGGGATAGCAATAAGATGCTTATCGGCTATAATGATGGTACTGGTGAACTTGCCGGTATTCCTATGTCTGCAGTCTATCCAGGTTCTACTCCTTTTAGTACAAGCGGTGCCAAATCAAGCATGACAGTTAACTTCGCGCATCTTGACGCAGAGGATAGCCAGTTGAACTTCGATTATTTGAAGTTGGATTTCAATCCTGGCAATGTGGTGAGAGGTTTGACCAAAGTTATGTTTGTGGAGGCGACATCGAATAAATACAAGATTCTGGAACTTGTAGGAGGATATGATCGTACTGCAGAATTTGCAGATGCACTGTCTACAAATGCAGAACAGGTGTTTACAGGAGTTACATCAGTAAGCTATGACAATGAAAAAGGATTGCTTACTGTCACCCCAGGAGAAGGTGCAATATCAATCAAACAGCCTTCTGTTCTTTACACTAAAGATATCAAATGGATAGAAATTGTGAAAATTGTAAAGGTATTATGAGAGTGGATGGAGTAACGTTTGTCGTGTCTGAAGTCAAGAAGGTCACGAAGGAAATGTTTATCGAGAATCATGTCGGTGTCCTTTGGCAGTCAGTAAAGGAAAGTGACAGGAAGAAGAAACTGTCCGATGTTTATGACGGCATTGTCGGTAAGCCTAAACAGGATACCGCCGTTGCCGAGACAAGTAAGTAGATAGTTAGTAACTGAGCCGGGCGGAAGTCCGGCTTAATTTTTATTGTATGGCTGATTTTGATAAACTGGAAAGTACTGTTCACAGTATAGTTACAGGATTTGAACAGGTTGTATCTGAATGTTTGACGGCAAACAAGTCCGTTGTTCAAGATTTGGTAGGCGAGCAGTTGTATTCCGGATTGGATGGAGACACAAGCAGTCTCAGACCATCTTATTCTGATGACCCGTTTTTTGATGTTAGAGGACGATGGTATCATGATTCGGACGGTTATATAGAGTGGAAGGAAAAGATAACTCCACCAATAACCAGTCCGCGTCTTAACCTGCCGCCACGACCGATAGATGTTCCTAATCTTTATATTACAGGTACTTTCCATGAAAGTATTCGTGCAACGGTCAATGGCCGTAATCTCTCAATCAATACTGTCGGATTTTCCGATGGACCGGATATAGTCAGGAAATATGGCGACAATATCCTTAACCTTGGTATGGATGCCAGGGAATATATTGTGTTGGAAATGCTTGAGCCGTTTGTTGGTAATTTCTTTAAAAAGTATGGATTCTGATGGTATGCAGTTGCGAAAACAAGAAAAGGATGTCCGATTATGAGCATGTAGCCATGCTTGCCAAGAAGGCTGCTGTCATGGAAAGGTGTGTTTATGTGATATACCAAAAGAAAGACGGCACGTATGCCTTTGAAAAGGAGGGAGCAGAGATAGATGGTATTATTGTTGAATATAAACATTATTTGTAATGGCTGATATTAAATTAAAAGATTTCGTCGATGAGGAATCTTTCAAGAAATTAGTAGAACTGGATGGGAAGATAACCAGCATAAAGGAAACTTATGCCAAAGCCGCAGACGAACTTGCGAAAGGATTGACAGTTGAAGTCAGATGTAAAGGAGACCTTGACAAGTTGCAGAACGTATATAATACCCAGATGCGTAATGTATCATCGGCATCCGAATCACTGACGGAAGTGTTAAGAAAGCAGTCTGAGGTTGCGGAACAGCTGATGAAAAAAATAAAGGAAAAGGCTGATGCCGAAAATTTGAGTACGAAAGAAGTAAAGGAACTTTCTAAGGCTACAGTGGAAGCATCCAAAGCCTTACAGCAGGCAGCAAAGGCAGAGGAAGCAATGAACAAGGCACAGAGGGCAGCAAACACTACCAGGAAAACAGCCAACATGACTGAGGATGAACGTATCCGTACCATCAAGGAGGCACTTGCTTTGGCTGATAAACAGGTACATAGCATTGAAGAAGCCAATGAAGCCAATAAGAGATTGCGTCAGGCTGTCAAGATGGTACGCGATACCGATGAGGATTATAAGAATACACTTGGTAAACTTAATGCTACTATAGGTGTAAATACGGATTACGTTAAGCGTAACAGTGACCGTTATACACAGCAGAAAATGACCATAGGTAGTTATCGTGAAGAGATTAAAGCTGCAGTTCATGAAATCCGTTCAGGTAATGAGTCAATTAAGAATATGGGTGTTATAGCACGTTCAGCCGGTCATATGATGCAGAACAATCTTGCAGTTGGTATCAAGTCTGTCAATATTGGCATATCTAATATGGTTAAGGGATATGTAGGTGCTCAGGGAATTATTATGGCAATTCAGAAATTCATCGGTCAACTTCATATCGGAATTCAAAAAATCATAAGCTTTGAAGCGGCTAATAGTAAATTAGCTGCAGTTCTTGGTAGTACCCAGGAAGGTGTAAAGGAACTTACTACAGATGCCAAGCGTCTTGGTGCAACTACAAAATATACAGCATCACAGGTGACGGAATTGCAGATTGAACTGGCCAAACTTGGGTTTACTAGAAATGAGATTCTTCAATCTACTGAAGCTGTGTTGAAATTTGCCCAGGCTACAGGTTCGGAATTAGGGGAGGCTGCTTCTCTTACAGGTGCTGCTTTACGTATGTTCGGTGCAACAACAAAAGAATCAGAACGGTATGTGTCAGCAATGGCAGTATCAACAGCACGAAGTGCATTGTCTTTCCAATATCTAGCTACAGCATTGCCTATTGTTGGCCCTGTCGCTAAGGCATTTAATTTTACAATTGAGGATACTCTTGCATTAGTAGGCAAACTTGCAGATGCTGGATTTGATGCCTCTATGGCAGCTACTGCAACACGTAATATTTTTCTTAATCTTGCGGACTCTTCAGGAAAATTGGCTAAGGCCCTTGGTAGACCGGTGACGAATATAGGCGATCTTGTTGCAGGACTTAAGGAATTGCGTGAAAAAGGAATTGACTTGAATTCTACACTTGAACTTACAGATAAGAGAAGTGTAGCTGCTTTTAATGCTTTTCTGACTGCAGCTGATGGTGTCTCTGAGTTACGCGAAAAAGTGACAGGAGTTAAAGATGAACTTAATTCGATGGCTGATGTCATGGGGGATAATGTACAGGGTGCCTTAGCTGGAGCTTCATCGGCATGGGAAAGTCTTGTTCTCACATTTTATAAGGGTAAGGGTATGATGAAGGAAATCATAGAGCAGTTTGCCATAGCGACTAGAGGATATGCCTATATGCTTAAGAGTTGGGAGGAACTTCAAACTGAAGCGGATAATCAATGGATAACGATAGCAAGAAAGGAACTGACTAACTCGGATGAAGTAGAAAAGCATATTAACAATATGAAAAAACTCTATAACGAGAATATCGCTCTTGGTATGAGTGCAGAAGAAGCGCAGGAGAAAGCAAAATCTGAATATTTGGAATCCCTTAAGAGTCGTCTTGATATAGAAAATAAGGAATACCAAAAAGCGATTGACAAGCGAATATCACTTGAGGATGAATATAATAATCGTAGTTTGTTGACAATTCTTACATCTTGGAAACGTACTAATAATGTGATTAAAAGTGAAATAAAGGACTCTATAGATGAGGCTGCAGGAAAGAAGGGGGTAGCATCTATTACAGAGAGTATCATTGATGAACTTGGTTCGTTTGACCTTATTGGTAAGAATGGTGGTGGAATAAAGGAATTGACAGAAAAACAGAAGGATGCTATAATTAAGGCAGAGTACGAACTTCAGCAATCGAAAGTTAATCTTATGCGTGAAGGATATGAGAAGGAAGTTGCATCTATTCGTATTAATTTCGAGAAGAAAATTAGTGCTATTAAAGGGAATAATGAGGCAGAAATAAACCTCCGTACGTCTCTTGAGAGAGAAATGGAAAAGAAACTTGCAGAAGTCTATGATTCTTATGTTTTAAGCAGAAATAAGGAAAACGTAAAGAACGAACTTGCAATTGTAAAAAAAGGTAGTGATGAGGAACTTGCAATCAGACTCCAATTGATGAATATTGAAAAAATAGAGGAACTTAAGACTGCTGAAGAGAAAGGTGTTGATCGTATGCTTATTGAAGCTAAGTATGCTAGAGCGAGAAATGAACTTTTGGGGGAATATGCTTCGCTTTATGTTGAACGAATAGCAGAGAATGCTGCAGCAGAACAGGTAGTACGGACATCTGTTTACAATGCGGAACTACATGAACTTGAAAAACTATATGCAAAAAAGGAAATAACTGAAATAGAGTATGAAAAGCGTAAAGGTGAAATAACAGACAAATATTCGGTAGAAACAGCACGTTATACCGTTGAAGCGCTTGAGAAGCAAGTGGCAGTAGAGGAACTTACAGCAGAGGATAGGGAAACAATAATGAAGAAACTTACTGAAGCAAAAGTTTCACTTGCTGAGGCTGAGGCTGAGGCTGAAATAGCTGCGATAAAGCGGACTGAAAAGGTTGAAGAACAGTCTTATGAGAAGCGTAAAAAAAATATCCAAAAATGGTTGGATATATCATCTGAAGCAGTTGGTAAGATAAGTGGGGTTATATCGGCAGTCAATAAGTCCAAGTTGGATGACTTGGAAAAGCAACAGGAAGCTAATGATGAAGCTTATCAGGCTGATATTGAGCGAATAGAACTACTTGAAGAAAATGGCGTAATAAGTAAAGAAGAAGCTGAAGCACGCAAACGTATGGCAGAAGAAAAAACTGCCAAGAAGAATGAGGAACTGGAAAAGAGAAAGATTGATATTCAGCAGAAGCAAGCTAAGTGGGATAAAGCTGTCCAATTGGCTCAAACGGGTATAGCTACAGCACGTGGTATAATGGAAGCAATGGCAATGATACCGCCCAATCCAATATTGGCATCAGTGATTGGAGCTATGGGGGCTGTACAAGCAGCTACGATTGTAGCTACACCAATACCGGCCTATAAAGAAGGAACAAAGAATGGCGGTCATGTTGGCGGTCTTGCTATAGTTGGTGATGGAGGTAAACAGGAGATAATCGTCTATGGCGGTAAAGGATGGATAACACCTGATACGCCAACAGTGGTAGACTTGCCGAAGGGAGCGGAAGTATTTCCGAATATAGACTCTTTTGAGAATTTGAATCTTAATCTAAGTCCACTTGGTAATAATAAAACTTCTCCTGTTATAGTTAATGATTACAGTGAGTTGTCACGTGAAATGAGAGGTGTACGGTCTGATTTGAAAAAGATTGCACGCCAACAGCATCGTGATGCTTATAATGCCCAGTACGAATTATATAAGAGAAACAGATTATGATTACATCATTAAGCAGACTTCCCCTCTTGTCTTTTATCGAACTTTCATGCGGAAACAATGAGATATTAAGGGAACACAAAGAAGAAAGCATAGAGGATTTAAGAAGTACCGCCAGTGAACTTCTGTACAAATATCAGGGTATAATAAATCCTTCAGGACTTGAAACTCTTTTGATGGATAAGGAAGATAGGTTGAAAGTACAATACAGGTTATCCATATGCAAAGTTCTAAGGATAATGATTGGTATAGGCGCTCATGATGAAGTGAATGTTATATTGAAAGGAATGGGGTATAACGAAACAGACCCTGGTATGATGATAAAACGTATAGATAGGATGAATGCGGAAGCTGAATATCTGAAATATAGGATTGATGATAATGTTCAGGAAATCAAGAAACGGACAGCAGATGAAGTACGGGCATCATTTGACAAAGAGATTGCCTTTCTGATGACTTATTTCAAGATGAATATTGATGTCAATATTGTATCTGCAGGTGTATACGCAAATATGCTGCATCAGGCAGATAAGTAACTATTCAAAATTAATTTTATACATATGAGTAATTCACAAATAAGTTCGTACCTACAGATGCTAGAGCCCTATTTGTACAATAGAAAAGAGAGTCCTTAGTATTGTAATCAGCAGGTCTTATCCATTTGCCTTTTAATATTCGCCACAGGATTTCAGCAGGATTAAGTTCAGGAGAGTATGGTGGAAGATAAAAAAGAAATAATCCTCTATCCTCCCATATTTTTCTGAGTTCTTTTATCTTTCTGTTCCTGTGTACAGAAGCATTGTCAAGGACAACCACCGTTTTCTTCTTTACCTCAAAAGAGAAAATGTCAAGAAAATCCACAAGTTTGTCTGCATTGATGGATTCTTGTGTTGTAAAACCTTTATATTGATTTCTTCGGGTAATCATGCCAAAGATATTAAGTCTTGCGGCTTTCTGGGATGGGATATAGACATCCTCATCTTTGAACTGCCATCCGTAAGGTACATAACCTTCTGTACATACATGACTTTCATCTGCATAATAAAGTTCTATTTTACCTTTGGAGTCAAGGCTTTCAAGTTCTTGCAACTTCTCTTTTTTGTATGAGTAGAGTTGCGGTGAGGG
>JARIAN010000050.1 GCA_029257865.1 Phocaeicola sp.
TGAAATGCCTTGTTTCTTTCTTTGCCGATAATATGCTTACAATCTTTTCAAATTAGGAATTGTCGTTCTCAAGATTTTTTGCGAATATTGCGCAAAAATTGAATAAGATGGAGCATCAGATTAATGGGGTGTTATTTGAGGATATAGAAGCACATAAAGATGAAATTTATGTGTTCCAGCATGAACTGGAATCAATGGTTCCTCAGCATGTACATACTCAAGGTCATATATTGGTAGTGTTAAGCGGTGTTGCAACTATGAATGTGGAACATAGTGCCTATTATATTCCTTATGGGGATTTTGTATGGATTCCTTCTGAAAATCACTCTGATATCTTGCCGTGTAATGGGATATGTTTCTGCCATCAAATGCGTTGAAAATGAGCTGGTACAGAAAGGTGATACTTTGTTGGTGATAGAGGATGCCGAATACTTGCTGGCTCACCAGAAGAATGAAGCGATGCTGAAACGTGCCAAGGCTGAGCTGAAGATTGCTCAGAAACAGATAGAAAGCAGTTTGGTGGACCAGAAACAGACTGAAGGTGAGATTGCCATCTGCAAGATTAAACTGGGAAATGCCCAAAAAGAGTTTACCCGTGTAAAGAATCTGCTCTCAAAAGAGTCGGTAACCCAGCAGCAGTATGACAGGATGGAAGCTGATTTCTAAAAGGCTAAAAAAGACATTGACATTGCTGTATTCAAATTGCAGGAAGTGCAGTTGCGCCATGAAGAATTGATTAGCAAGGCGGCGGTAGAAGAAACGAAAGTGCTCGACTGTGAGAGCCAGTTGGGACGCAGTAAACTTGATTTGGAATATACAGTGATACGAGCCCCTTATACCGGACGTATTGGTAAGATTGACATTCAGGTGGGACAATTGATGCAGCAGGGGCAGGTCTTGACTTTCATCACGAATGAAGCTGCAGGGAAATGGATTGTAGCCAATCTGAAAGAAACCCAGCTGGAAAGCTATCCTGTGGGGAAAGAGGTGTCGATAACCATTGATGCTATTCCAGGAAGAGAATTTAAAGAGCGGGTTGAGTCTATATCACCGGCTACTGGTACCCGTTACTCTTTGATGCCGCCCAATAATGCCACTGGGAACTTTGTACGTATCACACAGCTAGTGCCGGTTCGTATTCAGTTGCTGGATATTGATGACGTGTCTAAAATTCTGCGTGGAGTTATGAATGCTTATGTACGTAATGTAAAGTAAATGGTGATGGAGGAAAGACCTATATTTAAACCTTGGGTTCCGCAATGGTTAGCTATTGTGACTATCATTCCCATCCTGTTTCCCTCACTGGTCATTTTCGCCCTGTATTATAACAGCATATTGGCAGTTGCCGAGTATTACAGCATGGATGCGATGGACATTCAATATTCGGTTGTTGAACTATTTTGGAGTGGAATCGGTATTCTATGGGTTTATCTTGTTTCAGGTACCCGGATTCATTCTCTTGCTTGTGACCATGAATAACCGTTATCTTAGCCGCAAGCATCATTGGCAGTCGGCCGACTGCCAAGGTCTTGTCATCTATACAGCCATTGCTTCTATTGTGGGGTATATCCTGGTCTATGGTCAGCAGTTAGAATGGTTTGAATCGGCACGCATCAAGCGGTTGTTTTTGATTTTGCTGATTATAATACCGGTATATATATATTGGGAAGCTGGTATAAGAAACGTCCGTTGATTCAGTTGAAACTGATGAAAAACGGGAAGTATCGTTTTGCCTTGTTGCTGCTCACTGTTTTTTATATATCAAAAGGAACCGTGTTCTTTACCTATCTATCTATATATGCAAGACGGATTAGGAATTGATCCGGTAAGTATGATTGCCATTTGGAGTTTCAATATCTTGGGTTTGTTTGTAGGGGTATTGGGGGTAAATAGATTGTTGTTGAAGGGTATATCTCCACGTACACTAATCAAACTTGGGTTTTTCATTTTGCTGATATTTCATACGCAGATGTATTTTCTGTTTGCAAGTACCGCAAGCGAAGAGAAGTTTTACTTGCCTTTGTTCTTGCAAGGGGTAGGGACCGGTTCTCTTTTTGTGCCGCTCATAATGAATATGGTGCTGAGTGTGCCCAAACCTCAGATGGGGTTAGTTGCTTTTTTAGGAATTGGAGCGAGCTTCCTCAGCTTTTGTCTGGCTATTGCACTCATCAACTTTTTCCAGTTGTATAGCACCAACAACAGCTATATGGATATGGCTACTTCTTATACCTTGTCGAACGAGATAGTAAACAACGAGCGCGATAAAGCCATTGACCGTTATACAGGTGTTGGTTTCCGTTATTCAGATGCTAAGCAGCGTGTAGAGAAAGACTTTCAGCGGATGATGAAGAAGGAGTCGTCGTTACGTGCCTATATGCAATATTATTCTTTCATCATCGGGATGATTTTTTTGATGTTGATTTACTTGTCGTTAGATCATGTAACCTCAAAAGAGAAACGTGCACAACGTGTACGAATGTCGAAGATACTTTTTTATATGGTCCGTAAGAAGCGGTTTTTGCGGTCCCGACTTATTCGCTAATGATTTGAGATAAGAAGACGAGGAAGTGATAGGCTGTCATATCGGCAGCAGATCACTTCCTCGTCTGATTTTGATTTAGTGGTTATTTCACATTCAGGCTGCTTCCTTTTGTATGCGAAGAGAATTGTGGAGCGTAGACTGAAAATACGGTTGCTGCTCCAGTATGATAGTTTCCGCTGCGCGACAAGTAGACTTCATACGTGATGATGTGAGTGCCTTTATACAGTTTCTCAATGAAAAACTCTGTAGATGAATCTCGGTTTACCTGATAAAAAGAGAGTTGGTCTCCCAATCGGTAGCCCGATACTTGAGAGGTCGCTTCCATACAGGCTGCTTTTTCATCTTTGAGGCAGATAAAGTCCATGTCACGGTCGGCTTTTATGGTTAGCCGGACGGTGAGTTTGCTTCCTGGGCGCAGTGCTGTCTTCTGGTTGATTTTTTGTCCTTGATATAGATATTCTCTATGGATACTCAGTTCCTTTTTCTGGAATGAAGACAGGCGGTCTATTTCTTCCAGATACCCTGTGCGTATGCTTGCCCATCCCGTATGTGTACCATTTTGCGTGAAGGTGACCGGAGCAGACAAAATTTGTTTCAGGTCATTGCCTGAATAAGTTCTTTGTGTATGCCCTAACACATCGTTGGGTGTACTGATTGTATCTTTCCCCGTCTGTGCAGTAATGCAAGCCGGTGAAGTCATTTCTTTTTCACCTTTCATTATAAAGGCATATACTGCATCGGCCGAAGCGATAGGCGTATCCCATACCTGTGTCTGTTTCTGCGTGAGCAACCAATGCTTCATTCCGTTCAAAGTAGCTTCCTGACCTTTTGTAAGTCGTGCAAGAGCTTCCATAGCTGCCACTTGAATAGGAATACGATAATCTGTAGCACTATATTCCGCCTTGTAGCTGTCGAAATAATATCCCATTTCGTCCGATTTTACTAGATATTCCATAACTGATTTCATCAGCGTCTCGGCTTCGTTGCGATGCTGGTTGGCATCCATAATGACAGCAATCATCGACTTTTCAAAGATACCGAATGATGCGGAGCGCTGAAGCAGTCTTTCTATCATTCTACGGTTCAGGTTACGGTCGGTAATAGCCTGTGCCTTCGGGTCGATAGCAATGCAATAGAGCAATTTTATGCTGGCTTCACTTGGAGTACCTTTGTGATGCTTACTCAGCCACAAATCTTCTTGTACCATTTCCCGGTGCAGGTATTTCAATGCGCGGATATACCTTTCTTCCATTTGAGGAGTAGCGGCTATTCCCATGCTTCTGAGGCGTGCCAGCAGATAAACTATCTGTGTAGTGATGTAGCGGCTTTCAGTCATACCTTTAAACCAACTCCAGGCACCGTTAGTCAGCTGCAGTCCGCTCAGTTGCTCCATTGCATTCTGTAGGCGGTAGTCCATTGCATTCTTGTTGAACAGGGTAGCCAACTGCAGCTTGCGTGTCTCGTCATTTTCAGCTTCAGCAGGCCATGGAGTTTCTTTGACCATCAGTTCTTTCACCTCTTCATTGCTGCTGAGTGTATTCCAAAAGTCATTCTTCTGCTTACCTTGTTTCAGCCAACTTTCCAAAGCCTGTTGTATGGCAGGATGTTGCATAATCAGATGTCTGCTGATGGCATTGGCATAATATGCTGTAGCCCATGCTATCGCATCTTCTCTTTCAGGAGTTCCCATAACCGGAAGTGCCTGAAGAACGTACCAATGAGGGTTGGCAGTCATTTCAATGCTTACCCTTCGTTGGTTGGCAGTCTTACTATGGTGGTTGAACAATTTATCAAGAGAGATTTCTTTCTGCTCGTTTCCGCTCAATTGAACAGATATATTTTCATTCACCCATTGCCGGTTGGTCAGTATAGGCAGATAATGCAATTCTCCGTCACTGAACTTGCCTGCTTTTGCCACGATACGTGCAGTGAGCAAATCATGGTTCTCATTCAGCAGATAAGAGAAAGCTACCGTTCCGGTCTTTCCTTCTTCCACTGTGAACTCTTTACTATCCGTATAGACCTCTTTTCCGCTAAACGGGTCGGACAAGGTAAGAGTGATGGTTCCGCTTACCGTTTCAGTCGACAGGTTTATCAGTGAAGATGTGATGGAGGACTGGTCACCGATACGGATAAATCGCGGCATATTAGGTTGTACCATGAAAGGTTTCGTGGTGGTAAATAAGGCAGAGATGCTTCCATAGTCCATTTCTTGGGTATGTGCAAAAGCATTCAGTTTCCATTGGGTCAAAGCATCCGGCATGGTGAAGTTCAGCAATACTTTTCCGGCAGAGTCCGTTCTCAAGGCAGGATAAAAGAAAGCCGTTTCCGAGAAATTCTGTCGGAGTGTTACAGGTTCTTCCACTTTGTCCGCTATATCCATACAACACTCCACTGCGACATTCTCTTCTAATAAGGTAAATCCTTCTTCCATATCTTCCAAAGGCTGGCTCATGCTTTTTTCTGTACCTCCTGCACTGTTTACCCTTTTCATACTGTTTCCGCGTATGGAATAGAGCCATCGGGGAGAGCGGTTGATATTAAACGGGATGAGCGACGTCAGTTGGCTGTCCCATAATGTTCCGATTCCAGTATGATAGCCGTTGGATTGGAAAGGAAGTGAAAGATAAAAAGGATTGAAATTCAGATGACGGGCATCGACATGCGGCATGTCCCTGAAGAAATCCAAAGCAAAATACCATCGGTGCGGCCATATTTGATCTAGTGAAGTATCATAAGCCGATGCCAAGAGGTTGGCTTGCACTCCTTTTCCTTTATTGTTTTTCACCCGGAGCACCCACTCTTCTTCTTGTCCGGGAGTTAGTTTGTCTCTAAAACTTTCCCATTCCAGTTTCAGAGTCTTGTTGGGGACAGGACGGGAAAGTGCTACATTTTTGGTATAGCATTTTCCATCAATGATGAAAGTAAAGTTTATCTTGATTCCGTCACCATAACCCGTTTGATACTGATAGCTGAATTTCTTGATTTCATTGTTCAGCATAACGCGTTCGCTGCTGAGCCGTTTCCCCGCAGTATATGTATTTACAAAGAGGCATACATTCTGTTTGCTGCTACCTACATAGACATCCACTTGGTTCAAAGTGTCGGTTTCCGTCTGTCCGAAGTTATCCCCATTTTGATAATACCAATGTTCCACATCGACGGGAGGTCGGGTATCAGCTAGAGAGAACAAGATAAAGTCCTGTCCGTAGGAACAGCTCCTTCCCTTGTCGTCTTGTGCTGAGATTTCCATCCGATATTTTCCGGAAGGCAGAGCATAAAGTTCTTCGGGTACAAATGATTGCATTGCGTCCTGTTTTCCGGAGCAGCAAGCAGCACCTTCCTTTTTGTTGTTAGCATTCAAGCGGTATACGGTATAGTTTACGGCAGTCTGTACAGGTACATTGTTCATGTTGATTGCCGACAGTTGAATCTTTTCCTTCTTTTCTTTCGCCATCAATGATTTCAGTCCTTTGATGTCCAGCCCCAATGACTTCCTTCCCACAGGCACGCTCCATACTCCCACTTGCGATTCTCCTGCGCCGCTGGTTACAGTAGCAGCAACCTGATAAAGGTAGAAATGTGCTGGCATTCTGTTGTTGTCTGCCGGTTCTGCAAGAGGAAAGTGGACAGCAAATTTTCCTTGAGCATCAGTCATACATTCTCCGCTGGCTATTTCCATAGCAGACTCGTTTCTCATCAATCTCCACCAACTCTTGGCACGCGTAATGGTATAGTTCACCCGTGCCAGTTGCAGAGGTGCCCCACTGAAAGTCTGTGCAATGGCTGAGGCCTTTACGGTATCTCCAAAAGTATAGGTCTGTGCCGACTGGTTGAAGCGTACATCAAAAGTCGGTCGCTTATATTCTTCCACCTTGAAACTTTTTCTTTGATGGTCTGCCGTTACGGTGAAAAATCCGGGAAGCAATTGCTTGTCAAGAATAAATTCGACCGAATAGACTCCGAACTCATCCGTCTTAACAACTTCCTTTTTCAGTGTCTTTCCGTTGTCGTCTGACAGTGTAACAGTCACATCGCTACCTCTGACCACATCCAGTGAGTCTCCCCACTGTTTATATTTGAATCCCGAAAGCTGTACTTTCTGTCCGGGACGGTACAGTGCCCGGTCAGTAAACAGGCTAGTATGAGTCTTTTCCGTTTTCTCCTTTTGTCTGTGAGAATATTGGGGGATATACTGATACTGTATTTGCATAAAATCATTCCCTTTGGTCCGTACATTGAAATATTCCAGTTGGTCGGATGCAAGGTTGATGGTGACATTTCCCTTTTCATCAGTTGTATAGAGCTTTTTGGCAGAGAACTCACCTTCATGACTTATCTCATACGATACAATTTCAGCATGAGGAACCGGATGTCCGGTCAGGCGGTCTACCACAGTCAATTCTTTTTCTTTTTTCGATTTTGGCAGGATAATACATTGATAAGGAGAAACATACAGCAAATCATAGCTTGGTTTGGCAGAGGCTGTAGAAGCTGTAGCTTTTAATACGTAAATACCGGCTTGGGGCATCTTGAACGGGAGTTCGACTTTCTTCATTCGATAGTCGGAAGTAGGCAAAAGGGCGAAGTGGTTGATGGAAGTTCGTGTACCGTACTTTTTGATGAGTGTTCCGTACTCGTTGTTTCTGAGCAAGATGCTGGAAGGCGGCAGGTTCAGACGGAAGAGTTCCACCTTCATATCTGTCAAGTTTTGATAGTTTACTATCAGTTTAGAGTCATATTCGGGATAAACTAAAGGGGTAGTAAGATTTAATATAGGCCGTGAGATAAATCGGATCATCTCATTCAAGTCGTTTTTCCAATACGATTCAGGATAAAGAGTGATGGCTTTCTGCAGCAATTTCATTGCTTTTTCCGGTTGCTCTTCCGACAGATATTTGTCTGCCAGTTTCAATGCAATATCAGCATACGCTTCCGATTTTTGATAATTTTGAGCTAACCTTTCCAGACGAGAGATTGCTTCATCCTGTTTTATCTTATATTTACTGCATTGACAGTAGTCGGCCAAATAGAGTATTTGAGCCTCTTGAGTAAGAACAGAAGCAGTAATGTTAGAGTTGCTAGATAAAGGAGAATAGAAATCTATAAGATTTTGATAGATCTCCATAATAGCTAAGTGAGTTTTTTCAGAGTATCGAGAGTCGGATATCAAACTCAGACATTTGATGGCATGGCGAGACAGAAAGTCAAACATGGAGTCGTGAAAGAATTTTTGGCTCACCTCTTTGCTCTCCACTGCCGGATAGAAATTCTTGGCTGGAGTAGTTCCCAGCAAATCTTGTGCTTTCACCGAACAGTGGAAATGAGCGATGGCAGCTTCTATGTCGGGTTGGGGCAGGTCTAGCATCATTTTCCCCAAAACGGCATGAAGCATCGCTTGGGTAGGTACATCCTTTTCCTCTACCAGCCATTTTTGTATGCGTACAACCTGTGGAGCCAAACTATCCGGACTGAGCATGGTGCGGTATTCTGTACCAATTATCAAAGCCTTCAGCCTTTGCGGATTGTTCTGTTGTTGGAAAGCCTTGGCATATATCAAGTCGGTTTGTTTGATGACAGATTGAGGCAAATCTTTTTTCTGAAGCACTTCCACCTCTTTCCAAAGCTGGTGATAGTCTTGTGCTTTTGCGATAAGTGGGAACAGACTCCATACAAGCATCATTCCCGCACATAAAGTCAGTTTTTTCATATGCTTGTCTTTTGTGATTATATTTACACTAAAGAAACAAAAAAGACTTGAATAACTGCATTTTATAGTGCTAAAGATGTATAATGAATGGAATATTTTCTATATTTGAGACGATAAATAAAAGAACGCTTATGATAGTTTATGAGTCTAGAATAGCGCATCGTAGAAGATGTATGATGCAGATAGCATGGTGGTATGTCTTGTGTATGGTCCTTTTTGCAGCCTTTCTGATGGGGGTGTCAGGTGATTCGTTTGCTGATATAATTCCTTATCTAGTAGGATGGCTCATGATGGCCCTGGTTGGCTTTTTGCGTGTTAATCACATCCGTTATAAAGTGTGTGATTCTCATCTGCATTGCAATGACTTCAGGTATCGTCAGATAGACTTGAAGCAAGTGCGCAAGGTGGTGGTGTGGAAACGTATCCAATGGTTTACTTTCGATATTCCATATACGTTGCAGATAGAAGGCGACGGCTTTCAGAAACTTCGTTTGATGCCGGAGAAACAGGATGAATTGATAGCCTTGATGCAGGCAGAAAACAATGAGATTGAGTGGGTGGAAAAGGGTTAGCCAGAGAGTGTTTTTCAAGGATTTTTAGGACCGGGAAAAAATATATCGTCATTTTTGGAAAAATATATAATTGTTTTGAAAAAAATATGCTGACGTTTTACTCAAAACGTCAGCATATTCCAGTTGAAATGACACTATAAATTCTTTAAAATGTCGGCATGTTTTCAAATCGATGATTTTATTTGATTTCTATCACATTTCGTACAGAAGTAACCGCCTTGCTCTGAGGGTTGGTTGCTTTGCGGGTGCAATAATCAAATTCGTAGGATTTCCGTCCGCTGAAAGAGACCCAGTTCAGTTTCAATTTTACTGTCTTTCCCTGTGTATCTGGCAGCTTGTCCAACTTGAAGGCAACGATGGATGACACCAAATTCCCATATTTGTCTTCGTAGGCATTATGTCTGAATTCCAGTTCATATGGGTTGTCCGGATTGTTGGTACTTAATAGGTTCACATAATGTTTCACTCCGGCATATCCCCATCGGGTAGCGAAACGGAGCGTAAGGTATCCGTCTTCGGCTACAGTTACCCAGTCGTTCAATATCTCCACAGGGTCGTTTCCATATACCTCATCGTTCTTGTCGCCCAAGTTAGGAGCGATATTCTTGGTGAGTACGCTATCAATCCAGTTGACATGTACCGCCTTGCTGTACTTTCCGCTAGACTCTTCCGATTCACTATAGTTCACCAAAGCTCTTACTTCTTTCTCTCCGAAAGGAGATTCTGAAAGGTTGACCGGCAGTAAAGTAGTCTTTTCATCCAACTGCAAGAAGCAGGTTTTGTCCACTTCCGACTTGACAGTGACAAT
>JARIAN010000066.1 GCA_029257865.1 Phocaeicola sp.
CGGTCGCCGTCGAGTTCAATTCTTCCGCAAGTTTCATGCAATAAATCGTGTGTTTTGATATAATCAAAAGCAGCCTTAAAGGCAGGATGAAGTGACTCTATACGTTCACTGTTTTGTAAATTTGAAATAATCATATTGTATACTTATTAATAATATTAATTGATATTGTCGGCTTTAGGTCTCAGGAAGTAAAGTTGTGCAAACAAGGCCACCGCTACAATGACAGCCAGCAAGGCAAATCCCAAGCCAAGATTACCTCCGTCACTCCATTCTCCCAACAAACGGGTGATGAAAGCTCCAGCAAACACACCTATCATATTCATCACACCATAGGCAGTGGCTCTCTGCTTGGCCGATACAAACTGGCACAGGATAGGCATATTATTGGCATCAAACATTCCGTAACCTATACCGAACAGCAGTCCTGCCCCCACAATCATCACGATATTATTTCCCAAGCCTAATAAAAGCAGCGAAGGGATGGTCAATCCAAGACCAATAGCACCAGTATAAACTCGTCCTCGCAAATTTTTCTGTACCCAATAGTCGGATAAGGTCCCTCCTACAAGCACACCTACAAAAGATGAAATGGCAATTGTAATGGTAGAGATTGGTCCAGCTTGCGACATTGGCATATCTAGATTTTCCGCAAACAAAGTAGGAAGCCAGTTCTTTGTGGCCCATCCAGGAAGACTAGGAGCTGCAAAATAAAGCAGGATGACCCAGAAAGAAAAATTAGTGATCAGCGATTTCAAGCTCGCACCCACTGTTTCCTTATTATTTGACTGAGGCTGAATTTGTTCTGCCTGCACAACAACTTCTTCATTCTTCTTTTCCTTTAAGAAAATAGCCAGCATAGCGGCATAGGAAATACCAAGAATACCGAACCAATGAAAAGCTGTATTCCAAGAATAAGCAGCAGCCACTGTAGCACCAAACCCTCCAATTGCCGACCCGGTGTAAAGACCAGTCATGTGAATACCGATAGCCAACGAACGTGATTTTCCGGTGTGATAGTCAGCTATGAGAGACAGACCTGCAGGTATATAAAGCGCTTCGCTCACCCCCATCAATGCACGCAACCAAAATATTTGGTCGAAAGTCTCGGCAACGCCCATGAGGTAAGTAACCGACGACCATACCAACAAGCTACCCACAATCAGCCATTTTCGGTTCAAACGGTCAGCTATAATTCCTGAAACAGGACTCATCAGACCGTAAATCCATAAAAAGACAGCCATCAAGTAACCAAAGTTCGCAGCCGACTGCAGTTCCGTAATATCTACCTGCATTGCTTCTTTCATTGTACTGAGCATTTGCCGGTCCATATAGTTAAGCAATGCCACGCCCCATAAAAGCGCAACAACAATCCAAGGATATATTTTTGAGTTTTTCATAAATTTAAATGTGTTAGACTAAAGGCACTTGCCGGAATCAAATTCCGGCAAGCATTTCTTCACATAAGGCATAACCTTTTATCATCATTCTCGGTATGTGGAAAGGACCTTTAAAGAGATTTCCTTTTGCCGGTTGAGCTACACTACCATCACGGTGCAAATAGCCGTACCATTCTCCACATTCATGGTCAGGGAAATGAGCATACGTCCAGTCACTAATCATCTTATGACGTTTCAAGTATTTTTCATCCCCTGTCAATTTATAAGCATACAGGTTAGCGATGATTGCTTCTGTCTGTGGCCACCAGAACTTCATATCCTGAGAATAGTCTTGAGGAGGCAAGTTTTTGCAGTCCTTAAAGTTGATGATTCCACCAAACTCCTTATCCCATCCCCATTCCCAAGACCAGTCGAGTATAGTCAAGGCCATGTCGATAAGTTTCTGATCCATGCCTCTGTCTTTAGCCACATCAAACAAGAACCAGGAGGTTTCGATGCAGTGTCCTGGATTAATCGTACGCCCATTGATGGTATCAATAAATTCACCTTTCGGTCCTACCATTTCCAACAACGCCTTGAATTCATCGTGCATGAAATAGTTTTTCAAGGCAAACAAGGATTCATCAATCTGCTGATCGAGTTCCGGGTCGCTGATTACTTTCTTGACACAAGTGGCAACATTAATCATAATCATGGTGATAGAATGTCCCTGTGCTTGCAAAGTCGGCAAATATTTAGGTTCAAGCACTCCAGTACTCAAGAAACGACGCATGTCTTTAAAAAGCTTTAGCGCTTTCTCGGCATAAGTCTTGTCACCGGTAGCCAACGCATATTCGGCCATTGCAATCGCTGCAAAACTTTCGCTGAACACATATCTTCTTTTACGGAGCGGAGTTCCGTCTTCTGTCACTTCAAAATACATTCTTCCATCCTTGTCAAAACAATGTTCTTCAATGAAAAGGAGGGTAGATTTTGCTGCATCCAGCCATTCCTGCTTCTTTGCTACATGATTATAAGCAAAGCAACATACAAAGGCAAAACGTCCCTGAAACCATACCGATTTAGTCGTATCTATCAGATTTCCCTCACGGTCTACACAAGTATACACCCCCCCGTGTTTCTGATCGAGACCATGCTTCAACCAGAAAGGGAGAATGTTGTTTTCAAGGTCCGTTTTATATGAATCAGCCCAGTAATTCAAATAAATACGTTTATCCATTTTCTCTATTAAAATTTATTACAACGTTCAAAGAAGTGAATGTTCTCCAATTCGGCCTTCATATTAGCTTCTTCTTCGTCTGTCATGTTCTGGAACGGAGTGCGGTTCTTACCCAAGTCAAGGCCAATCAGTTTCATGATACGCTTTCCACCTACAATGTTACCTCTGTAATGGCAGATTACATTGATTACTTCCTGAGAGAAGTTCTGCAGTTCTCTAGCCTTTTCAATGTCGCCGGCTTTCCATGCTTCGATGATACCCACCAAGTTGTTTCCGTTATAGTTAGTAGTACCTCCAATACCGCCTTGCGCACCCCCCATTGCCAATGAAGGAAGGATTGTTTCATCTTGTCCGTGAAGCATATCGAACTTGCCGTTCTTATACAGACGGCACTGATTGTATTCATAAATACTTTCATAAGTATACTTGATACCTGCAAAGTTAGGAATACGTCCGTCTACGGCTTCCAGCAAAGCAGTCATAGGTAAAAATGCACCATTGAAAGCAGGGATATGATAATAATAGAAAGGAAGTTTAGGAGCACCGGCTGCAATTTCTTCGCAATATTTCACCAATTCTTCAATACGACCTACTTTTGGGAAAGGAGGAGCCATTGCACCAATTCCCCAAGCTCCTATTTTCTGAGCATGTTCTGCAAGCATCTTGCTAGACTTCACACAACAGCTACCCACGTGTACAATAACCTTAAAGCCTTCTGGTGCCACTTCCACCCAACGTTCCGCCAGTTTCATACGTTCTTCTTCTGTCAGCATGTACCCTTCTCCAGAAGAACCGTTAATAAACACACCTTTCAAACCATTCTTAGCCAACATCTTGGCATAAGCCTCAATTGGTTCATAGTTTACTTCTCCGTTTTCATAAAACGGAGTAAATGGAGCATCAATAAGTCCAATAATCTTTTCCATAATATCTTTATTAAAAAATAACTTCTTTCTGCAAAAATAGATATTTTATTAATATCAAGCAATAGCAAAAGATATTTTATTAATAATTTTATTTATTCATACCGGCATACCCTACTAGATTAATTATCTATACTATCTTACAGAACAACCTATCTGTTATTTAACTATTATTAAACAGTTTATATACTTCTTCTAACCAAGCTATACAGTAAGTTTTGTAAATTTGTAATAAAAAAATAATACATAATGAAACTAAAGCTCCTCAATGAAATTGAAAAAGGAGGGAAAAGTGCTCTTACAAAAAAGAAAATCATCCATTATTTCATGTACACTTATTCCTCTACTATCCCAGATTTGGCACGAGAAATTAATCTGAGTATACCTACCATCACTAAATTCATTAGTGAGATGTGTGACGAGGGATACATCACCAGCCACGGTAAACTAGAAACAAGCGAAGGAAGACCACCTACACTTTACGGTCTAAATCCTGATGCAGGATATTTTATAGGGGTAGATATCAAGCAGACTTGCCTCGTCATGGGTGTCATGAACTTCACCGGAGAATTGATGGAGCAGCCTGCTACTGTTGCTTGCGCATTGAGTAATTCTCAAGAAAGTATAGATATACTTTGCGACCATATAAGAACATTCATCAAGCAGACCTGCCCTGACGAAAGCAAGATAATGAACATTAGCGTAAACATAGCCGGACGTGTAAATCCTGAATCGGGATACAGTTTCACGTTATTTAATTTCAGCGAGATGCCTCTAGCTGAAATCCTCTCAGAGAAACTGGGCATGTCTGTCAGTATTGACAATGACACCCGCGCCATGACCTACGGAGAAATGACCAAAGGTATAGTGAAAGGCGAAAAGAACATCATCTTCATCAATCTGGGATGGGGACTCGGTTCGGGTATCATCATAGACGGAAAAATATATACCGGCAAATCGGGATTTTCAGGAGAGTTCGGACACTTCAACGTGTTTGACAACGAAATACTCTGCCACTGTGGGAAAAAAGGATGTTTGGAAACCGAGGTATCGGGAGCCGCTTTCTACCGGATGCTGATACAATGTGTAAAAGAAGGGAAACAAACCATCCTTTCCGACCAAATCCTCAAGGATGAGAAGTCGGTAACTTTAAGAGATATTATAAGGGCTACCAATAAGGAAGACCTTCTATGCATAGAGATTCTGGAAGAGATTGCCCAAAAGTTGGGACGCTACTTGGCCGGACTCATCAACTTGCTGAACCCGGAGTTGATTATCATAGGCGGAACGTTGGCACAAACTGGAGACTATCTGTTGCAGCCAATAAAAGGCTCCGTAAGAAAATATTCACTCAACATGGTAAGCAAAGACTCTACCATCGTTTTATCTAAACTACAAGAACACGCCGGAGTGATAGGCGCATGCATGTTGGCACGCCATCATATTTTTGAATAACCCCCGTATTATATCACCTTACATCCCCCCATAAAAAATCCATCACCGACTGAACCGATGATGGATTTTTTTATTATCTATAAAAGTCTGTCATTACAGAGGCATATTACCATGTTTCTTAGGCGGATGTGAAACACTCTTATTTTGAGTCATCTCCAATGCCTGAATAAGTTTATATCGAGTATTCTTAGGAAGAATAATCTCATCAATATAACCTTGCTCAGCAGCACGATAAGGATTAGAGAACTTTTCCTTATACTCCTCTACAGCCTGCGCTTTCTCTTCAAGAGTCGACTTACGATACAAGATGTTTACAGCACCTTCGGCACCCATCACAGCAATCTCGGCAGTAGGATAAGAGAAGTTCACATCAGAACCAATAGGCTTACTGTTCATCACGATATAAGCACCACCATACGCCTTACGGGTAATCACTGTAATCTTAGGCACAGTAGCTTCGGCATACGCATATACAATCTTCGCACCATGACGGATAATACCATTGTGCTCCTGATCGCATCCCGGCAAGAATCCCGGAACATCTACAAAAGTAACAATAGGAATATTGAAGCAGTCGCAGAAACGGATAAAACGAGATGCTTTATCTGATGCATCAATATCGAGTACTCCTGCCAAGTAAGCCGGCTGATTGGCCACGATACCTACCGGACGACCACCCAGACGGGCGAAACCTACCACCATATTCTTGGCAAAATGAGGCATCACTTCAAAGAAATAATGTTCGTCGACTACCGGCTCAATGATATTCTTCATATCATACGGCATATTAGGGTCGTCAGGAATCACATTCATCAACGACTCTTCCACACGACGAATATCGTCTGAAGTAGACTGCATCGGAGCATCTTCCATATTGTTTAAAGGCAAGAAACTAAGCAACTCACGAATACTCATCAAAGTTTCCTCTTCTGTTTCACAAAGGAAATGAGTCACCCCACTCTTACTACTGTGTGTATAAGCACCTCCCAGTTCCTCCTTGTCTACTTCTTCATGAGTCACGGTCTTCACCACATCAGGACCAGTGATAAACATGTGGCTCTTTTCCTTCACCATAAAGATAAAGTCTGTCAAAGCAGGAGAATAGCAAGCACCTCCGGCACAAGGTCCCAAGATAGCTGAGATTTGAGGAATAACACCCGAAGCAATCGTATTCTGGTAGAAGATGGAAGCATATCCAGAGATACTGCCCACACCTTCTTGGATACGCGCACCTCCCGAGTCATTCAAGGCAATGACAGGAGCCCCGTTCTTCAGAGCCAGTTCCTGCACTTTCACCACCTTCTTTGCACCGGTAGCACTCAACGTACCACCATATACAGTAAAGTCGTAAGCATATACATATACCAGACGGCCGTCAATCTTACCATATCCACACACGATACCATCACCTGGAATATGATTTTTTTCCATACCGAAATCGGTGCAGTTATGCATCACCAACTTGTCGATTTCATTAAACGTACCCTTGTCGAGCAACATATCGATACGCTCACGGGCAGTCATGTGACCATTGGCATGCTGTCTTTCCACACGCTCAACACCGCCACCTTGAGAAGCCAGTTTGTCCAGCTCCTCAAACTTCTTATATTGTTCAGCTGTTGTCATATTCAATCTTCTTTTACAATATCCAGCGTCATGATAACCTGATTACTGTTTACCGAGTCTCCCTCGCCAACCAGAATATCCTTTACCACGCACTCACTGTTCACTTTATAGTTACTCTGCATCTTCATGGCTTCAATCACCACTACAATATCTCCTGCTTTTAGTTGATCGCCCACCTTAACAGGAATCTTCACCACCTTGCCAGGCATTGGCGAAACAATCTTGTCTTGTTGTTTCTCCTCATTATTCTTGCGCATACGCAAATACTTAGCCTGAGAGTCGATAATGTCAACATTGTACGACTGATAGTGAGCATTTACCGTATAGCTCTTTCCACCTTCTTTCCGAATCATTTCCGCATTATACGACTTTCCATCGTGCAAGATGGAGCAGCTTCCGTTTTCAGCCATTACGATATCCACATCATAAGGCACTCCATCAATAGTAAGCTGCACCTTGTTTCCTTCCTTGCTCACCAGGGAAACGTCGGCTATTCTGTCACCAATATGTATTTCCATTTCAGTTCTATTTAAATTGTTGTAGAAAGACCATCAAATACGCAACACACCTTTTTTCAGTCCAAACTCGCGCCAACGACTGATAGGACGGTTGTCGGATGCACCGGAATTGTTTTCTTCCAAGTTCATCAGATAGTCGATGTATGCAGCAATCATTGCGATGTTCTCTGTTTCTTCTTCCTTCTTTCCGGCCCATTCGCGCAGCATATCCTGATGCTTAGGGATAAACAATGTATTGTAATGACCTTCCACAAAGTCAGGCACATTCATGATATGGCGTAAATAACCGATATTGGTTTTAAGCCCGGTAATCTTGTACTCATACAACACACGGCGCATACGTTCGATAGCAAACTCACGGGTAGTAGCCCATACAATCAGTTTACCAATCATCGGGTCGTAATAGATAGGAATTTCGTAACTTTCGTACACGTAGCTATCAATACGCACACCAATGCCGTTCGGCTCCATCAGCTGGCGGATAACTCCAGGAGAAGGCATAAAGTTGTTTTCAGAATCTTCGGCGCAAATACGACACTCAATGGCATGTCCACGCTGTTTCAAATCCTCCTGCTTGATATGGAGCGGCTCGTTATTTGCCACACGAATTTGTTCTTTCACCAGGTCCACTCCTACTACTTCTTCAGTAATAGGATGTTCCACCTGCAAACGAGTGTTCATTTCAAGGAAATAAAAATTGCGGTGCTTGTCTACCAAAAACTCAATAGTACCTGCTCCCTTGTAGTGCACAGCCTTTGCAGCAGCTACGGCAGCATCACCCATCTGCTTACGAAGTTCATCTGTCACAAAAGGTGAAGGAGTTTCTTCTACGATTTTCTGATTGCGGCGCTGAATAGAACATTCACGTTCAAACAAATGAACTGCATTTCCATAGTTATCTCCTAAAATCTGAAACTCGATATGATGAGGTTCTTCTACAAATTTTTCCAAATATACCGTATCGTCACCAAAAGACGACATTGATTCCGAACGGGCAGTGTTATAGGCTTCTTCCACTTCATCAACATGATGAATCAAGCGCATACCCTTACCTCCACCTCCCATTGAAGCTTTCAGCATCACCGGATAACCAATTTTGTTACAGATTTCTTTGGCTTCTTCTACACTTTGAAGAGGCTGTTCTGTGCCCGGCACTACAGGCACACCAGCAGCAATCATCTGCTTACGAGCTGAAATCTTGTCGCCCATCGCATCCATCGTTTCCGGGTCTGGACCGATGAATATGATACCTTCTTCACGACAACGACGTGCAAATTCGGAATTTTCCGACAAGAAACCGTAACCCGGATGAATAGCATCTACTCCATGACTCTTGGCAGCCATGATTATCTTATCTATATTCAGATAACTCTCGCGTGAAGCAGCCGGTCCTATCAGGCAAGCCTCATCAGCATATAGTACGTGGCGTGCCGTTCTGTCGGCTTCTGAAAAGACAGCTACGGTACGGATTCCCATCTCACGACAAGAACGCATTACACGAACTGCTATTTCGCCACGGTTAGCGATCAATACTTTCTGTATCATGCTTTGTTTTTTAGTTATACTCTTGTTCTATGTCTGCACGTACTCATACGGCAATTGTTACCGGTCCGGCTACTTATAAGTTCAGCACACCGAAACCGAAACTGTGCAAAAATAGCAAAAAAAGAGATATGCCTTCTACAAAATGTAATTTTTTAGGTTATAAAACATATTTTCCTCTCCTCAAATAGGGCTGTATCTGACAGAAAAATGCCATCCTGCAAAAAAATGCCAACTCCAACTTGCAATTATCTAATTATTCAAGCTTATATTCATACATCTCTCCAAGGCAAAATACAAATGAAAAAACACCCCTCCAAAAAATCATGCTGTCATTTTGAGAAAAATATATAATCATTTCACCAAAAATATACCGACATTCTATACAAAATATGCCGACAATCTACAAAAAATGTCGGCATATTCTACCTAAAACGACGGCATGATTTCAATACCCCCTTTTTATATAAGAAATTTCAGGACAAACAAGATAGCTAGAAGATACATACCGACAGACAATTTATGGAACTTTCCACAAATCATATTAATCAGCACATAGCTGAGCATCCCCAATACAATACCGTCTGAAATACTATAAGCCAACGGCATAAACAGCACACAGACAAAGGCAGGAATGGCTTCGGAATAGTCATTGAAATCAACCTTCTTGATAGAAGACATCATCATCAGCCCCACCAAGACCAGCACAGGTGCGGTGGCTGCCCCCGGAACCGCCAGGAAAAACGGCGCCAAGAAAAGCGACAGCAAGAAACAGACAGCTGTAACAAATGCAGTAAGCCCGCTGCGTCCGCCTTCGCCTACTCCTGAAGCACTTTCCACAAAAGTCGTGATGGTACTGGTTCCCAGCATCGCACCGGCAGTAGTACCTACCGCATCAACCAGAAAAGCCTGCTTCAAATGAGGTATCTTACCATCTTCGGTCATCATGCCGGCCTTGGTAGTCACTCCCACCAAAGTGCCGATAGTATCAAACATATCTACAAACAAGAAAGTAAAAACCACCACTACCATCTCTTTAGTGAAGATAGACTCCCACTGGAACTGCCAGAAAATCGGCTCAATAGAAGGAGGAGTGCTCAATACCCCATCCAAATGAGTAATACCCATAGGGATACCGATAAGGGTAGTAATTAATATACCAAACAGTAAAGCACCACGCACTTTTCTAACAAGTAGCACCGAAGTAATCAACAGCCCTATCAAAGCCAGCAAAGCCGAACCGGAAGTAATCTTACCCAAGCTAATTAAAGTAGCATCGTTGTTGACAATCACTCCAGCATTCTGCAACCCAATGAAAGCAATAAACAGTCCGATACCTGCCCCTATAGCGTTCTTCAAGGTCACCGGAAGCGCATCCACAATCTTCTCGCGGAGATTGGTCACCGTAAGCAAGATAAATATCAGACCTTCTATCAAGACAGCCGTAAGAGCAAACTGCCAGGTGTAACCCATAGTAAGACAGACTGTATAGGCAAAAAATGCATTCAAACCCATCCCCGGAGCCAACCCGAAAGGCAACTTGGCATAAAAAGCCATTAGTAAGGTAGCAAAAGCAGAAGCAATGACAGTGGTGGTAAACAAAGCACCCTTGTCCATACCAGAAGCACTCAAGATGTTTGGGTGTACAGCCAAGATATAGGCCATTGTAAGAAAGGTAGTGATACCTGCCAGAATCTCAGTACGTACACGTGTCACATTGCGGTCAAAACCAAAAAGTTTTTCTAACATAATTATAACGATAAAATTGATTGTTCTATTATAGATAAAATACAATGGGGCTATCCGCATACGTCTACACGCTGCCGATATCCCCATTACACCTTATTATATTATATATACTGCACCATCCTTAAATTAGAAACTCCATTTCATGGCCAAAGTAGGAATGAAATAGAATCCGTCAAGCAGTGCAAAATTGTTGGTCATCTCCCATTCAGTTCCCACACTCAACTTGAAATCATCGCTCACACGCTTGAAGTTGTTCAGGTTTACCCAAAACTGAGGCTCGGTCATAAACACAAAATTGTGCTTATTGCCGTTGATGTCTAGATGCTTTTCACGCCAGAAGTCTACAAAACCGCTGAAAGTATATTTACCTTGACAGAAATTCAAGTTCCAGTTACCAGTAAGCTGGAAGTTGTGAGGGCTAGAATTACCCTTAATATATTTATAAAGAGCCTGCACTCCAAAAGTTTTTGAGAAGTTACCATTATGCCAGTTATAAGCAGCCCCCGCCAAACCAGCATGGTTGATGTAGTTCAAACCACCGTTGTACTCTACATGCAAAGCGAAAGGTGCTTCCCAGAATTTCAACTGACGGCTAATCTCCCAATAAGCAGAAGCTACTCCATTACGCTTATAATCCATATCCACAAAAAAGAATGTGCTACCCCACTTATCAGCTTTAAACATTTCTACTGTAGTGGTAAGCAACGGACGTTCATCCAACGAATTATACATAGCACGTCCTAAATCATAATGAAACTGGATATTCTGTGCCTTAGCAACACCCGCCAAACAGCACGTCAGAAGTAATAATAAAAATGTTTTTTTCATTGAATCTAAATATGTTTTTAATGAATTGAGGTGCAAAAGTACAAAAAACATGCTAAACAACATAATTTGTCAGTGTAATTATCTATTCCTATCGGATGATTGATATAAGTCAACAAAATGGCCTCTTTATCAAAAAACATGCTTTAAAACATATTTCGAAGCAAGAAAAGATATATCTTTGCACTGTGTTTAAAAAACAGGTAAAAAGATTAATTAAGGTATAACAAAGTTTTCAAGGAACTTCAACAGCCCTCCGTGAGGAGCGCCTAGAAGATTTAAAATTCAGACAAAAACGGCACCAGTATAGTGCCTAGATTTAATTATTAATTTAAAAGAAAGGATAACATTATGAAAAAGTTTAAAAGTTTTTTACACAGAATCGCTAATGCAGATCCAATGATCTGGGGTTATGTAATGCTTAATCCAACTATTGGCAACAAACAACAAGCTAAAAAATAAAAGTTTTAGCTTTTGACTTGAAAATCATGCGCAACGCATAATCAATAACCAGAAAGGAAATCTCTATGGAGGTTTCCTTTCTGCATTTCTCCCCCCCCACCAACTTATTTTACACCAACTTCAACTTAAAAAAGAGCCAACTTCATTTCTATAAATATATAATATGAAGATTTTTTAGTATCTTTAACCTCTAAAAAATAACACATGGCCCAAAATCTCATAGACTCGAACAATGTGGAGTTTCAAAATGCCTTGAAACTTATACAATATACCCGACAATCGGTATTCCTTACCGGAAAGGCGGGTACGGGTAAGTCTACCTTCTTGCGCCATGTATGTGAAACGACCAAGAAGAAATATGTGGTACTCGCCCCTACAGGCATCGCCGCCATCAATGCAGGTGGAAGTACACTGCACAGTTTCTTCAAACTTCCGTTTCACCCGCTGCTACCCGATGACCCCAACTTTAGTTTGAAAGGCGGCAAACTGCATGACTTCCTAAAATATTCGTCCGACCATCGAAAACTCATCAAGAACATCGAATTGATTATCATTGATGAAATCTCTATGGTACGTGCTGACATCATTGACTTCATCGACAGGGTGCTGAGAGTCTACTCGCAAAATATGAGAGAGCCTTTTGGAGGAAAACAACTCCTGCTTGTAGGCGACGTATTCCAATTGGAACCTGTGGTAAAAAGCGACGAGAGGGAAATCATCAACCGCTTTTACCCTAACCCGTATTTCTTTTCAGCCAGAGTCTTTCAAGAAATAGAACTGGTAGCCATCGAACTGAACAAGGTGTACCGACAAACCGACAAGGTTTTTGTGGGGGTGCTTGACCATATACGTACCAACATGGTGAGCAATGCAGACCTGCAACTGCTCAACACACGGCTAAACGCCCCTGTCGCTTCGAACGAAACTGATATGTATGTCACACTGGCTACTCGAAGAGACACCGTAGACCATATCAACGAACAGAAACTGGCGGAACTTCCTGGAGATGCACTCCTATTGAAAGGGGAAATCCATGGGGATTTTCCTGAACACAGCTTACCTACCCTCATGGAACTGACTGTGAAGCCGGGAGCGCAAATCATCTTCATCAAAAACGACATGGACAAACGATGGGTAAACGGAACAATCGGAACCATTGCCGGAATAGACAAGGAGGGTGTCATCTATGTCAAGACTGAAGATGGAAAAGAATATGACGTGAAACAGGAGAACTGGAGAAATATCCGCTACAAATATAATGAAGAGGAGAAAAAAATAGAGGAAGAGGAGCTGGGCACTTTCACCCAATATCCTATCCGGCTGGCTTGGGCCATCACCGTACACAAAAGCCAAGGTCTTACCTTCAGCCGAGTAGTCATCGACTTTACCGGAGGAGTATTTGCCGGAGGACAGGCTTATGTGGCACTGAGCCGCTGCACCTCGCTAGAGGGTATCTGCATGAAGCGTCCAATCTCTAGAGGAGATATCTTTGTAAGACCGGAAATCATCGGATTCTCACAACGTTTCAACAGTTCTCAAGCTATGGAGCGCGCCATAAAACAGGCACAAGCCGACATTCAGTATGCGGCTGCCGTAAAAGCATTCAACAGTGGCAATTTTGAAGAATTCATCCTTCAGTTCTTCAAAGCCATCCATTCTAGATATGATATAGAAAAGCCTTTACAGCAACGATTCATACGGCGCAAACTGGGTGTCATCAACAAGCTGAAAGAGGAGAATAAAAAACTTCTGGAGAGAATGGAGCAGCAAAAGAAGAGCCTGCAGAAATATGCACATGAATATTATCTGATGGGAAATGAATGTGTGACTCAAATGCACGATTCACGAGCTGCACTGGCCAACTACAACAAAGCCATCGAGTTATGGCCGGAATATGTGGATGCATGGGTGAGAAAGGGAGTCACTCTCTTTAACGACCACCATACAGAGGAGGCGGAAAAATGCCTGAACCATGCTGTTGAACTGCGCCCGATGGAGTTTAAGGCTCTTTATAACCGCGGGAAACTGCGTTTGCACACCGACAACCTGGAAGGAGCTATAGCCGACTTTGACAAAGCCACTACGGTAAAGCCTCAACATGCCGGTGCACATGAATTCTTTGGTAAAGCACTGGAAAGAAGCGGGAAAGAAGCAGAAGCAGCCTTGCAATATAAACTGGCTGAAATCCTCAAGGAACAAAAAAGAAAAAAAGAAAATCAAGGAGAATAATAATATGTTACAGAAATTATACCTCAAAAACAATAACCCCAACGAGTTGCAGCGCATTGTTGACCTGCTCAACGATGGCGGCATTATCATCTATCCTACCGATACGATGTATGCCATTGGTTGCCATGCCTTAAAAGAACGACCGATAGAACGTATCTGCAAACTAAAAGGGATTGATCCTAAAAAGAAAAGTCTGGCCATCATTTGCAACGACTTGAGCAATATAAGCGAATATGCACAGATAGACAACCCGACTTTCAAACTAATGAAACGTAACCTGCCTGGGGCTTTCACCTTTATCTTGAAAGCTAACAATCGGCTACCTAAAATCTTTAGAAACCGCAAGGAAGTGGGAATTAGAATTCCGGACCATCCTATCATACGGGAGATTTGCCAAATGCTGGAAGCTCCTATACTGACTACCACCCTCCCTTGGGATAAAGATGAGGAGATAGAATATATCACTAATCCGGAACTGATAGAAGAGAAGTTCGGCAAAGAAGCCGATTTGGTAATCAACGGAGGTATAGGAGGTATGGAACCTTCTACTATAGTAGACTGCAGCGAAGGGGAGGCAACCATCATCCGACAAGGAAAAGGAATTTTAAATCTATAATTTTTAATTTTTATTATTATGTTACTAACAGTTTTAAACGCAGCAGCATCAGTCAATTTTGAACAGCTGCTTAGCCGACTAATCGATTGGGGAGTAGATGCTGGAAAAAGCATCATCGGAGCTATCATCATCTATGTGGTAGGACGATTTATCATTAAACAAATCAACTCACTGCTTAACAAATTGTGGAACAAGAGAAAACTGGAAATCAGTGTACGTACCTTCTTGGGCAGCTTGATTAATCTGTTGCTGAACTTGGTATTGCTCTTTGCCATCATCAGTAAATTGGGTGTGGAAACTACCAGCCTTGCCGCACTATTGGCTTCTGCCGGCGTTGCCATCGGTATGGCTCTGTCTGGAAATCTGTCAAACTTTGCAGGCGGACTGATTATCCTTATCTTCAAGCCTTTCAAGGTAGGCGACTTTATTGATGCACCTAACGGTACTAGCGGTATTGTAAAGGAAATCCAGATTTTCCATACTATCATCACATTGCTGGACAACCGTACTGTATTTATCCCTAACGGAACCTTGAGCAGCAGCGCCATCACCAACTACAGTCGTCAGGACATGCGCCGCGCTGAATGGACTTTCGGTGTAGAATATGGAGAAGACTACGAACGCGTGAAAGAAGTGCTGGAACGTATTATTGCAGCAGATACACGTATCTTGAAAAACCCTGCTCACTTCATTGGCTTGAGCTCACTGTCTGCCAGCAGTGTGGATATCAAGGTAAGAGCATGGACAAAGGTAGAAGACTACTGGGATGTGTACTTCGACTTGAACAAGACTGTATATGCAACCTTCAACAAGGAAGGTATCGGATTCCCATTCCCACAGCTCACTGTTCATCAGGCAAAGAACTAATAGAATCACCTATTGCATAAAAAATCTCCTTACGCTTACAACCTACTGGCTAAAGTGCAAGGAGATTCTTTTTTACAATTACCTAGAAGCTATCAGTTATTTTCTTTCAGGCGTGCAGCCATTGCTCGGGCCAATTCTCTTGCCTGAGTTTCATTGTCCGCTTTCATGCTCTGCTTCATTTCAACCGGACTGCCAACCACTTCGAATTTTAATTTTTCTGTAAACTCGCCCAGTTTCTTCACTGCAGCGCTCGCCCAAGTGAAGGAACCGAAATAGCCAATCATACGGTTTTTCATCTCACGGGCAGCCACCTTGTTCAACAAAGCTTCCATTTCCGGATAAAGATGCATGTTATAAGTAGTACAGCCCACAATCAGACCTTTATATCTGAAAATATCGGAAAGGATATAAGAATGAGGTGTATGAGATACGTTATACATCACCACATTCTTGATACCCTGAAGACTCAGTTCTTCAGCTATCACCTCTGCCATCTCCTCGGTATTGCCATACATGGTTCCATAGGCTACTACCACTCCTTCTTCACCTTCGTAACGGCTCCAGCGGTCGTACAAAGAAACCACTTCCTGAATCTTTTCTTCCCAAACTGGTCCGTGGGTAGGACAAATCATACGAATATCCAAACCACCACACTTCTGTAATGCTTTCTGTACCGGATTACCGAATTTTCCTACAATATTCGAATAGTAACGACGCATTTCATCCCAATAGATGTCTGTATTGATATTCTTGTCTACACAGCCTCCATTCAAAGCTCCAAAGCATCCAAAAGCATCTCCCGAGAACAAGACACCTTCAGTTTCATCAAAAGTAACCATTGTTTCCGGCCAGTGCACCATAGGAACCAGATAAAAACGCAGACTATGATGCCCCAGTTTCAAGGAGTCGCCTTCAGCTACCACCAAACGCTCTCCTTCCACACCATAATATCCGTCTACCATATCGAAAGTCTTCTTGTTTCCTACCAACACGACATCTGGATAATACTGCTTAATCAAAGAGATAGAACCAGAGTGGTCTGGCTCCATATGGTTGATAATCAAATAATCGATTTTACGGTCACCGATGATATTCTTAATCTTTTTCAGATACACTTCAAAGAATGCAACGTCTACAGTATCTACCAACGCCACCTTTTCTTCATCGGCTATCAGATATGAATTATAAGACACCCCGTAAGGCAATGGCCATAAGTTTTCAAACAAAGCCTTTGTACGGTCGTTCACACCAACATAATGTACTTTTCCTTTCAATTCCATTTTGATACGTAATATTTAAGTTATACTATATTATATTTCTTTCCCTGCCAAGCATCACGTTCTACCATCCTTTTCTTCACCCGAGCGGTAAACTCATGGTTTTTCAATCCCCAGTCGGGCGCAATGAGCAACTCTTTAGGCGACTGTGAGACAAACCGCTCCAAGACCATATCCGGACGAATATGTTCCACGTAATCTATCACCAAATCAATATACTCA
The DNA here is from genome assembly GCA_029257865.1 of Phocaeicola sp. Taxonomy (GTDB): domain Bacteria; phylum Bacteroidota; class Bacteroidia; order Bacteroidales; family Bacteroidaceae; genus Phocaeicola. The sequence goes on from JARIAN010000066.1 coordinate 16,928, forward strand.
TCGGCTGTAAAAAGATGAAAATCAGTGGGGTCCTGCTCGTATTCATGAGCCATACGAGTTCCTTTTATCAATTGCAACTGATGCATCTTCAAGGTAGTGAGCGGAAGTTGAGACAAGGTAGCTGCCTGCTTCATCAGTCCTTCCCGCTCCTCTCCCGGCAATCCGAGAATGACATGTCCTCCAGTAAGGATACCACGGGCGGCAGTACGTTCCACTGCCTCACGGGCACATGCAAAATCATGTCCACGGTTGATACGCATCAAGGTGGCATCATCTGTACTCTCAATGCCATACTCCACCATGAGGAAAGTGTTTTTCGCAAGTCCCTCCAGATAGTCTAGCAAATCATTAGGCATACAGTCAGGACGTGTACCGATTACCAGTCCCACTACTCCATCGACCTCCAATGCCTCCTCATACATGCGCTTCAAGTTTTCCAACTCCCCATAAGTATTGGTATAAGCCTGAAAATATGCGAGGTATTTCATCTGAGGATATTTACGAGAGAAGAATTGCTTTCCTTCCTCCAACTGTACTCTTACAGTCTTTTCTGTACGACAATAGACCGGATTGAATGTCTGGTTATTGCAATAAGTACACCCTCCAAACCCTTTTACTCCATCACGGTTGGGACAAGTAAATCCAGCATTAACCGACAACTTCTGTACCTTGTAAGGAAAGTGACGAGACATGAAGGTGGAAAAATCGTTATATCGCAGTTTATTATCCATATACAATTTTAAAATGTATACAAAGATAATGGTATTTTTTGAAACTGCCGAAAGATTCAAATGGGATGATACCCCACAAACTTTCAATTTATAAATAATTACAATTAGAAATGTATTTTGTAAAAATAGCTTTTACCACTTAAAAGAAAAGGTCTCTCCAACTTCTTATCATGAAGCCAAAGAGACCTTGCTGATTATACTTATATCTGAAAATTACCAAATATTCACTCGCTTTTCAGGAGCTACATACAGAGGATCCTTTTCTGTGATATGGAATGCATCATACCATGCCTGAATATGTGGCAAAGCACCATTTACGCGCCATTCTCCCAAAGCATGAGGATCTGATTTAGTACGTGCACGGATATCCTCTTCACGGATATTGCCAGCCCATACATTAGCATAGGCCAAGAAGAAACGTTGTTCTGGAGTGAATCCATCTTCTTCTTTCAACGGATTTTCAGCTACAGCCTTCTGGTATGCCAGATAAGAAACCTGCAAGCCTCCATGGTCTGCCAAATTCTCTCCCAATGTCAACTTACCGTTACATTTAAGTCCTGGCAATACTTCTATATTTCCAAAGAAATCTTCCATCACCTTGGTACGCGCTTCAAAACGTGCAGCGTCTTCCGGAGCCCACCAGTAAGTCAGATTACCATTCTTGTCGAACTGACGGCCCTGGTCATCGAATCCGTGAGTCATTTCATGACCGATAACCACACCGATGGCACCATAGTTGAAAGCATCGTCTGCATTCATGTCAAAGAAAGGATACTGCAAGATACCGGCAGGGAAACAGATTTCATTTGTAGTAGGATTGTAATACGCATTGATTGTCTGAGGAGTCATCAACCATTCATCCTTGTCAACCGGCTTACCCAAACGAGCATACATATCATCCAATCCCCACTTGCTGGCACGGCACATATTAGCCCAGTAAGAATCTTTCTTGATTTCCAGTTTTGAATAGTCTTTCCACTTGTCTGGATAGCCCACTTTCACATGGAAAGCATTCAGTTTTTCCAATGCTTTCACTTTGGTGCTGTCACTCATCCAGTCCTGAGCCTGAATACGTTCGCCCAAAGCAACCTGCAAGTTCTTCACCAGTTTCTGCATACGTTCTTTAGCAGCTGCAGGGAAGTACTTCTCTACATACATCTGGCCTACAGCTTCACCCAATGTGTTTTCTACTGCCGATACCGCACGTTTCCATCTTGGAGAATTTACCTGACGACCAGAAAGTACCTTTCCGTAGAAATCAAAACGAGCAGCAACAAAATCATCACTCAAGGTAGAAGCTGCCGCATCAAGCAAGTTGTACTGCATATAAGAAATGTGCTTAGACACAGGAAGTGTATTGAGCAAATTCTCTACAGCCTTAATCGGCTCAATCTGACATACGTTCAATTCCGCAAACTGTGCCACACCAAGTCCTTTCAGATAAGTGTTCCAGTCGATACCTGGGAATGTCTTCACAAACTGGTCGAACGACATCTTGTGATAATTTGCTTCCGGATCACGCTGCTGCACTGCGCTGAATGATTCTTTAGCAATAGCAGTTTCAATTTCCATTACATCTGCCATCTTCTGCTGAGCCTCTGCTTCTGAACATCCAGCCAACACAAACAATTTAGCAATGTATTTCTTATAATTCTCACGAATATTTACGGTAACATCATCATTGTCCAGATAATATTCTTTCTCGCCCAAGTTAATGCCCGACTGTGCAATCTGGAAGATATTCATATCGCTATTCTTTGAATCGGCATAAACATAGCTAGAAAAATAAGTACCTACTCCACAATTCAAGAGTTCCACCATCATGGGCACCAACTCACTCTTGTCTTTCAGTCCTGCAATCTTATCCAACTGTACTTTTACCGGTGCAATACCTTGTTCGTTACGAGCTACGCTGTCCATAGCCAAGTTATACAAATCACCGATTTTCTGTCCCAAACTGCCTGCTGGATTTTCTTTTGCAGCCATATCCTCAATCAGTTCCAACAACTGCTTACGGTTATTTTCAATCAGCATATCAAAAGTTCCATAACGAGAGTACTCGTCAGTAAGCGGATTGTTTTTCATCCATCCACCACATGCATAACGATAAAAATCAGTTCCTACTGCTACGGTAGTATCCAAGTTAGCCAGTTCAATACCTGTTGTATTGTGCGCTTCTTTACCACCGAAACATCCTACCATTGTAGTTGCCATTACAGCCAATGCTACAAAATGTTTCTTTTTCATATTCAATAATTTAATTAATAGTCTTTTTAATCTAAAAACGGTCCGGATTACTGCATTTCTTCCAGTTCCAATGATAAAGTTTCCCATTCCTCTTCCACATCGGAAATCTGCTTCTTTAAGCCCTGATGAACGTCATATAGCTCCATGTCTGAAGCACCTTCAGGAGTTGCCATCTTGGCTTCTACCATCTTCACCTCCTCTTCCAAACGAGCAATACGATTTTCACAATCGGCAATCTGCTTTTCCAGCTTACGTATTTTCTTGTTCTGCTCTTTCTGAGCTTCGTACGACAATTTCTTTTCTGTCAAAGGTTGTTCTTGTAGCTTTTCTTTTTGTCCTGAAGGCGATTGAGTGAGCTGAAGTTCGTTCAGACTTTCCATCTGCTTCTTTTGCAAGAAATCATAAATACCTCCGATGTGCTCTCTTACCAATCCGCCACCAAATTCATAAACCTTCGTTACAAGTCCATCCAAGAATTCACGGTCATGAGAGACCACGATAACCGTCCCGTCAAACTCCTTGATTGCATCTTTTAATACATCTTTAGAACGCATATCCAAGTGATTGGTCGGTTCGTCCAGAATCAGGAAATTCACTGGTTCCAGCAACAACTTTATCATAGCCAAACGACTTCTTTCTCCTCCGGAAAGCACCTTCACTTTCTTGTCTGAAGCCTCTCCGCCAAACATGAATGCTCCCAAAATATCACGGATACGAAGACGGATATCTCCTTGCGCCACTCTATCAATAGTATCGAACACCGTTAGGTTATCATCGAGCAACTGCGCCTGGTTCTGTGCAAAATATCCAATCTGCACATTATGTCCAATCACCAGTTTCCCTTCATAAGGAATCTGATCCATGATACACTTTACCAGCGTCGACTTTCCTTCGCCGTTTTTTCCTACAAAAGCAACTTTCTCACCACGATTAATCGTTAAATCCACATCATGGAAAACTGTATGCTCACCATAAGCTTTCTTCACGCCTTCACAAATTACCGGATAATTTCCCGAACGCATTGCCGGCGCAAATTTCAAACGCAATGTAGCCGTATCTTCCTGATCAACTTCTATCGGGACAATTTTCTCCAACTGCTTGATGCGGCTTTGCACCTGCACCGCCTTAGTAGCTTTATACCGGAAACGGTCAATAAAATCTTCGGTTTCCTTTATTTCCTTCTGCTGATTCTCGTATGCACGAAGCTGCTGTTCACGACGCTCTTTACGAAGAACCACAAACTCATTATAAGATACTTTGTAATCGTAAGCCCGCCCACAAGAAATCTCTATCGTACGATTAGTAACATTGTTGATAAACGCACGGTCATGACTCACCAAAACCACTGCTCCCGAACTGACCTTCAAGAAATTCTCCAGCCATTGAATACTTTCAATATCCAAATGGTTAGTAGGCTCATCCAGCAATAACACATCCGGTCTGCGAAGAAGCAACTTAGCCAATTCGATTCGCATTCTCCATCCTCCACTGAACTCACTGGTAGGCCGCTCAAAGTCAGAACGATTAAATCCCAATCCGGTAAGTGTACGTTCTATTTCAGCCTTATAATTAGTACCTCCCATCATCAGGAAACGTTCATTCTCATGTGTGAAACTGTCAATCAGTTCATGATAACTTTCCGATTCATAATCAGTACGGTCAGCCAGTTCTTGATTCATTTTCGCCAGTTTGTCCTGCAGCTCGAAAATATGTTCGAATGCCATTTCAGCCTCAGCCATCACGGTCCGAGTATCACTCAGTATCATCACCTGCGGAAGGTAGCCGATAGTTATGCCACGCTGCACCGCCACCACTCCCGCCGTAGGCTGCTGAAGTCCGGAAAGAATTTTCAGCATAGTCGACTTTCCTGCTCCATTCTTACCGACCAGAGCAATGCGGTCTTTACGGTTTATCACAAAAGAAACATCCTGAAAAAGAGGAGTTACTCCAAATTCAACTTTTAGCCCTTCTACTGAAATCATAAATAAAGAATGTAAATTTCACATATATCTCTCAGACAGCACCTCAAACGACAAGCGCACCATGCCTTGTCCAGCTGTCACTTTATAGAAAATGAAGGATCCGGTAAGCATACACAATGATGCATACAAGACCCTTCATCCTAATTACATACCCTCCAATTCAAGGGTTTCAAATTCCACCATTATCATCTGCTCCATTATTTCAGCAATATTCCTCCGTCCATAATAGAGCCACACAATCAGCAGGATTATTTTTCAGTGTAACGTTCGATAGTCTGCTCACGGTCCGGTCCTACTGAAACAATCTTCACCGGAGTTCCAAGTTGTTCTTCCAAGAATGAGATGTACGCGTTGAACTCTTCTGGGAATTCATCTTCACTAGTCATCTTGGTCATATCTGTTTTCCATCCTGGCATTTCCACGTAAATAGGTTCTACCCCTTCAGTAATATCGTATGGGAAATAATCAATTTCCTCGCCATTCACCTTATAAGCCACACAAGCCTTGATGGTATCAAAAGCATCCAACACGTCACTCTTCATCAAGATAAGCTGAGTCACCCCATTTACCATGATAGAATAGCGCAGCGCTACCAAGTCAACCCATCCGCAACGACGTTCACGTCCGGTAACAGCACCATATTCGTGGCCCAATGCACGGATAGTCTTTCCGGTTTCATCAAACAGTTCTGTAGGGAAAGGACCTGCACCGACACGAGTACAGTAAGCTTTCATGATACCATAAACTTCGCCAATCTTATTAGGGCCCAGTCCCAATCCGGTACAAGCACCTGCACAAATAGTATTTGAAGAAGTAACGAATGGATAAGAGCCGAAGTCCACATCAAGCATAGTACCCTGTGCACCTTCACATAACACACTCTTGCCGTCCTTCAACAGGTTATTGATTTCATGTTCGCTGTCAACCAAATGGAATGTGCGCAAATATTCAATACCTTCCAGCCACTGCTTTTCAAGTTCAGTGATGTCATATTCATAGTTCAAACTCTTCAGAATCTGTTCGTGACGAGCTTTTGCTGCAGCGTATTTTTCTTCAAAATGACAAAGAATATCACCTACACGCAATCCTGTACGGCTTACCTTATCTGTATAAGTAGGACCGATACCCTTACCTGTAGTACCAACCTTTGCAGCTCCCTTGGCAGCTTCATAAGCCGCATCCAAGATACGGTGAGTAGGCAATATAAGATGAGCTTTCTTAGAAATGTGCAAACGTTCCTTTAATGGATGTCCACTTGCTTCAAGAGCTTCAGCCTCAGCTTTAAACAAAGAAGGGTCAAGCACCACACCGTTACCAATAATATTTACCTTATTTCCCTGGAAAATTCCCGAAGGGATAGAGCGGAGTACATATTTCTGTCCTTCAAATTCCAATGTATGACCAGCATTAGGTCCTCCCTGAAAACGGGCAACAACATCGTAACGTGGAGTCAATACATCGACTACTTTACCTTTACCTTCATCGCCCCACTGCAAACCTAGCAAAACGTCTACTTTCATGTTTCTCTATATTTTATAAAATCTATTTAGTCTTTTTCTTTTTCGCTACCATGCACTTGCTGCACAATCCATAAATATACAAGGAATAATGCGACACTTGAAATCCCCTGAGTTTAGTATTGGCAATAGCCTGCTTCAAAGCTTCGTCTTCAAATTCCGAAACTTTGCCACAGGAAGTACAAATCATATGATGATGAGTTTCATTGTTATACGAACGCTCATACTGCGATGTGTTTCCAAACTGATGCTTGATGACCAGTCCTGCATCTATCAGCAATATAATCGTATTATAGAGTGTAGCACGGCTGACACGGAACTTTTCCTTTTCAGCCATATATGAATACAAGGTATCGACATCAAAATGCCCCTTAATGGAATAGATAGTTTCAAGTATAGCGTACCGTTCAGGCGTCTTGCGATGCCCGTTCTTCTGCAGGTAGTCTGTCAGAATCTGCTTTACCTTATCCTTTATCTGTTCATCCATCAGGTAATCCATTTGGGTGTCAAAATTACTCTTTATTTATGTAAACCAAAAAAATTACGACAATTAAATTCTCTCCAAGCGGTTATTTTCAATCAAAATTCAATATCAGCCTTGATTTCGTCTATCAACAAACGAATTTCCGGCATGGCATTTTTGCTGATAATACCCAACTGCTTGCTCAAATTCTTACGGTTTTCACGCGTCTGCAAACCAAACTTGCGCAAAGACAGGGCAGCGGATTTACGTACAGCCAGCGACTCATCTTCCAGCGCCGCCAAGGCTTGGTCTAAGAATTCAGCCTCCGCACGCTCATTCAACTCCATTCCCTTCATCAGAAGGCGGGCCATCAACATAAAGCCACACAGCTGGAAATATTCTCTTTCATCTGCCATCCAGCAGAACACCACTTCGGATGCATAAGGCAAATGCTGAAAAAGATTCATCACAGTATATTCCGCCAGTTCCGGATAGTGCATGTCTTCTATCCATATCTCTGCTATTTCTTTATAATAGGTGTCGGTCGGCTGCAACAAAGTAGCCATGATTTTACACTCACGGATATTTTCTTTCCACAAAGCCTGAGCCAAATCATGGTCTTTTGGATATTTCTCCGAAATCTCCTTGATACGAGGATACTCTATCCCAAAGTTCAGTTTATACTGCATCCCCTTGTCACGCATGCTTTGAGACACCAATCCATTCATAAACAAACGGAACTGCGCCTTCATGTCACGAATTATATCATGTGTATTTTCCATCTTTCAAAAATTAATCTTATATAGTTATAATTATTCATAGACTGTCACCAATACTTGCCACTGTCTATCTTCTCTCAATCCATAAAAATGACCGAGAATAGCTACAAAAATAACAATTTATTCTTAAAAGACCACCTTATCCCTAAAAAGAATCCGGCAAGAGATCGTATGACAGACCTCTTGCCGGATGCTTAATTTTATGTATCTCTTTACAGATTAGCATAGTCACGACTATAACGTAACATCTGCTCTGCGTACCCTTCATCATAAGAAACTGTCACATCCGTAATATGGCCTTCCTTGTCGGTCACTGCCGTATATACCGGATTGACAAATCCCTTATATGGTGCCAGATTCAATTTACGGTAGCGTTCCAGCACTTCTGTATGCAACTGAGCATCAACTTGTACTCCATATTGCTCTACCAGCAAACGGGCCGCTTCATAATCACCTTCGCTCTTGATTCGTTGAATTTCTGCCAAAAGTTCACCAAAAAGCACACGCAGTTTCACATAATCGTTTACACGCACATAACTCTTTCCGTCTACTTTCACGATTTCCACCACTTTATCGGCACTGCCACGTTCCAATGCCCACCGAGCAATCAGCTGCCGATTGCGCATGTGCGCTTCCTCAATGTTACATCCCGGTTCAATACGCACCAGCTGAGTCATCAACCCGTTCATCATATATCCATAATACTCCGCTTTATAAGCCTCTGCATCAGGAGTCAACCCCAGTTCCACCAACTTAGCATCCGGCAAGTAATACAGTCCGAAAAGGTCGGCTCTGGCTTCTTCTACAGTAGAACCGTATGCCTTCAATGCATCGGGATCTACCCCAGGAAGCAGTTTACCCGAGCCATGTCCTAAACATTCATGCAAATCCGTATGCAAATCATCTGTAATATCAGCATAACGGTCCATCAGCTCCACCTCTTTATCACTATAGGCAAATTCCTGGCGGAACCCATTTCCACGTGCAGCCTTACTATATGCATCAGTCAGATTACCTATTGTAACCGACTTGGAACCATGTTCGCTTCTAATCCAGTTGGAGTTAGGGAGATTAATTCCTATGGCACTGGCCGGATATAAATCACCAGCCAAGACAGCAGCAGTGATGACCTTTGCCGAAACCCCTTTTACCTTTTCCTTCTTAAAACGGCTCTCTACCGGAGAATGGTCTTCAAACCACTGAGCATTTGCACTGATAGTTTCAGTGCGATGAGTAGCCTCCAAATCCTTAAAGTTGACGATAGACTCCCAACTTGCCTTCAGTCCCAAAGGGTCGCCATAGCTTTCTATGAATCCATTTACAAAATCCACCTGCGACTCAACATCCTTCAGCCAAGCAATAGAATAATCGTCAAACAATTTCAAGTCGCCGCTGCGATAAAACTCAACCAGCAAGGCTATCACCTTACGCTGCGCTTCATTCTCTGCAACATCCTTCGCCTTTTCCAACCAGCCGATAATCTTCTCAATGGCAGCCGAATACATTCCGCCTACCTTCCATACTTCTTCCTGCAGTATTCCATCCTTCTTCACCAGCCTGCTGTTCATCCCATGCATCATCGGGCGAAGCGGGTCGTCGGCCTCTTTTCTTGCAGCATAAAATGCTTCAGCTTCCTCCTGAGTTACCCCCTCATAATAATTGGCGGCAGAAGTCACCACCAAATCTTCCCCATCTGCCTGATTCACACGCTTCGACTTTATTTCCGGATTAAAAATCAGCGGGAACAGCTTGTCACACATCTCCTGCAAGGTTTCCCCGTCTTTCATAGGAAGGAAAGCCTCATCAATAGTAGCCAAGACATCGGTCAAATAATCTTTAGAAAAGCCCGGCAAAAATTTATCACACGAATAATGATGATAAATGCCACTAGAAAACCATACTCGTTTTAAATACACCTCAAGCGCCTTAAACGATGCTGTTTCCCGATCTCCTTTAAAATGGATATAAACCGCCTCCAGCATGCGACGAATCTGCAAATTGTCACATCCATTTTGGTCAAAAAGAATATCTCGGCCCTCAAGAGCCGCTTCCGACAAATAATATACCAACTTCTTCTGTTTCAAAGAAAGATTTTCGAAACCTGGAACCCGGTAACGAAGAATCTGCAAGTCGGCAAACTGCTCTACACTATATTCAAAAGTATCTTTTTCCATATGTAAATTATTTATACAAACCAGTTAAATATAAAAAATCACTCAGGACAAAAACAGACGATATCCCGTTTTTACCCTGAGTGACCACAAGTTAATCATTTATTTATTTTCCAATCTTTCGTTTACGATAGCCATTAGGGGTTTCACCCATATTTTTATAAAAAGCGGCATAGAACGACTGTCGGTTGGCAAATCCAACCATTGCGCTAATCTCTTCAATATTCCTTTCCACATAGCGCTTATCTACCAAGAGGTGCAATGCATCCTTTATTCGATATTCGTTTACTAAACAAGAATAGTTCATACCAAAACGTGAATTAATCACAGCCGATAAATATCGGGTATTGGTCTGCAACTCTTTAGCCAAATCACGGGCTGAATAGTTAGGGTCTTTATATTTTTTCTGCATCACAACAATATTCATTATCTTGTCATACAGTTCATCTGCCAACTCTGCACGAATCATCCCTCTATATGCTGCAGTCTTCATACTGGTATCGCGCAAATTATAAGGTTTCCTCGCAGATTCCTTATTTTCATCTTTAAGTAAATCTTGTTCTTCGCTCATCTGTCTTTTATCCTTATTATTATTAGTTTCAAAAGTACATATTTTTATGAAAATTACAAAACTAACGGCATTTTTTATAGACAAATAGTACAAAATATATGATATTAAACAATTATTTGTTAAAAGAAAGAGATTAACAGAAATCACAGAAGAAAAAGAGACTAAAGCCATATTCTAAAAAGTTTAAACTATCTTTGTATTCCTATTTTATAAAGAAACATGATACTAAAAACGCTGAAATCTTATTTTGGATATACCAGTTTCCGCCCGCAACAGGAAGAAATCATCCAACGAATCTTATCAAAGCAAGATACTCTTGTGCTGATGCCTACAGGTGGAGGTAAATCCATTTGTTACCAATTGCCGGCATTGCTCATGCAAGGAACTGCCATCGTGGTCTCTCCTCTGATTTCTTTGATGAAAGACCAGGTGGAGGCTCTTCAAGCCAATGGTATACCGGCACGTGCCATCAACAGCGCAAACGACGAAACCGTCAATGCCAATATCCGTTTTGAATGCCAACAAGGAAGGATAAAATTATTATACATTTCACCTGAACGCCTTTTGACAGAAACCAATTTCCTGCTAAAAGATATCCAAATCTCACTCTTTGCTATTGACGAAGCTCACTGCATCTCGCAATGGGGACATGATTTCCGCCCTGAATACACTCAACTTAAAGTGCTAAGAAGGGAATTTCCCAAAGTGCCGATTGTGGCCTTGACTGCTACTGCCGACAAGGTGACTCGCCAAGATATACTTACACAACTGGACATGAAAAACCCCAAGGTTTTCATCTCCTCTTTCGACCGTCCTAACCTAAGTCTGGATGTAAAGCGAGGATACCAACAGAAAGAGAAGATACGTACCATTCTCGATTTTATCCGACGTCACCACGGAGAAAGCGGAATCATCTATTGTATGAGCCGGAGCAAAACTGAAAAAGTGGCTGAAATGCTGGAAGAGCATGGCATCACCGCAGGGGTGTATCATGCCGGACTGAGTGCTGCTGCCAGGGAAATGGCGCAAGATGACTTCATCAACGACCGGGTGCAGGTGGTCTGCGCCACCATCGCATTCGGAATGGGAATTGACAAGTCGAATGTAAGATGGGTAATCCATTATAACCTGCCTAAAAGCATTGAGAGTTTTTACCAGGAAATTGGGCGAGCCGGACGTGACGGACTGAAAAGCGACACCCTACTGTTCTATTCCTTCGGCGACATTGTGCTGCTCTCTAAATTCGCCCAAGAAAGCAACCAGCAGGAAATCAATATGGAGAAGCTGAACCGCATGCAGCAATATGCCGAATCGGATATCTGCCGAAGAAGAATCTTGCTGAACTACTTTGGAGAGAATATGGAGCATGACTGCGGCAACTGTGACGTCTGCAGAAACCCTCCCGAACGGTTCGACGGCACAATTGTGGTGCAAAAAGCACTGAGCGCACTCATCAGAGCAAACCAGCAGGTCACCATGACCGTGCTGATTGACATTTTGCGAGGTGCTGCCACGCAAGAAATCATGTCGCATGGATACGACAGGCTAAAGACTTATGGAGCTGGCAGAGACATACCGGCACGCGACTGGCACGACTATCTACTGCAAATGCTCAACCTAGGATACATTGAAGTGGCCTACAATGAAAACAATCATTTGAAAGCAACCGAATCGGGACGTAAAATCTTGTTCGGAAAAGAAAGAGCCCTGCTGGTAGTCATCAAACGAGAAGACTATGCCACCAAGGGAAAACGTACCCGCAAGGTTGCCCAACCGGTCCCAACACTCACTCCTATGCAATTTGCCAATGAGAGCGAAAGTCTGTTTGAAGAATTGCGTGCGCTGCGCAAGAAACTGGCCGACCAACAGGCCATCCCTGCCTACATTGTTCTTTCCGACAAGACCTTGCACCTGCTTGCCTCATCCAAACCAACCACCCTGGAAGCCTTTGGAGAAATCAGCGGTATCGGGGAATACAAGAAAGAACGATACGGAAAAGACTTTGTCACACTTATACAGAAGTTTACCAAATAAACCTCTTACCGGCAACTCTTCAGCTTATCCGACAACTGCATACGCGGAACGCCCAGTTCGATTGCTTTCTCATAAGCAGCACGGGCTTCCGCTTTTTTCTTTTTCCCAAGAAGGATGTCCCCTTTTATCAGATAGGCCTCCACCTCTTTCGGATTTAAACGAATCACCTCATCCAAGTCCAGCAAAGCTGCATCTTCCTGCCCTTGCTCCACTTCCATATTGGCGCGCATCATCAATAACACCTTATCTTTTGGCGCATCTTCCACCAGAGCATTCAAGCCATCGAGCGCAGCTGTATGCCTTCCTTCTTTCTGGTCAAGCAACGCCATACCCAAGCGCGCCTCACGGTGTTTGAAATCCTGACGCAAAATCACGTTATAGTCTATCCTCGCCTCATTATACTGTCTTCTGTTCATATAGATATACGCCCGATACAGACGCGCTTCAATATCTTCGGGAAGCAGGTCGACTACCCCACAAAGGTCTACATAAGCCTTGTCCTCCATTCCTAAATCGAGATAGAGTGAAGCGCGGTTCATCAGCATGGCAGTAGAATAAGGAGTGATGTTCAAAGCCATCGTGTACGATTTGATAGCCTCATCAAGTTCCCCCATCCTTTTCTGCACCGTGCCCAGGTTAGAGAAGAGCAACGCATTGCGCGCATTCTTGGGGTCCAGTTTCAAAGCTTGCTGAAAAAGACTTTCTGCCTGCTTCAAACTGTCTTTAAACGTGTATTCCATAGCACGTTCTACCAGCTCATTATAATTTTGCGCATGAAGCAGCGAAAGGCTGCACAAGAAGTATCCAGCCAGAAAGTATCTTTTCATCTTATCCATCATATTTTTTGTTTTAGCGCTGCAAATGTAGCAATTATTCTGCTTGAAACAGCTTAGACAAAAGGTATCTTGACTTTTTTATAGAAATATAAGAGACTTCCTGGCAGGGATAAATAATTTTTACCAAAGTTGGAAAGAACTGAATAAGATGCTACTACATCGCCTCAAGCCACGTTATTGCCTTTGTTTGAAGACGACAGCATATTCTTTTCACATCATCGGCATATTTCAAGAGCATCATCGGCATATTTTAAGTGAAATGTCAGCATATTTTTTCCAAAACGATTACATATTTTTCCAAAAATGACGGCAAGATTTTATCCCCCCTTTCCAATCAGCTAAACGAGATGCAGAATTTAGTCCAGCCATCTGAATAAGTACGCAAAGAAAATGTACACCGATGACGGTCTAGCACCTCACGGATAAACAGCAGCCCGATGCCCTGGCCATTGGGTTTGGTAGAGAAAAACGGAGTAAACAGTTTGGTTTCCACCTCACGAGGAATAGCTGCACCATCATCGGCAATCTCCAGCATCGGCCTATCGGGAGAAGTGCGGATTATAACTGTACCGGAGGTTTCTATGCTCTCTACCGCATTCTTCACGATGTTGACCAGCACCTGTTCAAACAACACCTGGTCTAACCTCACCACAGGATTCTCTACACAAAGTTCGCATTTCAATATGATGTGCTTGTCCTTGCCCAATGATTCCATGAAAACCTTGCAAGCCAGCACTACATCGTTCAAACGGACCTCCTTCAGTTGAGGTTCCGGTATTTTTACTACATCTGCAAAGTTCGTGATAAAACGACTCATCCCCAAACTGCGCTCAATGCAGACAGTCATCACCTCCTGCAAGTCATCGCCGTCCTCTTGTCCGGCCATCATCAGCTTCACCGTATCAAGTGCAGAAGTAACTCCCCCTACCGTATTGTTCACCTCGTGGGCTATCATGCGGATAACCTTCTCGTAGGCCTTCTTCTCGGCTTTCACCACTTCATAGGTAAGACTCTCTATCAGAACAAACGGATGGTCAGCCCCACGGTCGATAAAAGACAAGCGGGAACAACGGTAAATCATCGCATCACTCAAACGGACAGTCTGAGTGCTTCCTTTGGGCAAGCGTACAATTTCTTCTGCCAAAGGGATAGACAGTTCATCCAGTTTCCTGCCAGCCAGCGCATCGATACCAGATACATTCAAGAAACGCAGCCCAGCCTTATTGACCATTGTAATACGTTCTTCAAAATCCAAAATAATCACTCCCATCGGAGAGACCTCTATCAACTGGTCCAGAAAGTGATTCTGCTCCCGCAAGCGAACGCGTTCATCTTTCAGTTGCTCCATCATACGGTTAAACACCTGCACAATACGGTCGGCCTCCAACTGCCCCACTTTCTTCAAGCGGCTGCTGAAATCTTGCTCGCGAAGCAAATCCATCCCATTGGCAATGCTGTTGAGCGGTTTCACTACCTTATTATAAAAATATCCCAAGAACAGCAAGGTGCCCAAGACCAAACCTTCGCTCAAGAACAAGAAGATTTTTCCATTACAAACTACCAAAGAAAGAATGGCTCCCCCTGTAGCCAGCAACAAGAGCACCAATATAGTAAAAAGGTATTTTAACTTCATAGCTCAATTCCAAATTTCTCAATTCTCCGGTATAGCGACTGGCGTGTGATACCCAGCACCTGAGCCACTTGTGAAAGATTCTTGTCATACTTATCCAAAGCATCCACAATAGCCTGCCTCTCCACCTCTTCCAACGTCATTCCAGCCAAGGCACAAGCCGATTCAGAAGAAATCGGCACCGGCTGATAATGACACCGGAAGTCTTCCGCATCCAATACCGGTTTGTCGCACACCAGCAACACACGCTCCACAAAATTCTTGAGTTCACGAATATTCCCCGGATAAGGCAATCCGGAAAGGTAATCCAAAGCCTCTTTAGAGAACACCACTTCCGGCAGCCCGTTCTTCTCACAAAGATGATGAGCAAAATGATGCACCAACAATGGGATGTCCTCTCTGCGCTCACGAAGAGGGGGAAGATGGATAGTAATCAAATTGACACGATAGAACAAATCTTCACGGAAAGTCTTTTTCTGCACCATCTCCGGAAGGTTGGCATTAGTAGCACAGACCACACGCACATCCACCTTGTGCGGTTTACTGTCGCCAAGCACCTCAAAAGTCTGCTCCTGCAACACTCTCAACATCTTTGTTTGGCAACTCATATCCAACTCACCCAGTTCATCCAAAAAGATGGTTCCCGTATCTGCCATTTCAAAACGGCCGATACGGTCGCAAGTAGCATCGGTAAAAGCGCCCTTCTTATGTCCGAACATTTCACTTTCGAAAAGCGACTGAGACACCCCTCCCAGGTTCACTTTAACATACGGCTTGTTCCTGCGCAGGCTATTACGATAAACAGCTTCAGCAATGAGTTCCTTGCCGGTACCACTCTCGCCTGTTATCAATACCGGTGCATTAGTAGGGGCGATTCGGCGGATAGTCTTGAAAATATCCTTCAAGGCTTTGCTCTCCCCAACGATTCCTGCCCGGTCAAACCCACTTTCCGAATCTGTTGACACCTGCACATCTTTAGGTGCATTCAGTTCCAAGGCTGTTTCAATGCGCTGCATCAGCAAAACATTCTGCCAAGGTTTGGTAATGAAGTCAAAGGCACCTGCCTGCATCCCCTGCACAGCTAATTCGATACTTCCCCAAGCCGTCATCAGGATAACCGGCACTTCCGGACGGAACAGCTTCACTTGTTTCAACAAGGTAAGTCCCTCCATCCCATCGGTAGAAAGTGAGAAATTCATATCCATGAGAATAAGGCGCGGCTCTTCGGCACGGACTACCTCCATCGCTTCTCGCGGCATAGACACCGCTTTTACTTTATGTCCCGCATGCTTCAGCAACAATGTCAGTGAAGTACGGATTGCACTATCATCGTCTATTATCAAAATCATATCACAAAAGTAACAGAATTAATTGAAACCTTCCCTAAAAAAACGGTTTCTCGTTTTACTATTATCTATGGATGATGTCTTCAAAATCGGCATCAATATTCGTCTGTCTGGCAAAATCCCATAAAGTAAGGCTACGCACCTGATAATAGTAATGCCAATAATAGAAAAGTTCGTTGATGTGTTTCTGCCGTGCCTCATCCTTCCGTGTTTGAGAGTCATTCAAATCGAGTGTGGAAATCTTTCCTATCATGAAGGTCTCCACATTGGTATGATAACGTTTCTGCGCTATCCGGTCGGCAGCATCAGCCAGCTGCAACTGCTGTTGCTGGTTGTTGAAGTGTTCCACCAGGATGAAGATGTCTTGCTGAAAGTTTATTTCCTCCTGACGCAATCTGCTGGCAGTCACTTCACGATTACTTTCTGCCACCTTCACCTTTCCGCGGCGCTTTCCCCAGTCAACCAAGGGGATACGGAAACCTACCTCTACCACCTGATTATCCTTCAACGGGTGATAAGCACCTCCGAAATTACGGTCTGTACCGGTCAGTCCCACCTGTGCAAACAAGCTGATTTGCCTCCGTTCGCCTTTAGCCTTAGCCACTTCATAATCGGCCTCCAACTGACGGCGACGGATATTCTTTGCAAAAGAGTTATTGGCCAGAGCCTTGTTCAGCACATCATCATAGAGCAAGGTGATTTCGGGCAAGGTATCAGGAAGCACCGGGTCCAACACTTCTTCCGGCTCCAATGCCAAAAATGAGCGCAAAGCAAACATCTGGCTTTTCCACACACTTTCGTTGTCTGTCAGAGTGGAACGCGCTTCCAGTACATTCAGTTCCAACTGCAATACATCATTTTCGCTAATCTGTCCCATAGCACGCTTTGCCTTGGCTACCTCATAAAGTTTTTCCGCATTCCTAAGATTCTGTTCAGCTATGTGCACTTTTTCTTTAGCCAGCAGCAAATTAAAGAAGTGGTTGATGGCAGTCATCGTCACATTCTCTGTTGCCGACAGAAACGAAGCTTTCGCCTCTTCATAGCGTACCGGCTCAATCCGTCGGTTCCATTTTATCTGATTCACTCCAAAAACAGGTTGAGTCAGTGTCAGTGCCACCGGAACCGACATGAAGCGTTCCGGCTTCTCTCCGTCCAACTGTTTCATATAATCCAAAGATGTGGTCAGCGACAGTTTACCTCCAGTAAACCAGATGTTCTGGTCAATAGACAAAGTACCATTCATTCCCAAATGATTATTACGCAAAAAAGTGTACGACCCATCATTCTGCTGATAAGAGTTATAACTCTTGTTATAGCTCGGTGCTATAGCCGACAAACTCATCTCAGGCAACAAATCAGCCCTGAAGGTCCGGTATTCCCAGTAAGCCTTCTTCAGCTCATTCAATGCCACCGCTGCGTCCACACTCTGCGAGCGAGCCAGACTGATGGTCTCATCCAATGTAATGGAGCGCTGCCGAACGGCTGTTTGTGCCACCACAGCCGCTCCATTGATTAGAGAGAATAAAAGAAATAATAAATAGTTAATCTGTTTCATCTTTAATTTAATTATATGCTTAAACATCATCTCATTCTCCGTGAAGCGCCACCGCAGGTTCAATCTTCATGGCTTTACGTGCGGGAAGCCAGATACCGACAAACATCATCACAGCAATACTCAGCACACTGATACCCACACAAATCAAGAACCGCCCCCATTCTAGATAAGCGCCATCAAACCGCGCATTCAATTCATTATAGCCCAATTGGAAATCAATAAACATAGCCAACGGAGTAACCAAGACAATGAGGTACAAGCCTTCACAAAGCAATCGCAAAAATACATCCCTCCGGCTAGCACCATGAACCAGATGCAAGGCAATCTCACACTTACGCTGTTGCGTACGGAACCAGAAAGTGCCCAACAAACCCAAGAAGATATTCAATAGCAGGAAGCCCATACCAAAGACGAAAAGCATCGTCTTCTGATCTTTCTCCTGCAATTCCACCCGCTTCATATCCTGGATGGATTGCACATCGCTGATATAGATATTGCCCACCTGTAGATTCTTCGCAGCATCGGCTGTAAGATTCTTTATAAAATCATGATCTTGATCGGCACGCACACGAACAACAATACAATCACTCGTTCCCAGATAATTTGACGACTGACTCCTTTTGAAGAAAATACATTTAGATGACTCACTATTCAATTCTTTGTATTCATTTGGGCGAATCGGTTGGAAAGTTCCACTCAAGCGATTGTTCCTATCGGGATTACCATACAAATGGAAGTTATCTTTCCCGACCAGCGAAGTGACATCCAAGCCGTATGTATCAAACGCATTGACAGACAAGAAGAATTGCCCATTCTCCAACTGTCTAGTAAGTTGTTCCGGTGTTTCTCCATGTCCTCCCTGTATCCGAAAAACACGGAAGTAATCGGGAGAAGCGTCCAATCGCCGAACACCTTGGCTCAACGTATCATAATCAATTGTCGTACTGGAATAACCTAATGAATAAGGCACCGAATTCCAACTTGATATGGTTGCCGCTTCCGGTTGTAATTCTCCCAAAGAGATACGATAACAGTGCTCGATATTCATTCCCATCGGCTGTGTATAAGTAATGTATCGACAATACAAATTATCCACCACATACCAAAGCACCACACTCACAATCAGCAATCCGATTGCTTTCCGGTGCGTACGGTGCTACTTTCACCTACAGGATCATCACCACCAGCATAATCAGAAAGATGACCAATGCCTTACCGATTACCGAAATCGCACTAATCACTGGTTGCTGTATAAGCTGCAAGCAGACTTGTTTAAAATATAGTTGTATCATTATTTTTTTTCGTTGTTTATTATTTATTGCAAATCATTCATTCCGCATAGCATCCATTATTCCACCTGTCGGCCGTCGAAGAAACGAACTACGCGTTGTGTTTGCTTGGCCTGAGCCTCATTGTGGGTTACCATCACAATAGTACGCCCGTCTTCTTTGTTGAGTTGCTGAAGAATCTCCATCACTTCGGCACCCATCTTGGAATCCAAGTTTCCGGTCGGCTCATCGGCGAGGATTATCTCCGGATTACCGATAATGGCACGAGCGATGGCTACACGCTGGCACTGACCGCCCGAAAGTTGTGTCGGGAAATGACGCATACGATGAGTAAGTCCCACCCTCTCTAAAACAGCCTCAGCATGGGCACGACGCTCCTTTGCACCTATCTTGCGGTAAAGCAAGGGAAGTTCCACATTGTCCAATACATTCAATGAATTGATCAGATGAAACGACTGGAAGACGAAACCTAAAGTCTGGTTACGGAAGGCAGCCAGTTCGCTGTCTTTCATACCATCCACCTTCGTTCCGTTGATTTCAATGGTTCCACTTGTTGGCGCATCGAGCAATCCCATAATATTAAGAAGGGTTGACTTACCACAACCGGAAGGTCCCATGATACTCAAAAACTCACCCTTCTTCACTTTCAGGTTCACATTTTCCAACGCCTGTGTTTCAATTTCGTCTGTACGATAAATCTTATTGATTTCTGTTAAATTAATCATAATGGTATAATTTTAAATTGTTTATTCTATTTCATTTACTCATCACGCAACGCATCAGCCGGCAACACCTTTACCGCTCTATGAACCGGAATATACGTGCCAATCCAAGAGATAGCCAATAACAATACATAAGTGAGCAAGGTGACTGCCATGAAGTGAGGAATCTCTTCAAACATCCAATAGCTGGCATTAGCAGAAGCTTCATAACCGCCCTGTGGCTGTGTCATGCCATTGCCCACCACCAACAAATTGACAACACCTATCAACGAAAGGATGAATCCTGCAGTAACAAGCAGCCACGACTCACAGAAGAACTGCTTGACGATGGTCTGTGTAGAAGCACCTAGACTACGCATCAAACCGATTTCCTGCCTACGGGCATTAGTACGTATGGAGATAGTTCCCACCATTCCTAAAAAGATACACAGCAACGTAAAGCTAATTAAAGAATACTGGAGACGCTGACGGTTATACTCATTCGTAATCTTACCATATTCCACTCGTAGACTTGCCATCGAATTCACATTCGACACATACAAATTAGCTCCTTTCATCGTAGGAGCAACCTCTTTCATGAAACGCTCTGCGAACCGTACACCATCTACCCCTTTCTTCAAACGGATGACAAACGCCGGAGAATTAATCGGCATCTGTTGTGTACACCTAACTATCAAAGCATAAGGTAAATTGAATGCAATCGTCTTAACTCTACCAAACACCCCTTTTACCGTATACATAGTCTGCCTGGCTTCATACACCTTCTTATTGACAGGAGGCACAGGGCCAAACAAACTCTTTGCAAAATCTTCAGAGATATAACAACGATTCGGAACTTGTTCCCCTTTTGCCATTGAAAGAAGCTCTCCAGTGTATGCATCTTTCAAACCCATCGTTCTCAAGAAATCACTTCCTCTCCCATCGTAAACCTCATACCATTGGGCATGCTGATATTTTTGTTCTGCAATAGACAATGTATCGGGGAAGAACTGACTACCCAACCATGACAAGCTATTAGGATAAAAGTTCTCATGCGCCAGATAAAAAGACTCCACTTCGGACAAATTACGAATCTGGTCCATCATCTGCTGCAAAGCTTCTACACGAAATTCTTCACCCGCTACCTCTTTATCAAATAGCTTATGATTCGGACGATAACCATCCAACTCTATTTGATACATGCCCTCTTCATCGTAACCATTCGGTATCAGATTCACAGCCGTAGTAACAAAAGCAGTATCCACTGTATACCAGAGGAAGACTCCTGCAACTACTATCTCTAAAAAAATCCAGGTGTTTAATTTACGCTGGTTACACAATTGTCTGAATATTAATTTAATCATACGAATTTCCTTTCTGTTAGCGTTTGGTTTGAATAGATTGAATAATCGGATGGCGTAATGCCGACAGTGCTGGAATCAAGGCTGAAATAACGTTCAGCACGAGGCAGATACACAACACCACCAAGAATAACACCGGATTCAATAACATCTCTACTGTAAAATAAGAAGGAACAGTATTCGGTAAGACCACTGTATCAAACAAATAGAGAATCCATCCATCAGAAGTAATGGCAATGAGATAAGCTAAAAGCAATCCACAGAAACCACCCATAAAGGTCATCACGAAATTCTCTGTCAGAATCTGACTCAGCAGTGATTTGTTAGTTGCTCCATAGGCTTTACGCACCCCAATCTCTGCCAGACGGTCACTCATGCGGAAAGAATTCATGCCACACAAGTTTAAGGCAGGAATCACAAGCAAGGCCAACAAGATGTACAGCATACTTCGCAACTGACTCAACACAGATGAATCTGTGCTCTCAGCTCCGCGAAACGAACTCTTCCAATAACTATCTGGCTGCCCCATAAGGCTGGTAGTATACTCCTTATCTGTATCATTGTATCTTTTCACAGCATCAAGCACCTCCTGTCGAAGCTGTTCCTTATCTGCCTCTTCATGAGCCATCAAGTAACATTTCATATTACCCATCAAACCACGTTGATTGTCATCCATGTAAATCATCTGATTATATCCTAAAGGGAGGTACAAATCTGCAGCGGTATTAGGTGTCACAGAAGATACATCCTTCACAACCCCTACCACCTTTACATCGCAACCATCCAACTGGATGTACTTCCCTACCACATCGGCATTTGCAAAAATCCTGATTGCCATGCTTTCATTTAAGACTACTTCTGCCAATCCGGATTGCACCGCACCAGCCCCAAAAGGTTTTCCACTCAGAAAATTGAAATTGAACACTTCCCAAAAATTCTCATCCACATAATTAATAGAAACCAATAGTTCCCGTTGCTGCTGTGGAAGAGCCACTTTATTATGAAAAAATGTAGAAGTAAAAAAGCACAAAGTTAACTTATCCAAATGCGGAAGATTCCTAAATAGATTTGCAGCCTTAGGACTAATCCCCATATTGGTTGAATTGTGATTGGAATGCTTACCCACTACATTCGACGGTCCGACCACCAAAATGCGGTCGCGGTTGTACTCAGGATAAATGGGGGCAAACTTCACATAAAGAACAATGAACAAAACCATCGAAAAGGCGATGGAGAGTCCCGTTCCCAGCACATAAATCACGGAAAACAACTTATGTTGTTTCATCAACGTCCAGGCTTGTTTTAAATAGATTCGTATCATAATAATGATTGTTTTATTTTACTTTTATGCTTTTCTTGTTTTTAAATTCATTCATATTACTGATAACCACCCGGTCACCCGCCTGCAAACCTTCTACCACTTCCACATACTCAAAGTTACTGTCACCCAGACGGACCTTACGCTGAATCAGCTTGTCTTCGCCGTCCAGCACAAACAAGTCGTACTCGCCCGGACCTACATAATAAGAAGAATTGGCCAATCTCAGCACATCGTCTTTTACTGCATTCATTACATACACATCCGTCTTCAGTCCTGAACGCAACCGCCTGTGATTATCTTCATCCAACTGTACCGAAAATGAAATCACTCCATTCTTGCTCAATGGAGTCACACTGCTGACTACTCCCGTCAGTTTCTCATTGCCTATCTTCACCACCGCCTTACTGCCAGCAGCCACACGGTCGCCATAACTGTCGGCTATCTCACCGTCCACCTTAAAATGGCTCAAGTCGGAAATCACAGCCACCTGTTCGCCTTGCGAAATCTGTGCCCCCACCTGATTATTGATATACGTAAGAATCGCCTTTCGAGGCGAACGAATCTGAGCATCGTCCAACGTGCGTTTCATCTCTGCCAGACTTTTTTGGAAGATTTGAAACTCCAGTTCCTTCACTTTCAAATCGGCCGCTTTTACCAGCTGTCCGTTTTCGTACATCTGCTGCAACTGTTCCAATTCTAGTCTACCAGTATTATACGCCAATTCCGCCTGACGCACCTTATCGGCCGTACCACTACCCAGACTATCCAAGTAACGCTCGTTGCGGAGTTCCACTTCCATCCGGTCTAGTTTCATCGCACTAATCTTCACCTTCATCGCCAAATCGCTCAAGTAAGTCTGATTATCCATACGCAGCTGCTCCAACTGATAACGACGCATCTGCTCCTCGTCAAGCAACTTACGGTAAGCCGTTTCTGTGCTCTGCAAATCCAGTTTAAGAATAGGTGTACCCACTTCCACACTATCTCCACCCTTCTTATACACCTGAACAATACGCGTATTGATAGGCGAATTGATGATTTCCTCAAAAGCAGGAACCACCTTTCCTGATGCACTCACACTTACTTCTATCACTCCCCTATCCACGGCAGACAATGTCAAATCTTTAAAATGAACACTGGTACGGAACGATGAAATAAGCAGCCACAAAACAAGGAAACCACCGCCTCCTATCACTCCATAACGGACCAGCCTCTTATTGCGAACCCTCAACCGTTCTTCTTTTGATATTTCTCTATCCATAATTAATTTCTTTGATTATGTCAAACAATCCTTGTTGCCTTTAATAAGCAAATCTTATGCCAAAAACATATCTTCTTGGCTTACTGTATTTTACCTAAAACACAAGATGTACGATTTCGGACACTTGTACGATTTCGGATACTGCAAAAGTAAAATCCGGTTGGATTGATGGAATATTCTCTCTCTTTTCTTAAATTTGCATCCTATACTATTAACCCTAAAAAAAGAATTGCATGAAAAAAGAGCAAGCCATATTCGCCTGCGGATGTTTCTGGGGCGCACAGCACCAATTCCAGCGTATAACAGGAGTGCTGAACTCTACCGTTGGATATATAGGAGGCTACAAGGAAGAACCTACTTATCAGGAAGTGAAAGCACATAGCACAGGGCATGCCGAAGCCACTTTAGTGGAGTTTGATGCCGAACAGGTTTCATTTACCGACCTATGCAAAGTATTTTTTGAAATCCACGACCCGGCTCAGACAGACGGTCAAGGACCAGACATCGGTCCGCAATACCGGAGCGAAATCTTCTATTTGAGCGAAGACCAGAAGCTGCAAGCCGAAACTGTGATAGAGTTGCTACGCCAGAAAGGTTACACCGTAAACACGCATCTTACTCCTGCTTCCACCTTCTGGGAAGCGGAAGAATATCATCAGATGTATTATGAAAAGACAGGCGGAGAGCCTTATTGCCATATCCGGGTAAAGAAATTCTAAATAAGAAAAAGCCATTGTTTCATCTATATAGAAACAATGGCTTTATATATATATGAATTTTTCAATCAATACTCTCCAAGGTTAACAATGCAGGATAACAGCAACACTACAAAAAAATGAATTACCGTCAGCGTTTCATCAAACACAACCGCCGATTAATAAAACAGTGACTTTGTTTTATTAACCGGCAGTTGTAATTTAAGAATACTCTAAGGCATCATCACATATCTTCCGCAGTTCGTCAAGTATTATTGTGCTCCGCAAAACATTTGGGAGCCGGTAAAGACATATCAAGACTGTTTTTGGATATAGTCCACAATCCATGCACCTACCTCACGCGTGCCATATTTAGCTCCACCTTCCGTCTGAATTTCGGGAGTACGGACACAAGCATCCAAAGAAGCATCTACAGCACGACGTATCAGCGCACCTTCTTCTTTTAGGTTGAAATACTCAAACAGCATCGCTACCGAAAGAATCTGTGCCAACGGATTGGCGATGTTCAATCCTTTAGCCTGCGGCCAAGAACCGTGTATCGGCTCAAATACCGGAGTGCTCTCACCGGTAGAAGCCGAAGGCAACAGTCCCATAGAACCACTGATGCAAGAACCTTCATCGGTAAGGATATCACCAAACGTATTTTCAGTGACCATCACATCAAAGAACGTCGGCTCCTGAATCATACGCATCGCTGCATTATCTACATACATATAATCGGTGGTCACTTCGGGATACAGAGGTGCCATTTCCTGTGCTATCTGTCGCCACAGACGTGAAGAGGCCAGTACGTTGGCCTTGTCGACTACCGTAAGGTGCTTGCGACGTTTCATTGCATATTCAAAGCCCACCTTCAAGATTCGCTCGATTTCCGGACGAGTGTACATATTGGTATCATAAGCCTTTTCGTTATCCTGGTATTTCTCTCCGAAATACATTCCTCCTGTCAATTCTCTGATACAAAGGAAATCGGCACCTTCCACCAGTTCGGCACGCAAAGGCGACTTATGCAACAAACATTTGAAAGTCTGCACCGGACGGATGTTGGCAAAGAGTCCAAGGCGCTTTCTCATAGCAAGCAAGCCCTGTTCCGGACGCACCTTAGCAGTAGGATCGTTATCAAACTTCGGGTCACCAACCGCCGAAAAGAGCACCGCATCGGCATTCTTGCATACCTGATAGGTCGTTTCAGGAAATGGGTCGCCCACCTCATCAATGGCATGCGCTCCACACAGAGCATATTCATAACTCACCTGATGGCCGAATTTCTGACATACGGCATTCATTACATCTACTCCTTGTACGGAGATTTCAGGACCGATACCATCACCGGCCAATACAGCTATTTTAAAGTTCATAATATTCTATTTTATTCAGTAAAACAAATTCTTGGTTGTCGAGGCTACTCTTCAATGATGTTCAGCATCTTGATGGTAGCCTTAATTGCCGCTTCTGTCTGGTCGGCATCCAGTCCGCGAGTGCGAAACTCCCTATGGTCATAGCTCCAGGTAATTACAGTCTGTACAAAAGCATCGGTTCGCCCCCCTGGCGGGATGGTTACGGCATAGTTCAGCAGCACAGGGAACTGACGTTTCAAGATACCCTGATAAATTTTCTGCAAAGCCTTTACGAACGCATCATACTGTCCGTCGCCCGAAGAGCTTTCCTGAAATACCTGCCCGTTGATTTCGATGCTGAGGGTTGCCATCGGCTTCAATCCCTTGGTCAGCGTAACAAAGTAACTGAGCAGTTTCACCCGATTGTTCACCCCGTCGTGTTTCAGCACATCCGAGATAATGTAAGGCAAATCTTCCTGAGTGACCAGTTCCTTACGGTCGCCCAGTTCGATGATTCTTTCTGTTACCTTCTTCATCGACTCTTCATCCAGATCAAGTCCCAGCGACTCCAGGTTCTTCTGTATGTTAGCCTTTCCGGAAGTCTTTCCCAGTGCATATTCACGCACCCTTCCGAAACGTTCGGGCAGCAAGTCATTACAATACAAATTACTTTTATGGTCTCCATCGGCATGCACTCCTGCCACTTGCGTAAACACATTCTCTCCGACAATAGGCTTGTTGGCCGGTATCGTCACTCCCGAATAAGACTCCACCATACGGCTCACTTCATTCAGCCTACTCTCATCAATCTGAGTAATGGCCTGAAAATGGTCTTTTAAGATAGCCTGCACACTGGCCAACGGTGCATTTCCCGCCCGTTCACCCAGTCCGTTGATTGTGGTATGAAGTCCTTTCACCCCACTCAACACAGCAGCCAACACATTGCTCACCGCCAAATCATAGTCATTGTGAGCATGAAAGTCGAAGTGCAGGTCCGGATATCTTTTCTTCATCTTACGCATATACTCGATGACCTGCAAAGGATTCAATATGCCCAATGTATCGGGAAGCATGAAGCGACGGATACCCATCCCCTTCAACTCATCCATCAGATGAAACACATATTCGGGCGAATCCTTTACACCATTGCTCCAGTCCTCCAGATAGACATTAACTTCCATTCCCTTTTGCAAAGCATAAGTCACCACCTTACGGATATCCTCTACATGCTCCTGATAAGTTTTTTTCAACTGAAACGTACAATGCTTTTCAGAGCCTTTGGTCAACAGATTGATGACTCTACAGCCAGCATTGTAAATCCAGTCGACCGACACATTATTATCTACAAACCCCAAGACTTCCACCCTAGGCAGCAGCCCTTTCCGGGAAGCCCAGTCACATATCATCCGAACAGCATTAAACTCTCCTTCGGACACCCTTGCCGATGCAATTTCAATACGGTCCACCTTGAGTTCTTCCAACAACAAGCGAGCTATCATCATTTTTTCATGAGGTACAAAAGAAACCCCGCTGGTTTGCTCTCCATCACGCAAGGTGGTATCCATGATTTCTATTCTCGGATGATTTTTCATTTCTCTTTTCTTTTTTATCGGTTTCCTGCATCAGCCCTTCAAGGCTTCAAATGCTTCTATCTTCTGTTTATTCTCTACCAAGAAATCAATGTCGTCTAGCCCATTCATCAAGCAATGCTTCTTATACGCATTGATTTCAAACTTCTCCAGGCTCCCTGTTGCCTTGTTGACGATGGTCTGCTCCGGTAGGTTGACTTCTACCAAAGTAGAAGGATTGGCGGCGATAACATCAAACAACTCTTGCAAGAACCCCTCACTCACCACAACCGGAAGTACAAAGTTATTGAGTTCATTGTTTTTATGAATATCGGCAAAGAAACTGGAAACCACCACACGAAAGCCATAACCCGCTATAGCCCAAGCAGCATGTTCTCTACTGGAACCGCTTCCGAAATTCTTTCCAGCCACCAATATCTGTCCGCCATAAGCAGGATTGTTCAACACAAAATCTTCATTGAGCGAACCATCGGGATGATAACGCCAATCGCGAAACAAGTTATCGCCAAAGAATTTTTCTTCACGAGTGGTAGCTTTCAAGAAGCGTGCAGGAATAATCTGGTCTGTATCTACGTTCTCCAGCGGCAATGGAACACATGTGCTGGTGATTATATCAAATTTCTGTTTCATAAGGATGAGTGTTTAGATGAGTGTTCTAGGGTCTGTGATTACACCGGTCACGGCAGCGGCAGCGGCAGTAAGCGGACTGGTCAGCAAGGTTCTTGCCCCTGGTCCTTGACGGCCTTCAAAATTACGGTTGCTGGTAGACACCGCATACTTGCCTGCCGGAATCTTGTCGTCATTCATGGCCAGACAGGCAGAGCATCCCGGCTGACGGATTTCAAATCCCGCCTCATGGAGTATCTTGTCCAAGCCTTCCTTACGTATCTGTTCGTCTACCATCCAAGAGCCCGGCACCAGCCAAGCTATAATGTTATCAGCCTTCTTCCTCCCTTTCACCACCGAAGCGAAGGCACGGAAGTCCTCTATCCGTCCATTGGTACAAGCTCCCAAGAAAACATAGTCAACCGGTTTACCCAGCAAAGTTTCCCCTTCACAGAAACCCATATACTGCATTGATTTTCCGAAAGAAGTTTTCTCCGCCTCACCCATACCATCGGTAGTAGGAATAGAGGCGCTGACTGCCATTCCCATTCCCGGGTTTGTGCCATAGGTAAGCATCGGCTGGATGTCGGCAGCATCATAATGCACCTCTTTATCGAATACCGCATCTTCTTCACTTTTCAGTGTCTTCCAATAAGCCACGGCCTTCTCCCATTCCTCACCCTGCGGAGCATACTCACGGCCCTTCAGATAATTGAATGTCACTTCATCTGGAGCAACCATACCTCCTCTTGCCCCCATCTCGATAGAAAGATTGCAAAGTGTAAGGCGACCTTCCATTGTAAGGTTGCGAATCACCTCTCCGGCATACTCCACAAAGTATCCGGTCGCTCCACTGGTTGTCATTTTCGACATCATATAGAGCGCCACATCTTTAGCAGTAACCCCTTTTCCCAATGTTCCATCAATAGTAATGCGCATTGTCTTAGGTCGTGACTGCAAGATACACTGCGAGGCCATCACCATCTCTACTTCACTGGTGCCAATACCGAAAGCTACCGCTCCCATAGCTCCATGAGTAGAAGTATGAGAGTCACCGCAGACAATAGTCATTCCCGGCAAAGTCAGCCCTCGTTCCGGGCCTACTACATGAATGATTCCATTCTTCTTGTTCATCATCCCAAAATGAGTCAACCCGAACTCCTCTGCGTTCTTGGCCAACGTATCCACCTGTGCTTTTGAAACAGGGTCTGCAATAGGTTTGTCTTGGTCGTGAGTCGGTGTGTTATGGTCGGGCATACAGAAAATCTTTTCCGGACGGAAACATTTCAGTCCTCTAGCACGGAGCCCGCTGAAAGCCTGCGGACTCGTCACCTCGTGACAATACAAACGGTCGATGTATAATTGAGTAGGGCCTTCGGTAACCTGCTGTACCACATGAGCGTCCCATATTTTGTCAAATAATGTATTAGCCATACGTATATAGTATTAAATTTTATTTTCTAAATTTATTGATACAGTCTATATAAGCCTCAACTGATGCAGCAATGATGTCGGTATTGGCACCAAACCCGTAGAAAATCTGTCCATCATATTCCACCTGCATATGCACCTTTCCCACATCGTCGCTGCCCTTACTGATGGCCTGAATGGTAAACTCCTTCAAAGTCATCTGCCGCTTGATAATCTGCTTGACAGCCTTGATGGCTGCATCCACAGGACCATTTCCAGTAGCTGCCGCCTCAAAATGCTCGCCGGAAATATTCAATCCAAGACTTGCCACTGAGCGGACTCCCACTCCACTGGTTACTTGCAGATATTCCAGCTTGATGTGGTGATTCAGATTGCGGTCGGCTCCTGCCAGCACCATAATATCATCTTCGGTAATGTCTTTCTTCTTGTCGGCCAACTTCAAGAAATCCTCGTACACCTTATCCAGTTTTTCCTGATCCATTTCAATGCCCATCGCATTCAGACGATGTTTCAAGGCCGCACGCCCACTACGGGCAGTCAGCACGATGGCATTGTCATCAATTCCTACATCTTTCGGGTTGATGATTTCATAGGTCTGCACATTCTTCAGCACTCCATCCTGATGAATACCCGAAGAATGGGCAAACGCATTTCTACCTACGATAGCCTTATTGGGCTGCACGGGCATATTCATCAAACTAGACACCATGCGGCTGGTAGGATAAATCTTGCAAGTATTGATGTTGGTGTCGATATGGATGTCGTGATGGCAACGCAAAATCATGGCTACTTCCTCCAAAGAAGTATTTCCTGCACGTTCTCCGATTCCGTTAATGGTCACTTCCACCTGACGCGCCCCATTCAGCACACCACTGATGGTGTTGGCAGTAGCCATTCCCAAATCATTATGACAATGAGTAGAAAGAATGGCTTTGTCAATACCATCTACATGGTCTATCAAGTATTTAATCTTAGCGCCATATTCTTCTGGCAAGCAATAGCCGGTAGTATCCGGAATATTGACAACGGTAGCACCGGCCTTGATGACAGCCTCCACCACTCTTGCCAAATATTCATTGTCGGTACGTCCGGCATCTTCCGCATAAAATTCCACATCGTCTACAAAACGGCGGGCATACTTCACTGCAGCTACAGCACGCTCCATAACCTCCTCACGGGTAGAGTTAAACTTGTATTTGATATGAGAATCGGAAGTTCCGATACCGGTATGTATGCGTTTATGCTTGGCGAACTGCAAGGCTTCTGCAGCTACATCAATATCTTTCTGCACCGCACGGGTCAATGCACAAATGGTAGGCCAAGTCACTGCTTTTGAAATTTCAACCACCGAATTGAAATCACCCGGACTAGATACCGGAAATCCGGCTTCAATCACATCTACCCCAAGAGTTTCCAGCTGCTTGGCAATCTGTATCTTTTCTACAGTATTCAACTGACATCCCGGCACTTGTTCGCCATCACGTAACGTAGTATCAAAAATAAATAATCTGTCGCTCATATCTTTCAGTTTTTAAGGATTCAAAAAAAAGCCTCTCCCACAGTGTGGGAAAGGCTCCATATCATTCGGTTCATACAACTTTATGCATACAAGTTACTTTCCCACCGGACTCCCCGATAGAATAATAATCAAACCGCACAGCAAAATATGTATAAACACTCTATTATTCATTGTCTTTTTTTCTTTCTTATTTCACTAACGACTGCAAAGGTATTCACTTTTACGAAATATCAAAATAAAATGCTAGTTTTTTATCGAATTTAATGACATTTATTTATCACAGGGCTTTTATTATACAAAATTCATACAAACTGAAGGATTTCACTATCTAAAAAAAATAAGAAGGGCTGGTAGCGACAATGCAATACCAACCCTTCCAGTCTATACCTCTTGCCCGACAAGGGCAAACTGTTTTTTTAATACCAAGTAACCGCACTACCCGTATTGCTTCGCTGATCCCATTTCAGAGCATCGGTCAGCATACTTGAATTGGCACGAATAGAGAAGTTATAAGAAGTAAACGGACCGAATACCAGACCGCAACTCATATTGAAACAGTGCAAGTCGCGAGAGATATTCACTGTAGTCATAGACATTTCCTTCATTGTAAAATCATAACCACTGGAGTAATTTACATTCCAACGGCTTCCTAATTTCACGTTTCCAGAGAAGTTCAAAGAATGAGTCAGCGAATAAGGATAACGCATCGTTTTGATGTTGATGTCTTTACTCCGGTCCTCACGGATACTATAACTGTAACTCAAGCTTAAACTCCACGGCAACTTGAAGGCCAGATAACCGTCCGGGTCAAGAGTTGCGCTTTCTGTCTTGCGCATTCCGGTCTTAGAAGAAGCATCGGTTTCCTCCTCGTCTTCTTCCTCATCCTCGTCCTCCTTGTTACCTTTGTCTTTCTGATTGGCGGCATCCTCATCCTTCTTTCCAAACCATTTCTTGAAGGTGTCATTGTTCAGTGTATAAGAGAAAGAACCGCTATACCCATCGAAACGTCCGAAACGACCATAAGACCATTCTGTACGGTCGCTCGTTACTACCTTTCCGTTTTCATCAAACTTATAAGCATAAGTGGCAAAACGAGCATTCATATTGAACGTATAGTTCTTAGTCAGTTTGATTCGGGCATTCATCGTAAGGTCACTCCATCGCTTCTGCGCAATATCGTAAGAGAGCTGCGCCCCCAAATCATCAATCAGACTGATTTTCTTATATCCGGTGGTATCCTTGTCGGAAGCCATCTTCATCTCAATGTTGTTTTTCAAAGAGAAACTGATATTCTGCGAAACACCTTTTCCTAGAGCACCATCATAAGGGAAACCACTATATGGAGAGTATTCCACCATACGCACCTCACCATTCTCATCGGTATAAGTATAATTCTCATAATACCCAAAACGAGAAGCGCTAAAGTCAGGAGTATAAGTATAGGTAACCGATGGTGTCATCACGTGACGAATCACAATTTCCTTCTTTTTCATAAACAACGGCTTGTACATACCATAAAGTTTGGTATTCATAGAAACCGCCATATTATAATCATAGACACGATTGAACCCGTTAATCGTATCCCTCACCACTTCTCTCTTTCTATCATCGTAACTCTGCATCACCTTTTTGGTATACCAGCGTTCGGTATAGTTAAACGAAGGAGTTACATTGATGTACTTAAAGAGATTAAATGTCGCCTCGATAGGAATGCTATGCTTCATAGCAGTCTCCCACTTCGAGAAAGGCGTCTTGAAGAGCAGATTATCTTTTGTACTGACACTGTTGGTCAAAGCTCCTGTATATTGCAATGAAATCTTTTCATACCAACGCTGGTCACCCACCGACTTCTTCCTCTTAAACGGATACAGACGGTTCAAAGAGATATTAACATCGGGCAATGTCATGTTCACCGAAGAGTCACTGGTGTTCTGCGTAATATTGAACGTACTTGAAATGTTTAAGCCAATACTTGGGAAATTACGCGAATAGCTCACACTGGAAGCCTTCGTATTGTTGCTATAAGAAGACGGATTATACAATGTAGACAAGCTAGAACGGTCATAACTGCTGGTGGCAAAGTTCACACTGGCAGAGAAGTTGCTGTTTGGATTGGCTTTTGCATCCTGACGATGGCTCCACTGTATACGGAAGTCCTTGGAAACCTGATAGTCGGGCATATTCTTTTCACCAAGTTTCGTAACCAAGTAGCTGGCATTAAAATTACCGCTAAACTTATATCGCACATTATAAGAAGAAGCAGCCGAAAGCCCCCAAGACCCTTTGGTATAGATTTCCCCCAGCAATTTGAGGTCCACCTTATCATTGATGGCAAAGTAATATCCACCGTCACGCAGATAGAACCCTCGGTTCATTTCATCTCCATAAGTCGGCATAATGAAACCCGATGAATAACTGCTGTTGAATGGGAAGAAGCCAAAAGGAACGGCAATAGGCAAAGGCACATCCTCCACTACCAACTGAGCCGGCCCGAACACGACATTCTTTTTAGGCCTTACCTTAGCCATAGAAAGTTTCAGATAGAAATGTGGATGGTCATGATTATCACACGTAGTATATCGTCCATGACGCATATAGATTTCATCATCGGCACCTTTCTTTCCTTCCTCACTGGTGACATATCCCTCACCTTGCTGAGTGACAATACCATTGATGAACCCCTTCTTACTCTTGAAATTATAACGCATGATTTTAGATTCATACGGAGTTTCCCCATCCTTGAATATCGGAGTACCCTGCTCCACGCCGGTAGTATCTTTCACCCCTCGCGCAAAAACAGTACTGCTATCCATATTCATGGTGATGAGTTGGGAGGTCAATTCTATATTCTGATAGTTGACCTTACCGTTACCATATAAATGAGCAAAACCACCTTTTGAGAACACAATAGAATCGGCAGCTTCATAAACTACCGGTGCATCCAGAGGCTGTTCCTTTGGAGCAACAGAATCTCTAGCCAACGTCTCTGTTCCTAGAGTATCTACTGACAACGAATCCACACGTTGTATGCTGTTTTTCGACAAGGCACGCCCTCCTCTTACACGCTGAGCTTCAGCATAAAGAGTGAAAAACACTTCCATTATAAACAGCGAAAATAGAAAATATCTTGTTTTTTTTAATGACGTCATTCAATAATCTTTTACGCAATGCGGTGCAAAAGTAAACATTCTCACGCAAATAAAAGCATATACGCAGGCTTTTATGTATTTTTAGGACTATAGAAACAATCTGCACCAACAATCGAAACGTTCTCCACTTTCCTCTCCAAAACGAGCTACACTATTACGGGCTTTCTCTATGCTTTTCTCGGTGTCCAACTTTGTTTTTGAAAAGAACTTGTCGGCAAAACAGATAATTTGCTCTTCCATTGTCTCTGGAGTCAGGTCGTGATGCGGCAAAGGCAGTTGTTGCTCCTCTATCTGCTTCAAGGTGATACCGGTACCCGTATGGCGTTCACACACTCTAGCATGACGCGGAAACCCTTCACGGGCTACCAGTTCGGCACCCAAATATCCATGGCAGATATAAGGACGAGTACCATGACAATGAATACCATCGGCATCAGTCAAAAAGATTCCAATATCATGCAGCATGGCTGCTTCTTCTATAAACTGCAAATCTAGATTGAATTCAGGATGGCGGCGTGCAATCTCTAATGCTTTGTCTGCCACCGAACGGCTATGCACTAGCAAAATATGCTTCAACTCATTATCTTCCGGATAATATTTATCAATTATTTCCAACGGATTCATATCACATTATTTGTATATTTGTGTCTTGCAAATATAACGAAAAAAAATGGTTCACTTATGAAAAAACTTGGATTTATACTCTGCTGCCTACTCATTCCTTTATCAATGGATGCAGCACCGCTTCTCAAAAACGGAGCTGACCAGCTAGAATTACTACTTGCAATGGTACAAAAAAAACACACAGCACTAGTAGTCAACCAGACATCGATTACTGCCAACGGCACCCATCTGCTCGACACTCTCCATCGGATGAAAGTTTCCATCCGTAAGGTATTTGCACCAGAACATGGATTCCGCGGGAAAGCTGATGCCGGAGAAACTATCAGAAACGGAAAGGACCTGCGCACCGGCATCCCCATCTTGTCTCTCTACGGCAAAAACAAGAAACCACTGCCTCAGTGGCTTCAAGATACAGACGTGATTATTTTCGACATTCAAGATGTGGGAGCACGCTTCTATACTTATATCAGCACCTTATATTATGTAATGCAGGCCTGTGCTGAAAACGGGAAAGAAATCATCGTACTCGACCGCCCGAACCCGTGCGACTATGTTGACGGTCCGGTATTGAACATGAAATATAAAAGTTTTGTAGGCATGCTTCCTATCCCCTTACTCCACGGATGTACCGTTGGCGAAATCGCACAAATGATAAACGGAGAAGGATGGCTAGGTAACCATCTATCCTGCAAATTAAAAGTGATTACCGTAAAAGGATGGAAACACGGACAACCCTATTCACTTCCAGTCAAGCCATCGCCCAACCTGCCCAACGACCTGGCCATCTCTTTATATCCTTCCTTATGCCCGTTTGAAGGGACTTCAGTCAGCGTAGGACGAGGCACCCATACTCCTTTTCAAGTATTGGGGAGCCCTCTACTAAAACAATCCATATATAGTTTCCGCTTCAAACCGGAAGCACTGGAAGGGTTTGACAAACATCCGCTGCATCAGGGAAAATACTGCTACGGACATCGTATAGATGCCTCCAACGTAAAAGGCTTCAGTTTACATTTCATCCAGAAATGGTATCATGATTATCAGAAAGAAGGAATAGCAGACCAATTCTTTACACGTCCTCAATGGTTCGATTTGCTGATGGGCACCGACCAAGTAAGAAAAGGTATCCTTGCCGGAAAAAGTGCAACAGCCATCGAAAGCATGTGGCAACCCGCACTCCAACAATACAGCCTTATCAGAGAGAAATACCTAATCTATCCCGACTATACTCCCGACAAGAAATAAAAAAAGCAGGCTTGCAAAGAATTACTTCTCTACAAGCCGGCCTTCTCTTTGTTTTATCTATCACCTCCTCCCATGAGGAAGCAATCCTTACTTCTTCATTTTCTGCATCATACTAGCCATCTTGCTGCCAGTAACCATCTTCATCATCTTACGAGTCTGGTCAAACTGTTTCAGCAGACGGTTCACCTCCTGAATGCTAGTACCACTACCCTTAGCAATACGAGTACGGCGAGTTCCGTTCAAGATTTCAGGACGAGTGCGCTCTTCCGGAGTCATTGAGTAAATAATAGCCTCAATACTCTTAAAGGCATTATCGTCGATATCAATATCCTTAATAGCCTTACCTACTCCCGGAATCATAGAAGCCAATTCCTTCAAGTTACCCATCTTCTTAATCTGATGAATCTGAGTCAAGAAGTCATTAAAGTCAAACTGGTTCTTCTGAATCTTCTTCTGCAAACGTTTTGCTTCTTCTTCATCATATTGTTCCTGGGCACGTTCCACCAAAGAAACGATATCACCCATACCTAAAATACGGTCTGCCATACGAGCAGGATGGAACTGGTCTATTGCATCCAGTTTTTCACCTGTACCTACAAACTTGATAGGCTTTTTAACCACAGTACGGATAGAGAGAGCAGCACCCCCACGAGTATCACCATCCAACTTAGTCAGAACAACTCCGTTGAAGTCCAATCTTTCATTGAACTCACGAGCTGTATTTACAGCATCCTGTCCTGTCATGGAGTCTACCACAAACAAAGTTTCGTCTGGATTGATTGCTTTCTTGATAGCTTCAATCTCATTCATCATCTGTTCGTCTACCGCCAAACGACCTGCAGTATCGACAATCACCAAGTCATATCCCTTAGCTTTAGCCTCCTGAATGGCATTCAATGCAATCTGTACAGGGTCTTTGCTGTCAATTTCACTGTAAACAGGCACATCAATCTGCTGTCCCAACACCTTCAACTGTTCGATTGCAGCCGGACGATACACGTCACAAGCAACGAGCAATGGCTTGCGGTTCTTCTTGCTTTTGAGCATTCGGGCCAGTTTACCAGAGAAGGTAGTCTTACCAGAACCCTGCAAACCCGACATTAGGATTACAGCCGGACGACCATTGAGCTCCAGTTCGGCAGTTTCACCACCCATTAGGAGAGTCAACTCATCGTGTACAATCTTCACCATCAGCTGACTTGGTTTCACTGCAGTAAGCACATTCTGCCCCAAAGCCTTTTCCTTTACTGTATCTGTAAAGTTCTTTGCTACTTTATAGTTCACGTCGGCATCCAACAAAGCACGACGTACATCTTTTAATGTTTCGGCCACATTGATTTCGGTGATTTTACCCTCACCTTTCAAAATTTTAAATGACCGTTCTAGTCTTTCACTTAAATTATCGAACATATATCTTCTTATTATTTCTTTATTACCTTATATTCAATGAGGTGCAAAAATACAAAAAAATCGTCAGCATCAAATCTTTTTATTCTGCCATTTCGCTTTTTTCAGATAAAAGAGACTAGCAGAAAGCATTAGGAGATAATAAATCACCTCTGTTGTAAAGCAAATGCTTACAGGGGCCTGTATCCACATGCCCACTACAATGATATACAATGCATAGAACACCTGGATGAAAACCTCCAAAACCAAAGCTGCCTGAGTATTCCCTGTACCCGAGATTCCATTAAAGTAAATATTGGCTAGAGAAGCAAGCAGCATCGAGCCACATACCACATTGAATGCCCCTACCGACTCCTGCATCAAAGCCACCTCATTGGTGTAGATTGAAAGTATTACATAGGGGAACATCACGCACAATGCTACACAAACCACCATAATCATAAAAGACATCGCTGAAATGCGATGCAGCAAAGAGAGAACTTTCGACACTCCTCCAGAGCCAATGAGATTGCTAACCAATGTATTGGCTGTAGTGGCAAGTGCCTGAACCGGAATGAGCAAGACGATGTAGACACTACGGACTATATTGGCAATAGCCAACTGACGTTGTCCCAACCGCTCTAATGCCATAAAGAAAACAAACCAAATGGCCATCGACAAGAAATACTGTACCATGGTAAACGCCGAAATCTGCAAGATATGCAAAACCATCTTGGAATCAAAACTACCTATCCGGTCCAGATGATATTTCTTCCGGTCTATCTTATAATAGGTATACAACAAGAAAAAGACCATAGAGCAAGCCTCAGCAATGACAGAAGCCAACGCAGCGCCTTTCACCCCCAATTCCGGGAAACCCCACTCTCCGAATACCAATACATAATCCAAAAACACATTGACTACAGCCATCACCACCGCATTCAAGGTGAGCACCTTGGTACGAGTAATTCCGATATACAATGCACGGAACATCACATTCACAAACGAAAACAAGAAACCCCAAATACGCCAGACAAAAAACTCATGGGTAGCTTCATAAATAGCATCCGAAGTAATCAACATACGAACCAAAGGCTCGGCACAAAGCCACATTACCCCTAACAACACCACTGCCATCATGAAACTAAAGGCTGTACCTTGCCACATGATAGGCCCTACCGAATGATAATTCCCTTCGCCATTTCTACGAGCCATCAAGATTTGAGAACCCACACTAAAGCCGAAAGCTATCGTATATACACAAATATACAACAGCCCTCCCATGGCGGCGGCTCCCAATGCCACTTCTCCTACATGCCCCAAAAAAGCAGTGTCGGTTACATTTATCACATTTTGCGCCAGCAACCCCAACAGAATCGGATAGGTCACATTCCATATTCCCTTGTTTGTATACATCATAAAATTAAACTGATTTGAGAAAAGAGTTGCAAAGATACTGATTTTTATAAGATTTTCAGGCATCAAGAACTGAAAGAATTTATGCAGACAGCCCCCTGTTTTCCCAAAATAAAAATAGTTTCATTCTAAACTGTTTTTATTAAAACTAGTCTATTTATTTGGTCAGAAAGCATTTTTAATCTACCTTTGCGCCCACAAATTAAAAAAGATTGATTTCATGAAGAAAATTCTACTCCTTAGCACAGCGATGCTAACCGTTTCAAACGCAACTTTTGCAGGGGACTATCTCACCAACACCAATCAACATGCAGCTTTCCTACGTATGGTGTCCAGAGGGGCAGCCATTGATGTAGACGGTGTTTACAGTAACCCTGCAGGGTTGTCGTTCCTCGAAAAAGACGGATTTCACCTCTCGCTAACAGGACAGAGCGCTTATCAGACTAGAAGCATTACAGCAACTACCGGACTATGGACTCAAGACGGCCATGAAACGACCCAGCACTTTAAAGGTACTGCATCTGCTCCTATCATCCCTTCATTCCAAGGAGTCTATAAAAGAGACCGCTGGACCATTTCAACCTCTTTTGCCATTACCGGAGGGGGAGGTAAAGCTTCTTTCGATAATGGATTGCCTATGTTCAACGCACTGGCCATGGGAGGTATATATAGTGCAACAAGTGCTATCAAGCCGGGACTAATCAAACCTAGCATGTATGATATTTCAACAGCCCTCGACGGGAAACAATATATCTATGGTGTGCAGTTAGGAATCGGCTACCGCATCAACGACTGGCTGAGTGCATTTGTTGGAGGACGCATGAATTATGTAAAAAGCGGCTATGAAGGCTACCTAAATGCCAAGACCAACACGGCACTGAGCGGAGGAAAGTTCTCCCTTCCGGCAGGAACACCACTCATGAGCCTTGCTCTAGACTGCGAACAGAGCGGATGGGGCATGACTCCTATCATTGGAGTAAATGCTAAGTTAGGCAAATGGAACTTGGCTGCAAAATATGAATTTATTACCAGTCTGAATATTGAAAATAAGACCAAAGCACTTGAAGTCAAAACATTAAAAGACTATCTTGGTGGAGGCAATAAAAAAGACGGTTCCGCTTCACCCGAAGAAATCCTAAAGCCATACGCCGACGGAGAGCAAACCCCAAACGATATCCCTGCCTTCTTGAGTGTTGCTGCACAATACGAAATCCTGCCTACACTGCGTGCATCGGTGGAATATCATTTCTTTGACGACAAGCACGCAAAAATGCTGAACGACCGACAGAAAACATTGAAACATGGTACACACGAATACCTGGGCGGTATAGAATGGGATGTTATCAAACGACTGACTATAAGCGGTGGGGTCCAAAAGACATCTTATGGACTGAGCGACGATTTCCAGACTGACACAAGTTTCTATTGCAGTTCTTATTCATTGGGATGTGGCGCACGTATGCATATCAACGAAAACTGGACTATGGACTTGGGATATTTCTGGACAAAATATAAAGACTATACCAAAACAGAAGAACATTATTACGGCAAAATGCCTATGAAAGGATCAAATACATACAGCCGCACCAACAAGGTGTTCGGCTTGAGTTTGAACTATAACTTCTAAACATCTGCATTGATAATTTTTCAAAAGCATGTCTATGACTTACAAAGGTCATCAAGACATGCTTTTTTTATTCCATCTCCTACCTTTTACAAAGAAAATAACATGCCAAAAAGAAAATAGAGGTAAGACTTTTACCTACATCACATTTTTTTCTTACCTTTGTCCTGCATCTTAAAACAAGAATAAAACAACTTTAAACAAAAAATATTGAGATTATGATGACTATTGACAAATTCAACTTTGCCGGCAAAAAGGCAATCGTTCGCGTTGACTTCAACGTACCTTTGAACGAAGAAGGTAAAATTACAGACGATACTCGTATCCGTGGTGCTCTGCCTACTTTGAAAAAAGTATTGGCTGATGGTGGTGCTTTGATCATCATGTCACACATGGGTAAACCAAAAGGTAAAGTAAACGCTAAATATTCATTGAGCCAGATTGTTGACGCTGTATCTGCTGCATTGGGCGTTGCTGTTAAGTTCGCTCCAGATTGCGCTAAAGCTGCCGACGCTGCTGCTGCTTTGAACCCAGGTGAAGTTTTGCTGTTGGAAAACCTGCGTTTCTATGGTGAAGAAGAAGGTAAGCCTGTAGGTATCGACAAAGAAGATCCTGCTTACGACGAAGCTAAGAAGGCTATGAAGGCTTCTCAGAAAGAATTCGCTAAGACTTTGGCTTCTTACGCAGACTGCTATGTAATGGATGCATTCGGTACTGCTCATCGTAAACATGCTTCTACTGCTGTCATCGCTGACTACTTTGACGCAGACCACAAGATGTTGGGTTACTTGATGGAAAAAGAAGTATTGGCTGTAGACAACGTATTGAAAGACATCAAACGTCCTTTCACTGCTATCATGGGTGGTTCTAAGGTTTCTACTAAGATCGGTATCATCGAAAACTTGATGGATAAAGTAGACAACTTGATTCTTTGCGGTGGTATGGCATTTACTTTCGCTAAAGCTAAAGGTGGTAAAATCGGTAACTCATTGGTAGAAGACGACAAACTGCAGCTGGCTCTTGAAATCATTGAAAAGGCTAAAGCTAAAGGTGTAAACTTGGTATTAGGTTGCGACTGTGTAGCTGCTGACAAGTTCGCTAACGACGCTAACACTCAGGTTTGCGAAGATACTAATATTCCTGACGGATGGATGGGTCTGGATGCAGGTCCTAAGACTCAGGAAGAATTCAAGGCTGCTATCAAGGGTGCTAAAACTATCTTGTGGAACGGTCCTGCTGGTGTATTCGAAATGGATAACTTCGCTGCTGGTTCTAAGGCTATCGCTGATGCTATCGCTGAAGCAACAGCTGAAGGTGCATTCTCTTTGATTGGTGGTGGTGACTCTGTAGCTTGTATCAACAAGTTTGGTATGGCTGACAAAGTTTCTTACATCTC
Source organism: Phocaeicola sp. (assembly GCA_029257865.1). Taxonomy (GTDB): domain Bacteria; phylum Bacteroidota; class Bacteroidia; order Bacteroidales; family Bacteroidaceae; genus Phocaeicola. Next base: position 58,761 of record JARIAN010000066.1, read on the forward strand.
TACTGGTGGTGGTGCTCTGTTGGAAGCTATCGAAGGTAAAATCCTTCCGGGTATCGCAGCTATCCGCGGCGATAAGTAATTCTTGATTTAAAGAATTTCCCTTATAAACAACAATAAAAAAAGCACTGTTTAAATGGTTTTCATTTAAACAGCGCTTTTTTTTATATACCTAGTTTGATTATCTCATACAATAATTCTATAGTTCCTGTTCTCTCTGAATACAAACATCATCTGCTACATTATCCCCCTATCATACAACAACTCCCTCAACTTTTATATCAAGCTAAGGGAGTTGCTTATCCTTTATTGGCTTCAGGCTTTATTCTTGATAATCATTACCTCTATAATAGAAACCGCTGTCTTTTCTGGAATATTCAGAACCTCAGCCAACTGGTTTATAACATCTTTTTCCTCTTCCTCGATGACACCATCAGCCAACGCGATATCTACAGCACAGGCAAAAGCGGTAAGTTTCAAGTCGTCGGTAAGAGCATCCGATGAAACTTTAACCAAGGTAGAAACACCGTCTTTCTTCAAAATCTTGAAAAGCTTGTCGAATAACTTATCAAAAGCAGGGCCCGAAAAGTTATCATAGATTCTTAATCTGCGGATATAGTCTACGATACCTCTCCATTCCGATTCACCAATACTACCATCCGCTCCAGCCATTGCTATAGCTATTCCTGCAAAAGCTTCTTGCTGAGTCAATTTTGTGTCTTCGGGCACAGCTTTGAAAATCTTGTCAAATAATCCCATAATTCTTAAATTTAAAAGGTTAATTGTATATTTAGAAAAATCTTTTTGTATGTGCCAAATATACAGAAAGAACCGAAAACTCAATTATATGGAATTCCATTTCAACGTAATTTATAAGTGCCTAACTTATCAAAGTAAGATATCTTCCATCGGTTTGCGCTTCTTTTCAGGCGTAGCCTCATCCAGCGAGTAACCTATAGGAATCAAGACTACAGGCTCCAAATGCGCAGGGAGCTGCATAACTTCTTTGCAACGCTCCACATCAAAATTGCATACCCAGCAAGTGCCCAGACCTTGTTCTGCTGCTGCCAGACAAAGGTGCTCTACAGCTATAGCCACATCAATATCGGCATGGTCCTTGCCATCGGCCTTGCGATGCCAAGACACCTCATGATTGGCGCAAGCCACCACTATACAAGGAGCCGACTGAATCCATTCGCGAGCATAGGCCGACTTCAACTCACTCAAGCGACTTCCTTCTGTCACTACCTCAAATTTCCATGGCTGGAAATTCACTGCCGAAGGTGCCATACGAACACATTCCATCAGATAATCCAACTTATTCTGCTCTACCGCACGTGTATCATAGTTTCTTACTGAATAACGTGCTTTTACCAATTCTAAAAAATTCATATCACAAATTTTAAATACGTATTCCTAATGTAAAGCCAGCAATATCCAGTCGTTTACCCGGATCATACTGACGACAATAATATACATCCAGCGAAGTGTGCTTGCTGGTCTGTATCCTCACTCCCGGCCGATAGCGCATACGAGCCACACTAAAGAATGCCTCATCGCCCAACGGCTGGAACAACTCCATGGCAAAGAACGGAGAACATACCCATTTCTTCTGTGCATACGCCAGGCGGACTTGCGAACGGAGACGGTTTTCAGCCTCACCATGGATAAAGGTCTGCTGAAAACGCTCAGTAAAGGAAACCCTTAAAAGAGCAATATCCATCGGAACAACCAATCCCGCATAATAACGATGACGAAATTCCCATCCTCTAGCCTTGGAATTGGCATAGTGCACTTCATAAGCTGCATCCAAATACAAGGATTGCAATACCTTATAACGTCCTCCCACATTCAGACGAGTACGCTCAGCCTCCCGAAAATGATTGCGCACACGAAATCCCGCGATGCCTGTTAGCTGAAACCGTTGTGTTAATGAAGCCGTACATTTTACAGTTCCCCACCCTGAACAATCATGAGTATGAGATGACAACGTTTGAATACTACCTAATCCAAACAACAACAAACAAACCTTACATATAGCCTGTTCTATTTTAATTTTCATTACCTATTATTTTAACCCAACCATTCATTTGACTTTCGCAAAGTTACATATTTCTTATTCAAGCTACAAAACCTCCCCACTTTTCTGTGTATCTTTGCAGCCGAATATTAGCGAAATAAAAGATTTATGAAAAAACTGATTATTTTTGACCTCGATGGTACACTGCTCAATACCATAGCTGACCTAGCTGCTGCCACTAATCATGCGCTGATGCACTGCGGATTTCCTCAACACCCCACTGAAGCCTATCTGTATTTTGTGGGAAACGGAATCAACAAGCTATTTGAACGAGCTCTACCAGAAACGGAACGAAATATTATAAATGTATTGAAAGTTCGCAGTCTGTTCATCCCTTATTACAACGAACACAAAACTGACTTGAGCCGTCCTTATCCAGAAATCAAAAATCTGCTGCAATGCTTACAAGAAAAAGGATTCCTGCTGGCTGTAGCATCCAACAAGTATCAAGAAGCGACCACCCAACTCATCAACGAATTCTTTCCCGACATCCGTTTTTCTGCAGTCTTGGGGCAGCGCGAACAAGTAGCATCCAAACCAGACCCGACTGTCGTTTATGAAATCATGGAGAAAACGGGAGTCACTAAAGATGAAGTAGTGTATATAGGCGACTCTTGTGTGGATATGCAAACCGGAGCCAACGCCGGTGTCACTACCATCGGGGTAAGCTGGGGATTCCGCCCTCGTACCGAACTGGAAGACTACAAGCCTGATTTCATTGCAGACTCCCCTCTTCAAATATTGGATTTCTTGAAAAGTCTTGACTGACAGTTATCGTTTATTAACTAAAAAAAGTGCAGTATATCTTTTCTTCCGGCATTTAAAAGACAGAACAAACTATTAAAGCAAGAAACTTATGACAACATTACATTTTATTAAAAAGAATCTCTTCAAAGCTTTTATGGCTTCTGCTGTATGTTTGAGTTTCTCTTCGTGCCTGGATGATGATAACTCATATGTCAATATGTATCCTAATGCCATTGTCACTGTCAAGTCGGAAGTGGACAAAACCTGCTTCTTGCAGTTGGATGAAAAGACTACTTTACTGCCGGTCAACCTTTCAGAATCTCCTTTCGGAGAGAAAGAAGTAAGAGCTTTGGTGAACT
>JARIAN010000067.1 GCA_029257865.1 Phocaeicola sp.
GATGCAGCCTTGCGTATGTTGTACTCTTGTTATTCTTATATGCCAAAGGCTAATGCGGCGGCTGGCTCTCTCGATTTTATGACCGGCGATGAGGTGGTGACCGCTTTCGAGCATGAAACATTTGCCAATTTCCCGAAAGGAAACTTTACTGCTTCCGCTCCGGGTATTTCTTATTGGAATACTTTGTATGGTGGTATTCGTCAGTCTTATATCTTGCTGAACAACATCGATAGGGTTCCCGGTATCGGTGAGGTACGCGATGAGTTTGTGGCAGAAGCTGAGTTCTTGATTGGATATTACCACATGTTGCTTATGCGTTGCTACGGTCCTATCATTATCGTTGACCATGAAGTAGATATTGAAACAGATCCTTCTCAGTATTTAGGGCGTTCTAATTTGGAGCAGACAGTGAATTTCATTGTAGGGCAGTTTGATAAAGTCATTGGTTCTTCAGCCCTACCCGATGTGCGCAAGGGAGTAGAAGTGGGACGTGCCACTAAGACTGCCGCTATGGCTCTGAAAGCATATACTTTGATGTATTATGCATCTCCTTTATTTAATGGAAATGCTGATTTGGCTGCCAAACTTAAAAATAAGGACGGCTCGGAAATGATGTCGCCTACTTACGACAAAAAACGCTGGGAGGCTGCTCGTGATGCATATAAGGCTGCTCTCGATGCTTGCAAGGCGGCTGGCTTTGAATTGTATAATAGCGAAACCTTGAAGTTTGACAACAAATATCCTGATAACAACAGACTTCGTGTGCTGAGAGGCAATCTGATAACCAAAGTGAAATATAATAAGGAAGAAATATGGACACTGAAGAATGATGAAGGTCTTTATGGTTTGCAGAAGAAATCAATGCCATTTATTTCTTCACAGAATTATAATGGTGTAGCTCCTACTTTGGCAATGCTCAGACGCTTCTATACAAAGAATGGACTTCCTTATGATGTAGACCCTGAAACTAAAACAAAGAAAGAGTTTGAAGTAGTTACGTTGACAAAAGACAATGCATCTGTTTCGTTTGCCGATGGAACCAAGGCTGTAATTGCAAAGGAAGGTAAGCAGACCTCACAGTTGAACTTGTTGAGAGAACCAAGGTATTATGCTTGGATTGCATTTCAAAATGGTTTTTATGAAATACAGAACGACGGCTATAAACCGGGATATGAGAAGCAAGAAATGGAAGAAGGGCAAAGATTGATTACCGACTTTACAAAGAATGGAAATTGTGGACGTAAGGATAGAAACAATGACTATTCTCCAACAGGATTCCTAAATAAGAAAGGTATTCATATTGATAATATGTGTGCAAACAATAACATTACCTTCCAGCAGTATCCATGGCCTTTGATTCGTCTGGCAGAACTGTATTTGGGATATGCTGAATGTTTGGCTGAATGTGGCGATGCTCAAGGAGCGATGAATGCAATCAATCCTATCAGAGAACGTGCCGGTATTCCTACAGTTCAAGAGTCCTGGAGTAAAGTGGGAGTAACTCCTGATGCAAAAAAGATGGTAGAAATTGTACGCCAGGAGCGCCAGATTGAACTTTATCTGGAGAACCAGAATTTTTGGGATATGCGTCGCTGGAAACTGGCCGACAAATATTTTGGTGTGAAGGCTAAGGGGCTGAACATTGATGGTGTTGATGTGGCTGGATTTTCAAAGGAAACGGAAGTTCCTTTTTCTCGTGAGTTCAGAGAATGGCATTGGTTGTTGCCTATACCAGACAAGGATATAAACAATAACCATAATGTGGTTCAAAATCCTGGATATTAATGAATAGCTATTCAGAGGAGTGTAATTTGAAAATTTATGTTTCTTTAGAATTGGTTATGGCATAAATGAAAAAGGTCCGTACTTTCATTAGTACGGACCTTTCTTCTGTTAGACAGGTTATTGGAAATCTGTCTGTTCTAGCTTATGAATTAGTTGATTAATTGCGGAATACCAATTCTTCTCCGTTGCAGTCTACAGTGATAGGTCTGTTTCTATCTACTTCTTGTGCCAGCAACTTCTTCGACAAGTCGTTCAGCAAATAACGCTGGATAGCTCTTTTCACAGGACGAGCACCAAATTCAGGGTCGTATCCTGCTGTTGCGATGAAGTCTACAGCCTTGTCGCTCATTTGGAGTGTAACCCCATTTTCATTCAGCATCTGCTGGATACCCTTAATCTGCAAGCGCACAATCTCTTCAATCTGTTCACGATTCAGAGGTAAGAACATGATGGTTTCGTCTATACGGTTTAAGAATTCCGGACGGATTGTCTTTTTAAGCATACTCATCACTTCATTCTTTGTTTCCTCTACCAGCTGGTCGTGGTTGGCATCAGTCATTTTTTCAAATTGGCTTTGGATATAAGCACTTCCCAAGTTGGAGGTCATGATGATGATGGTGTTTTTGAAATTTACCGTACGGCCTTTATTGTCAGTCAGACGACCATCGTCCAAAACCTGCAGCAAGATGTTGAACACGTCAGGATGTGCTTTTTCTATCTCATCGAAAAGCACTACAGAATACGGTTTGCGTCTTACGGCTTCTGTAAGCTGTCCGCCCTCATCATATCCCACATATCCCGGAGGCGCTCCGATGAGTCGTGACACAGTATGCTTTTCTTGATACTCACTCATATCAATACGAGTCATCATTGTATCATCATCAAACAGATATTCTGCCAGTGCCTTCGCCAATTCTGTTTTACCTACACCGGTAGTACCTAAGAAGATGAAAGATCCGATAGGTCGGCGCGGGTCTTGTAGTCCGGCACGACTACGGCGTACCGCATCGGCTACAGCGCAGATAGCTTCATCTTGTCCGATTACTCTGTGATGCAGTTCAGCTTCCAGGTGTAGCAATTTCTCACGTTCACTTTGCAGCATCTTGTTGACAGGGATACCAGTCCATCTTGATACCACATCCGCAATATCTTCGGCAGTAACCTCTTCTTTAATCAGCGCACTGTCTCCTTGCTTATGTTTCAAGTCATCTTGAATTTCCTTTATCTCTTGTTCCAGTGCCTGCAGTTTTCCGTAGCGTATTTCAGCCACTCGTCCGTAGTCGCCTTCCCGTTCAGCCTTGTCAGCCTCAAACTTCAGTTGCTCAATTTCCTGTTTGTTATGCTGGATTTTGTTGACCAGTTCCTTTTCACTTTGCCATTTGGCCTTGTAAGAAGTTTCCTGTTCCTTCAGTTCCGCAATTTCCTTGTTAAGTTGAGCCAGTTTGTTTTCATCCTTCTCACGTTTGATAGCTTCACGTTCAATTTCCAACTGTTTCAGTCGGCGTTCAATCTCATCCAGTTCTTCTGGTAGTGAGTCGCGCTCCATACGCAGTTTGGCAGCAGCCTCATCCATTAAGTCGATGGCTTTGTCTGGCAAGAAACGTTCTGTGATGTAGCGATTGCTCAGTTCTACTGCCGCAATGATAGCTTCATCCTTAATGCGCACCTGATGATGGTTTTCGTATCGTTCTTTCAACCCCCTCAAGATAGAGATTGAACTAAGCGTATCCGGTTCGTTAACCATCACGGTTTGGAATCGTCTTTCCAGTGCTTTATCCTTTTCAAAATATTTCTGATATTCATCTAAGGTGGTAGCACCGATACTTCTCAGTTCTCCTCTCGCAAGTGCAGGTTTCAAGATATTGGCAGCATCCATAGCCCCTTCTCCTTTGCCGGCACCTACCAGTGTATGGATTTCATCGATGAACAAAATAATGTTTCCGTCCGATTTAGTCACTTCGTTGATGACCGATTTCAATCGTTCCTCAAATTCACCTTTGTATTTGGCGCCAGCTACCAGTGCACCCATATCCAACGAGAAGAGTTGTTTGTTCTTTAGGTTTTCCGGCACATCTCCCCGGAGGATTCGTTGTGCCAGACCTTCCACGATGGCTGTTTTACCAGTACCTGGTTCACCAATCAGAATAGGATTGTTCTTGGTGCGTCGGCTTAAAATTTGCAGCACCCGTCGGATTTCCTCATCACGGCCGATGACCGGATCCAGTTTACCTCCTCTTGCCGCTTCAATCAAGTTGATGGCATATTTGCTTAAAGACTGGTACGTGTCTTCGCCCGACGGAGAAGTGACATTCTGTCCCTGTCTCAGTTCTTGAATAGCGGCACGCAGTTCTTTCTCGTTCATGCCAGCATCCTTTAAGATGGTTGATGCAGTACATTTCACTTGCAGCAATGCCAACAGAATAGCTTCCAGTGACACATACTCGTCGCCGAGAGATTTGGATACCTCAACCGATTTCTGCAACACCTCATTAGAGTCACGGCTCAGATAAGGTTCAGCTCCCGATACTTTAGGCAGTGAGGCAATTTGTTTCTCCACCACTGCGGTAATTTGACGGCTATTGATGCTGAGTTTCTGAAAAATGAAGTTGGTGACATTCTCACCTACCTTGAGCAGCCCTGCCAGCAAATGTTCTGGCTCGATAGCTTGCTGTCCTTGGTTCTGTACCAAGTTTACAGCTTGCTGCACTGCCTCTTGTGATTTGATAGTAAAGTTGTTGAAGTTCATATATTATTCTCCTTTCTTATATTCTGTTTCATTTAAAATTCATCACTCTTACTCCAAATACTTTGCCAATGGGATAAAAGAAAGGAAATATGACTAAATGGCAGAATATCAAAGGATTATAACTGAAATTTTGTCTGACTTTGATACAAAATGTCAGTCTTGATGCAAAATATACTAATATGAATATGTGAAAAGAGGTACACTGTGTGGAGGCGAGTGAAGTTGTGGAGTGTGTTTCTACAATATTGTGGAAAAATACCTCAAAATACGAAGAGATGATGGAAATACTAAAAATGTAAATGTCACATAATTAGTATAATATGAATTTGTAGTAATTGTGGCACACCTTCTGCAATACATTAAATGAGCGCACTTGAATACAGAAAGTGAAGTTCAGAATAAAACAGAATGTAGAATTTGAAAAAATAAGAAATTATGAAAACTTTATTATTAGTAGCAGTGATGATGTTTGGGATGAATTTGTCGAGTAAAGCAGAAGAAAATTTGGTAGGCGAATTTCTTCCTGTTGAAATAATTGATCTTCCTATGAGAGTGATAGCTGCTGTAGAAGAGGTTTATCCAGATGCAGAACTTTGTTTGGCTGCTGTGGAAGAAGAAGCAGACGGTTCAGAAGTTTATCAGTTGACCATCAGAGATGAAGAGAATGGCATCATGCAAAATGTATATTTCACAGATTCAGGTGAAGAATTGAAATAGTTTGAGAGAGGTGGCCGCCGGGAGAGTCCTTCCGGCGGCTTTTTGTATTTTCTAAACGGGTTTATGAAGCTACATTTCGTATATGTCGGAAGAAAACAGTAAATTTAAGCCGTCAAATTTATAGATATGGAGAATAAGAAAATACAGTTTGCCCGTAATGTGATGCTGATTGACGCATCTTATCTGGACAAAGTGGGAAGTGATGTAGCTGCTCATTTTGCTCCGGTAGTACATCGTAAATTACCTAAAGCCGACTTGGCTGTGTTGTTGGAATGTATGGCACTTGATGCTGGAATTCCTATCGGAGAGAATGAGATACAAGTGTGCTTCCTTTATGATTCGGAAAGCGAGAAGATGAAATTTTGCACTCCGTCTGTTTTGGAAAAGGAACTGCATGATGTGGCTTTCAAGAGCCAACTAGGCGAGTTTTCGTTGTTTGCTTTTTCCACTACCGATTTGATTACCCGTGAGGATTTATTTGGGCAGTCACTGGTTTTGGCAGCCGAGTCGAAAGAGGTTCGTCATCTGGTGCTGGTGCCTGACGAAGATGCCTATGGAGAAGCAGTAGGGCATTTGGTGGAAAAGATAAAAGATAAGGAGAGTGTGACGGTATTGGGGATGAATCCTCCTTCTTATCAAGGTGAATTTACTTTTGAACTGCTTGGATTTCCAATTCTTCAATCATTGGGTATCCGTGCCGAAGAACTCTAATATATAAGGTGAAGTTATGTCTGATTTCCGTTTGAAAGTGTTTTATAGTGTAGCCAAGAATTTGAGTTTTACCAAGGCTTCTCAAGAACTTTTTGTAAGTCAGCCAGCTATAACCAAACATATCCGTGAACTGGAAAGTTTGTATCAAGTGCGGCTGTTTAACCGAATGGGAAGTCGGATATCACTTACTGAAGGTGGAAAACTCTTGTTGGAGCATTGTGAGCAGATATTGGCCGACTATCGCCGGCTGGAATATGATATGCATTTGCTGAACAATGAATATAGCGGCCAGTTGCGTTTGGGGGCCAGCACCACTATTGCCCAGTATGTGCTGCCGCCCATTTTGGCTCGCTTTACTGAGCGTTATCCCAAGATTAAAGTCTCTTTGATAGACACAAACTCCCGTAATATAGAGGTTGCAATTCAGAATCACGACATCGATTTGGGAATGGTGGAAGGAGTATTCAGACTTCCTAATCTTAAATATGAGCCGTTTTTGTGTGATGAGTTGGTGGTAGTGGCTGATTCTCGTCAATCGGCAAAACTACCTGAAGAGTTGGCTATAGAGGAGTTTGTGCAACTTCCCTTGGTACTTCGCGAGCGAGGGTCCGGCACATTAGACACGATAGAGATGGTACTGGCTGAGCATGGATTGAAACTTTCCTCCCTTAATGTGATAATGAATCTAGGTGGAACTGAAGGCATCAAGTCTTTTATCGGCTATAGTAATGCGGCTGGCATTGTTTCTATCCAATCGGTTTCCAGAGAACTTCGTGAAGGGATGTTTCGTGTATTGGAAGTGGATGACCTCTCTTTCAAACGACATTTTTGTTTTGTGCAGGCGCAGGGACAAGAAGAACCGATGGTGTCAAAGTTCATGCGTTTTGTGAGAAAATATCTGGAAGAAGAAAAGTTTCCCGGACATATTGTTGAAAAGAGTTATTGAATTTCAGTCAAGGGAGAGTCTGATGGTGATGAAAAATACTCCATATTATTGGATAAGATTCTCTCATTTCGTTTGGATATAATAAAGAATTCGCCGTAAAAAGACTATTTTGCAAAGCGTAAAAGAAACAAAAACGCCCTGTGTTTTATTATATATCACAGGGCGTTTTACTTATTTCAGGTTCTTCATCTTATTGGATAGAGAAGTCAAATCCGAACATATGCTCTTTGAACCATTCGTTATTAAGTCCGTTCTTATAGAAGAAACAATATTCACCAGGTTCTAAAGGCTCTTTGAAAGTGACTTCAAAGACATTATTTGAAAGGTCTTTTATTTCAAATTCCACGATGTTACGAGTTGCTTTAGTTGCAGTGAACCCCATCACTGTGTAAGAAAGACCTTCAGGAAATGTTCTTTTGCTCTTTTTCGCTTTCATACGGATGCATTGAAATTCATTTGGGCTTTCTATTTCGTTCATCATGCTATAATACCATGAGTCTGCGGATTTTTCGAAACTGCTAGTTTCTCTTTTAGGAAAGTAGAAACGGAACACAGGGCTTTTCCCGTTTTCACCATTTAATACAACTTTAGCAGAAGCTCCTTGCATGATTACTTTTTTCATGCTTCCTCCGCTTGTTAATAGTCCGATGGTGGCTACATGTCCAAGAGTATTATTGCCGATTACGCCAGTTACATTGCCAGCCAAAGCAGCGATTCCTCCCCATCCGCCGGATGTTTCATGCTCAAAAGAAGTTCGGTGTAGCTTGACTGGTTTTCCACCATCTGATGGGTTCCACCACAAGATTCCTTCATAGCCGTAGTCTGTTTTTGCGATTTTCTGTAAATATTGAATCAGTTCGGAACTAGCGCCAGCTGCTTTCAATTCTCTCATGGCTGTGATGCTCATGGTAACTTCACGGTCGGAACTAGCATCAATCATGCCGATAATTTCATCGCTGTTGAACCCTTCTTTCAATAAAGAAATGATAACTTCATTATTGACTACTTCATTTTGAGAATAGGAGAAATGGGAAACTCCAAATAGCAGACAAAGTGCTAAAAGTAACTTTTTAATCATGTTGTTTTTTTAGTTAGTGGTTTAGTATAATTAAAATGTAATTCTTAATGATAAAATATTGGTTCGTATTGTATCCAAGAGAATCGAATAAGAAACAAATTATTATTAAATAAGTGCCCAAATGTAATTAAACTTTTTACCCCCCCCCTAGTGTTTAACAAAAAATAACAATATATTTTCAGAAAAAGAAAAAGAGGCTTGCCAGGGAAAGTCAGGCAAGTCTCTTTTCGTGATTATACCATTTTAACACACAATTATGATAGAGCATCAAATTAATGCAGGTACTAAGTATTTTGTAAGTAGATAACCTCCTCCTAGTAGCCATATATAGAGGATACTTGCTAAAACAAAAGGTTTTGCTCCAGCCTGTTTAAATTTATCAATACTTGTATCTGTGCCTAGAGCAGTCATAGCCATAGTAAGCATGAAAGTATCAATGTATTCTATTGTTCCGTTTAGAGGAATATCTTTGATGCTTTCAACTCCTAGAATAGATTGGAGTAAGGTATTTAAGCAGATAATCCCTATAAAACCAAAGGCAAACCAAGGAATCGTGATTTTTCTTTTTTCTTCATTTCCATTAGTAGTTTTGTTTGATTTACTAGATAAGACTAGCCCCATCACCACTAATACAGGAGCCAGCATCATGACGCGTATCATTTTAGTAATAGTAGCAGTTCCAGCAATACCTAAGGCATCTGATGGGTCCATAGCATTCCCGGCTCCAGCTACATGCGCCACTTCATGTAAGGTGCTTCCTGTATAGATGGCTACTCCTGTATCACCAAGTGCGTCCAAGATACCGGCACGATACATCAAAGGATATAAGAACATGGAAATTGTTCCGAAAATTACGACAGTTGACACGGCAATAGCTGTTTTATGTCCTTCACATTTTACAACAGGTTCTGCTCCCAATATTGCAGCCGCTCCACAAATAGCACTTCCAGTAGCTGTCATTAGTGAAGTTTCCTTATCCATTTGAAGTATTCGACCAAACCAAATTCCAATAAAGATAGTACTGACCACGATGAGGCTGTCAATAACAACAGCAGGAAGTCCTACGGCAGCTACTTGCGTTAGAGTAAGGCGGAATCCATAGAGCACAATTCCGGCACGTAGAATTTGTTTAGTGCAGAATTTAATACCCGGTACCCAAGTCTCCGGTAAATGATTGCGAAGACTATTGGCATAAATCATACCCAGTACAATGCCTACAATTAGTGGACTAAATGACAATTCTTTCATAATAGGAACTTCTGCAATGTAGAATGCAGCAAATGAAAAGAGTGCGATAAGTAGCACTCCATGCAATGTGTTACCTCTGTTTTTTCTGCTAAACATATAAAGCGTTTTTAAATGATAAATGTAGTTGTTTTCTTATTTCGCCTGCAAATGTAGCAGATTATCTGTTCTGAACCTATTTAAAAAGGGTTATGCTCTATAACCGAAAGTTATAGATGGCAGAAGAAAGATACAAAGAAAGGAACGCTTGTGTCTATCAGCAACCCATGAAAAATTGCTACGGGAATCATTTCCTTTCCCGAGTAGCGGGTGATGAGGGGAAGCACTACATCCATTGAGTTGACTCCTGCTGCTGAGATAGGTGCCAGCTTGCCGAAATAGCGTTGCAGCAATGGAGCTCCCAGCAATGCCATCATTTCACGGAATATATTGGAGAGTAATGCTATCGTACCCAGTTCGGTAGCCAATTGGATTCCTAATGAGGCTTCTTTGAGTTGTGTGATAAGGATGGATGAGAGTGAATAATAAGCAAATCCGCTTCCTACCGCCATGCAGTCGAAGATGCTCCATTGTGCTAAGAATATGCTGGCCATTGCTGAGAACAACAAGGTACCTCCAATAGTAGCTAGCGGTATCAGCAAGTGTTTAGGTCGTAGGCTTTTCAATATTTGTGTAAGGTTCTTGCTGGAACCGATACTAATACCCACTTGTAGCATCAAGGCGTATAGGATATACATGGTGAGATTGCTTCCCTCTAAGCTGAATGGCAGCAGATTCATGACCCCCAATACGCATCCGGCTGCGAAGAAGAGCAATACGATGATACTTCCTTTCATTGTTCACCTCCTTCCTGTTTGAAGAAACACTTCAGAACAACCCATGAGGCAAGAATACTTCCGCAGGTTGCTGAGATGGCAATGATAGCTGCTTGCCAGCCGAATTTCCCTAGATTATTGATGATGACCGGGTTTGAACCTACTGAGATGCCCAATACGAAAAGTAGGGTAATGACTGTCAGTGAAATAGTTTTTTCTGTTTTCTGTAAAAGTGAGATATTTCTGAAAAGGTATCCTAAAGTGATTCCTGTAAACATGAATCCGATAACGTTGAACATAAATATAATCTTGTTTTTTGATGTTTGTAAATAAAGCATAAATCGTTTTCTTTTGTCTGATGGCAAAAGTGTTTGTAAGGTAGGATGCAAAGTGTGCTCCTGCCTCAGTATAAGATATAGGAAGTCAACGTTATTGGAAACCGCTGAACCAATGAACGTGCACACTATAGTAGCCGTATACCATGCGGATATGCAGCGGAGTGTGGAAATAGATTTGTGAAAGTATTTTGTTCATTGATTATCTGTTTTTTTGTTTTTGCGAGGCAAAGATAGGAAGAAAATGTATATTTCCCAAATATTTATGTATAGAAGGGCGTACTTTACTATCAGTGCAGAAAGATAAATCATTGATTTGTGGTATAAACATTGTATGGAAGTTTTGTTGAATACCATGAAAACTTTACCTTTGTGCAGGTAAAAAAAGAGAGGTAACAAGATGATTAGAAAAATTATATGTGTGCTATGTCTATGTGCTTTTATCTTGCCAAGCAAGGGGCAACAAAAGGAATGTCATTATGCATCTCCATTTGATTTTCCTCTGTTGCTTAGCGCTAATTTCGGGGAACTTCGTCCAAATCATTTTCACAATGGCTTGGATATTAAAACTCAAGGAGTAACAGGAAAACCTGTAAAGGCAATAGCTGACGGCTATGTATCGCGGGTTTTAGTGCAACATGGTGGATACGGACAAGCTGTTTATGTAGCTCATCCCGATGGTCGTACATCGGTATATGGTCATGTGGAACGTTTTGTTGCAGGACTGCAGAAACGTGTTAGGGCTTATCAATATGAATATGAAACTTTCTTATGTGACTTGCATTTCGGTCCGGAGGAATTTCCGGTGAAGCAAGGGCAGGTTATTGCTTTGAGTGGGAATGAAGGTGCTTCTGCCGGACCTCATTTGCATTTGGAACTGCGGGACAGTAAGACGGGAGATTTTATAGACCCGATGCCTTATTATCGTGGAATGCTTAAGGATGGACGCTCACCGGTAGTTTCATGGGTTGCCGTGTATCCGGTTCTAGGAAAAGGGATGGTAGACAGTAGTGCATGTCGTAAATTGTTGAATGTACAGAAGACGACAAAGGCGGTTGAGGCTTGGGGTAAGATTTATACAGGTATCAGTGCCAAGGACTATATGGACGGAACTTCTAATTTCTATGGTGTCCATTCTGTAAAGTTGTTTGTAGATGATAAGGAGGTATTTAGCAGCTGTACTGACAAAGTGTTGGCTGGAGAGAACCGGATGATTAATTCGTTTATTGATTTTCAGGAACTGATGCGTAGCCGTCGGCTGATTATGCGTTCATTTAAAGCTCCGGGAAACCAATTGGAGCTGATTCGTACATCTGAAAATCGGGGAGTTGTAGATATTTGTGAAAAGCGCGATTATCATTTCCGGTATGAATTGGAGGATAATTTCGGCAACAAATCTGTGTGTCGTTTTATTGTAAAAGGAGCGCCACAAGAAATAGTTCCGGTAGAAGAAGAGGGGACGCTTTTGCGTTGGAACCGGATGAATGTGGTTCAGCAACCAGGTATGCATCTGATTATTCCCCGAGGGATGTTATATGAGGATGTCTATTTGAAAAAGGATATTTCAAGAGATAGTTCGGGAGTTTCATTCGATTATATATTGGATGCCGGCAATGCTCCTTTACATAGTTATTGTACGTTGGCTTTAGGTATATGTCGTTATCCGGTGGCCGATAGCACTAAGTATTATATGGTGCAGAAACAAGGAAGCAAATGTATTCCGGTAGGTGGAAAAATGGAAAACGGTTGGCTGAAAGCATCCATCCGTAGTTTGGGGACGTTTGCTGTAGAAGTAGATACTTTAGCACCTCGTATTATTCCACAAGGGAAAGTCAACTGGAGAAAGAACCCTCGCAGTATCCGGTTGAAAGTGAGCGATTCTGGTTCAGGAATCGCATCTTATAAGGTCCGGA
This sequence comes from Phocaeicola sp., assembly GCA_029257865.1. Taxonomy (GTDB): domain Bacteria; phylum Bacteroidota; class Bacteroidia; order Bacteroidales; family Bacteroidaceae; genus Phocaeicola. Next base: position 12,292 of record JARIAN010000067.1, read on the forward strand.
TAGACGGGAAGTTTGTATTGTTTGGACTAAAGCGTGGAGCATTGGTGCTGGTTGATTCAGCACGTATAGTGGCAGGTAAGCCGCACATCATGGAGGTGCAGGTCATCGACCAATGTGGAAATATCGCAAAAGAAAATATCAGATTCTGATAAGATAAAGTAAGTATTCAATCACTAAAAATTAAATAATATGATTAAAAAAATGATGACAACAGCCTTGATGCTTACTGCATTCGTAGTAAACGGATGGGCATGTACCAACTTGATAGTCGGAAAGAAAGCTTCGGCTGATGGTTCGGTAATCGTTTCTTATTCTGCCGATTCTTATGGCATGTTTGGTTTCCTTTGTCACTATCCGGCAGCAACACATCCAGCCGATGCGATGCGTGATATCTATGATTGGGATTCTGGAAAATATTTGGGAAAGATTAAAGAAGCGAAGCAGACCTATAATGTAATAGGAAACATGAATGAGTTTCAGGTAACAATTGCTGAAACCACATTTGGAGGACGTCCGGAATTGGTTGACCCGACAGGTGTGATGGACTATGGCAGCTTGATCTATGTAGCCTTGCAGCGTTCTCGCTCTGCAAAAGAAGCCATTAAAACCATGACCAGCCTGGTGAAAGAATATGGTTATTATAGCGGTGGGGAGTCGTTTACTATTGCAGACCCGAATGAAGTATGGATTATGGAGATGGTAGGTAAAGGGTCAGGTGTGAAGGGTGCCGTATGGGTAGCAGTTCGTATTCCTGACGATTGCATTGCTGCTCACGCTAATCATAGCCGTATTCATAAGTTTGACATGAATGATAAAGATAATTGTCTGTACTCTCCAGATGTAATCTCTTTCGCTCGTGAAAAAGGTTATTTCAGCGGCTCAAATAAAGACTTCAGTTTTGCTGATGCTTATTGCCCGCTCGACTTTAGCGGACTGCGTGCTTGCGAGGCTCGCGTATGGAGCTACTATAATATGTTTAGCGAGTCTACAGGCAAGGCATACCTCTCTTATATACAAGGAGAAAGTAAAAAGCCGATGCCACTTTATATCAAGCCAGACCGTAAATTGTCTGTCCGTGACGTACAACATGCAATGCGTGACCATTACGAAGGAACTCCGCTTGACATTACTAAAGATATGGGGGCGGGAGTATTTGAGGCTCCTTATCGTTTGTCACCGTTGACTTTCAAGGTAGACGGAGAAACTTACTTTAATGAGCGTCCTATCTCTACTCAGCAGAGTGCTTTCTCTTTCGTTGCCCAAATGCGTTCTAATTTGCCGGATGCCATTGGTGGTGTGTTGTGGTTTGGTTTGGATGATGCAAACATGACAGTCTTTACTCCGGTTTATTGTAATACAGACCGAGTTCCGGATTCATACTCTCAGGATAAGGCTGACTGCGTGACTTTCTCATGGGATTCTGCTTTTTGGATTTACAATTGGGTGGCAGGTATTGTTCGTCCTCGTTATAGTATGGTTATCGAAGATATGCGTGCCGTACAGAATGAACTGGAAGATACTTATGCATACGCTCAGGAAGGAATTGAATCGGCTGCATTGAAGCTCTTCCAGAATAATCCTGCAGAAGCGAAACAACTGCTGACTGACTATACCTCAATGTGTGCGCAGACTGCAGTAGACCGTTGGAAGAAATTGGGCGAGTTCTTGATTGTAAGATATAATGATGGTGCGCGTAAGTTGGTAAAAGACGGCAAACTAGTTCGTCCTGCAACTGGAAATGTTGCTCCATTGGAACGTCCGGGCTATCCAGAAGAGTTCTTGAAGGAGGTAGTGAAAGCTACTGGAGACCGTTATAAAGTAAAAGATTTAAAATAATCTTTACCTTACCTCAAAAAGAATCCCCTACATACAAGTTTAACTAAAGCTTGTATGTAGGGGATTCTTTTGTATAATAAATTTTATTACCTTTGTCATTTGATATATAGGGATATTTGTGATAAATAAGTTGGAGGAAGGGGGCTGGACCATTATCTTATCTGTCTTTATAGTGATTCAGACCTTCCTCTCCCTATTGTTTCTTTCCCTTCTCTTCAAGAGATATTCTTTTCTTTTTCTTCTGTAAAAATAATCAGCGGTTAGTGATTTAGGTAAATAATTATTTTTAATTTTGAACGTGAATTTAATTTTAGAGAGGTCTGCTGTTTCGTGTGATGAGGCTGCTTCTCGAATAACCGTAAAGAAAAAGGAAATATGTTTACTGTAATTGGATGTATGTTGGGGGGAATGTGTTTGGGATTCTTACTTCGTAGCAGGCGGCAGATGTGGATTTATCGTGTGATAACAATACTTATTTGGCTGTTGCTGTTTATTTTAGGAATAGAAGTGGGAGGTGATCAGCGCATAATTGAAGGTTTGGCTACTTTAGGAGTAGAAGCCATGTTCGTTTCATTGTCTTGTGTTTTGGGAAGTTGTGTCTTTGCATGGGGCTTGTGGTATTTGCTTTATATAAGGAAAGGGAAGAACGTATGAAAGGCAGTTTGATAATCGTTGCATTTTTTGCTGTAGGGGTGTTATGTGGTTTCTATCATCTAGTACCGTTTGATGTTTCCAAGACCGGCATTAGCTTCTATGCTTTGTGTGCGCTGATGGGAAGTGTAGGGCTCAGCATAGGGAATGACCCTCAGACACTGAAAAACTTTCGTTCGCTGAATCCTCGTCTTGTATTTTTACCAATAGCAACCATATTGGGAACCTTGTCTGCTGCTGCACTGGTCGGTTTTATCTTGCCTCACCGTACAATGGCCGATTGTATGGCTGTAGGTTCGGGCATGGGATATTACTCTTTGTCTAGTATCTTCATTACAGAGTATAAAGGAGCAGAGTTGGGAACAGTGGCGCTGTTGTCAAATATTATTCGTGAGATAGTAACTTTGCTTTGTGCCCCTTTGCTGGTCAGATGGTTCGGAAATCTGTCACCTATTTCGGCAGGTGGAGCAACAACAATGGACACTACTTTGCCTGTCATTACACGGTATTCAGGACAGGAATTTGTGGTGGTTTCTATCTTTCATGGATTTGTAACCGATTTCTCGGTTCCTTTTTTAGTGACATTTTTCTGCTTGATGGATTAAAACAAAGAATCAGATATAGAATAATTAGGATAATTCCAATTAATAGTTTATTTTTGTTCTATATTAATAAGGCTTATGGACGGATTTATGTTGGTATATATTTACTGTCCGTCGATGAGGATCTTATTCAATAGAATGGCTTTATCGGCTATGCAGTTGTCTGTAAACCAGTATAAAAGATTCAGATATAGCGTGATATTAGTTGGCTTGCCCGGTGTGATATTGTATTTGATGCCGGTGGAAACTAAAGTTACAATCAGCGGTTATTAAAACAGTGTCGCTGATTAATAAAACACAATCACCGTTTAATGTGTTGTTGGTTATAACTCAAGAACATGTAGAGGTGTCTTGAAGAAATGGCGTTATCGTTCTGGATTTTTCGGTTTGGAAACAGATAATATGCATCCATATAAATCGGCCGACAGGTTAATAAGGTAATATAGTATAAAACCTATAATATAAAAGTTTAAATTATGGAAAATGAAGAATTGATTAAACTATGTTCTGACAAGGCTCAGAAATGGTTGACACCTGCTTATGATGCAGAAACTCAGGCTGAAGTAAAACGTTTGCTTGAAAATCCAGACAAGACTGACTTAATTGAAGCTTTCTATAAGGATTTGGAATTCGGAACCGGTGGGTTGCGTGGTATCATGGGCGTTGGTTCAAACCGAATGAACATTTATACTGTAGGGGCTGCTACACAGGGGTTGTCTAACTACTTGAACAAATGTTTTGCAGGAAAGAAAGACATCAGTGTGGTAGTTGGTCATGACTGCCGTAATAACAGTCGTCTGTTTGCTGAAATCTCTGCAAATATTTTCTCTGCAAATGGAATTAAGGTTTATCTGTTCGACGATATGCGTCCTACTCCAGAAATGTCATTTGCTATTCGTTATTTGGGTTGCCAGAGTGGTATTATCCTTACTGCTTCTCATAACCCGAAAGAATACAACGGCTACAAGGCTTATTGGGATGACGGTGCACAGGTGCTTGCTCCACACGACAAAGGCATCATTGATGAGGTGAATAAAATCTCTTCTGCTGATGAAATCAAGTTCCAGGGAAATAAGGAACTGATTCAGATTATCGGAAAGGAAATTGATGAGGTCTATTTGCAGAAAGTACACTCTATCTCTATCGACCCTGAAGTTATCAAGCGTCAGAAAGACTTGAAGATTGTATATACTCCTATCCATGGAACCGGTATGATGCTGATTCCTGACTCTTTGAAATTGTGGGGATTTGAAAATGTACACACTGTTCCTGAGCAGATGGTGAAGAGTGGAGATTTCCCGACTGTAGTTTCTCCAAACCCTGAAAATGCAGAAGCTCTTTCTATGGCTATTGACTTGGCAAAGAGTATCGATGCTGACATTGTGATGGCTTCTGACCCCGATGCCGACCGTGTAGGTATGGCTTGCAAGAACAGCAAAGGCGAATGGGTTTTGATTAATGGTAACCAGACTTGCTTGATTTTCTTGTATTACATCATCAAGAACCGTATTGCAATGGGTAAGATGAAGGGCAATGAATTTGTAGTGAAGACCATCGTTACTACGGAACTGATTAAAGCGGTTGCTGATAAGAACCATATTGAAATGTTTGACTGCTACACTGGTTTCAAATGGATTGCACGTGAAATCCGCTTGAATGAAGGTGTAAAACAATACATTGGTGGCGGTGAAGAAAGCTATGGTTTCTTGGCTGAAGATTTCGTTCGTGATAAAGATGCTGTTTCTGCATGTTCTTTGTTGGCTGAAATCTGTGCTTGGGCTAAAGACCAGGGCAAGACGCTTTATGATATGCTGATGGATATCTACGTAGAGTATGGATACTCTAAGGAATTTACTATAAACGTAGTAAAGCCTGGTAAGAGTGGAGCTGATGAAATCAAGGCAATGATGGAAAACTTCCGCAAGAACCCTCCTGTAGAAATTGGTGGTTCTAAGGTGGTTTTGGCTAAAGATTATAAGACTTTGAAGGTTACAGACGGTGAAGGTAATGTTTCTGATTTGGATATGCCTGAACCATCTAACGTTTTGCAGTACTTTACTGAAGATGGTACTAAGATTTCTGTTCGTCCTTCTGGTACAGAACCTAAGATTAAGTTCTATATGGAAGTGAAAGGGGAGATGGGTTGTCCTAAGTGCTATACTAGTGCTGAGGCTGCTGCTGATGAAAAGATTGCTGCAGTAAGAGCTTCTTTAGGCATCTAATTATTGATTATTCAGACGGCAAGATGCTGTCGAAGTGAATAAATATAAAGAGAGTTGTCGGTTTTATTATCGGCAACTCTCTTTTTGTTCTTTGGTATTATAGCTTATTGTCTAGCCATGCATCGATAAGTTTGCGGGCAATACTTAATTTCTTGGGGATTTCAGGAAGATGGTAGCGGTCGAAAAATTCTCCTGTGCTGAGCTCCTCATCTTGCAGTTTGATGTTGCCGCTTTCATATTCGGCACTAAAGCCAATCATGATTCCACTCGGATATGGCCACGGTTGACTGCCGAAATATTTCAGGTTCTTGATTTTCAATCCGGTTTCTTCCATCACCTCACGATGTACACATTCTTCCAGTGTTTCGCCCGGTTCAAGAAATCCGGCTACCAGTCCTTTAAACGTGCCACGGAAGTTTCGGGCATGAACCAGTAAGATACTGTCTTCTTTTTGTATTAAGACAATGATGGCGGGTGAGATGCGTGGATAAAACTCTTGTCGGCATTCTGGGCAGCGTTTGGCTATCGGAGATACTTGTACGGTAGGAGCGCCGCACATAGGGCAGTATCTGCTATTCTTGTCCCAAGTGAGGATTTGAGAAGCTTTTCCTGCACGATAATATTCTTCAAAAGGTAACACGTCGAAAGAGCCTCTCAGGTCTTTCATCATGCGGGGGCTATGTTCGTCGCCTGGTTCGGGCGTATAGATGGCATAAGCCTTTGCCTGAAGGCCGTTGATTTTTCCAATGGGATGTATTTTACTGTTGGCGGGTACGTGGGTAGGCGGGTACGAGGCATAGGGGATGTGGTAGCCGTCTTCTTTTTTTTCGATAAGGAGCTGGTTGTTGTAGAAAACAAACCAGCCACAGGTTTCTGTTTCTTTTTCCATAATTCCTAAATTATTTCAATGAGGAAGACAAAAATACTCCTTTTTGTGCTTTCATACAAACCGAGTTAATATTAGTCTTGTTGGAAATTGTAATGAATACAAATTTTATTGGTGTAAGTTTTTAAATTAAAAATAAAATATTATATCTTTGCGCCGCAAAATTAAGAAGGAGAGATGAAAATATTACAAAAACTATTCTGGCCGGTCTATTTTCTGTTGCCGATGGTGTTACAGTTAATAGTTGGTAACTTGCCGGTTCATTTTATGGCATTCCCGTTGAATGTTTCATTTGCAGCATTATGGCTGTTCGGGTTATGGCTGTTGTATAAGGATTACCGTCATACTTTAGCGGTTCGCTTCTTGTTGTCTTCAGCCGTTACTGCTGGTTCGTTGGTCGCTTTTTTATCGGGTGCTTTAGTGATAGGAATGTTTCCGCAACTCTCTTCGGTTGAGGCTGCTGCAAAATCAGGTATTTTAGCCCGCTTGGGGTGCTATGATTTTATGACTTCATGGCCTTTTGTCTTCATCTTGTTTCTGCTGCTCACTCATTTGGCTTTGGTTACTTGTAGGGGAGTTTTGATGCAACGCAAAAACAAGTGGCGTTTTATATTCAATCATGCCGGGTTATGGCTGGCTCTGTTTGCAGGATTTTGTGGGAGTACAGATGTGCGTGTATTAAGAATCCCTTTGGTGAAAGGAGAGGCCAACACTCGTGCCTACACTATGGATGGAGTAGTGTCTTATTTGGATTATGAGTTAGAACTGGTTGATTTCCGTGCTGATTATTATGACAATGGGATGCCTCGTCATTATGAAGCAAAGGTGCGTGTAGCTGCCGATACGGTGACTCTTGAAGTCAATCATCCCTATACATATCGTTGGGGAGAAGATATTTATCTGACTGGTTATGAACGCAGAAACGGGAATCAGTACTATTGCGTTTTGCAGGTTGTAGAGCAACCATGGAAATATGTGCAGTTATTGGGTATTTTGATGGCTTTGGCCGGAGGAATTCTCCTGTTTATAAATGGACCTCTAAAAAAGAACAACAAATGATTACATGGGATAATTTTATCTGGTTTGTAGTTCCGGCAGCCGGTTGTTGGATAGCTGGAGCATGGATGGCTTTGAAGTCGTCCGAAAAAAGTCGTGCAGCACAAATTCTTACTCTTTTAGGGATATTGATAATGGGCTCGTTTATAGTTGGGTTGTGGATGTTTTTGGAACGTCCTCCTTTACGTACGATGGGTGAGACCCGTTTGTGGTATTCATTTTTTATGGGAGTGTCCGGAATGCTCACCTATTGGCGGTGGCATTATCGGTGGATATTGTCCTTTTCCACTCTGGTCGCCTTGGTGTTCTGCATCATCAATCTGCTGAAACCGGAGATACACGACCAATCTTTGATGCCGGCTTTGCAGAGTTTCTGGTTTGTGCCTCATGTCACAGTATATATGTTTTCCTATTCAGTTTTGGGGTGTGCGTTTATGCTTTCCTGTATGGGATTATACCGTCATAAGGCGGAGTACTTGTCGATGGCAGATGAACTGGTTTATACCGGAACAGCTTTCCTTACTGTAGGGATGCTGACCGGAGCCATTTGGGCAAAAGATGCTTGGGGAAATTACTGGAGTTGGGACCCTAAAGAGACTTGGGCGGCCATTACCTGGGCAATGTTTTTGCTGTATATTCATTTGCGCCTGTTTAGAAAGAGCAAGCCGAGCACCCTCTATGTGATATTGATAGGAGGATTTTTGGCTCTGCAGATGTGCTGGTATGGAGTGAATTATCTTCCGGCAGCTCAGCAAAGTGTCCATCTCTATAATCGTGGTTAATAGAAAATAGGTATCTTTGCTCCCTTATTTGAAATCCTTCAGTTTACATTTTATTATAATCATAACTAACTTAAATTATTCAGAAAATGAAGAAAAAGATCATTCTCGCTGCACTGTTAATCGCTGCAGGCGGTGTCATGACCTATCGTTTGGTGAACCAACCTCCTTCGGCTGATTTGCCTGCCGACAAGCAGATGCTGGAGTTATTGTCAGATGCAGGCTGTATGGCTTGCCATCTAGAGTATCCGGAACTTCCGTTTTATGCATCTTTGCCGGTAGCTGGTGATTTGGTGAAGAAAGATCACCGTTTGGCTTACCGCTCGTTTGACATTGCTCCTATGGTTGCTGCTATTCAGGCTGGAGAAAAAGTGTCTGAGGTAGACTTGGCGAAAGTAGAAAAGGTTATTCAAGACGGAACGATGCCGCTAGCCAAGTATTATCTGGTGCATTGGGGCTCTTCGATGACAGATACAGAAAAGACAATGGCTATGGACTGGATTCGTATTGCGCGTGCAGCAGCTTATCCGAATCATCTGGCTGATGCTGCTTTTTCCAACGAACCTGTACGCCCTCTTGCCGATTCAGTTGCGGTGGATATGCGCAAGGTGGTTTTGGGTGATTTGCTCTTCCATGATGTACGTCTTTCTATTGACAATACCGTATCGTGCGCTACTTGTCACGGATTGAACACCGGTGGGGTAGACAATAAGCGTTTTTCTGAAGGTGTTGATGGAAATGTGGGTGGTGTAAACGCTCCTACAGTATTTAATGCTCATTATAACTTTGTACAGTTCTGGGACGGACGTGCGGCTACATTGGCGGCTCAGGCTGGTGGCCCTCCTTTGAATCCTGCAGAAATGGGGCATAAGTCGTTTGATGATATCTGTGCTCGTCTGAATGAGGATGCCAATTTCAAGAAAGCTTTTGCTGAGGTTTATCCTGACGGTATTACAGAGGCCAACATTACAGATGCTATCCAGGAGTTTGAACGTACTCTGACTACTCCAAATTCACGTTTCGACAAGTACTTGAAGGGGGATATGGCTGCTTTGTCGGCCGAAGAGATTGCCGGATATGAATTGTTCAAGAAATATGATTGTGCTACTTGCCATGTTGGAGAGAACCTGGGTGGACAGTCGTATGAACTTATGGGTATCAAGGGGGATTATTTTGCCGACCGCAATATGGAACTTACCGCTGAAGACCATGGCCGCCACAAGGAGACTAAGAGCGAGCGAGACATGCATCGTTTCAAAGTGCCGGGATTGCGTAACATTGCGCTTACCGGACCTTATTTCCATGACGGGACTAAGCAGACATTGGAGGAGGCTGTACGTGATATGGCCAAATATGAAGTGGGCGTAAACCTTACTGATGAGGAGACTACTCGTCTGGTGGCTTTCTTGCATACACTTACTGGTGAATATAAAGGAAAGTTGCTTACAAACGACAACATGAAATAACAAAAAAGAAACCGGGTGGCTTGATTGGCAGGCATACCCGGTTTCTTTTTATGTTTTGTTGAAAGAGAATTATTTCATTCCCTTCATGGTGAGCTGGATACGTTTCCGCTCATGGTCTATGCTTAGCACTTTTACACGTACATGCTGGTGGATGCTTACTACGGTAGTAGGGTCGCTAACGAACTTGTCGGCCAATTGTGAAATATGTACCAGACCGTTTTCTTTGATGCCCACATCCACGAAACAACCGAAGTTGGTAATGTTAGTTATGATGCCGGGCAGTTCCATTCCTTCCTGCAAGTCATCGATAGTTCGCACGTTCTGGTCGAACTGGAAGACTTCAATCTGCTGGCGCGGGTCTCGTCCCGGCTTGTCCAGTTCCTGCATGATGTCAGTCAGAGTAGGAAGTCCTACCGTTGGAGTTACATATTTTTCGATTTGAATCTGTTGGCGTAACTCCTTGTTGCCAATCAAGTCTTTTACCGTGCACTTCAAGTCTTTTGCCATCTGTTCTACGATGGGATAGCTTTCCGGATGAACAGCAGAATTGTCCAGCGGATTTTCCGCTTTCGGTATTCGGAGGAATCCCGCGCATTGTTCAAATGCCTTGGCTCCCATACGCGGCACCTTCAGCAATTCCTTACGAGAATGAAACGGACCGTTTTCCGTACGATAGTCCACAATATTCTGTGCCAGAGTAGGGCCTAATCCTGAAATATAAGTCAGCAGATGTTTGCTGGCAGTATTCACGTTTACTCCCACCAAGTTGACACAGCTTTCCACTGTCTGATTCAACGACTCCTTCAATTTGTTTTGGTCCACATCATGCTGATACTGCCCAACTCCGATAGACTTGGCATCTATCTTGACCAGTTCGGCCAGCGGGTCCATTAGTCTGCGTCCGATAGATACTGCTCCACGCACCGTCACATCGTAGTCGGGAAATTCTTCGCGGGCAGTCTTCGAGGCCGAATAGATAGAAGCTCCATCCTCGCTTACCACAAACACTTGCACTTCACGGTCGTATCGTTGTGCAGTTACAAACTGTTCCGTTTCACGGCTTGCTGTACCGTTTCCTATGGCAATAGCTTCAATTTTATACTGCTCCACCAGTTTGGTCAGTTTGCGTGACGCCAGTGCATATTCCGATTTAGGTGGATGCGGATAGATGGCTTCATTGTGCAGCAAAGTCCCTTGAGCATCCAGGCAGACCACTTTACATCCCGTGCGGAATCCAGGGTCGATACCCATTACTCTTTTCTGTCCGAGAGGAGCAGCTAGCAGCAGTTGCCGAAGGTTTTCAGCGAATACCCTGATTGCTTCTTCGTCGGCTTTCTCCTTGCTCAAGGCGGAAAATTCCGTTTCGATAGCAGGTTTGAGCAGTCGTTTGTAAGCATCTTCCACAGCCTCTTCCACTTGTGCTGAGCAAGCAGAGTTGCCCCTTACGAACTGACGTTTCAGTCGGTCGGTACATTCTTCTTCATCGGCTGGAGTGATTGTAATCTTCAGCACTCCGTCGGCCTCTCCTCTACGCAGAGCCAATAGTCGGTGGGAAGAGCATTTCTTGAGCGGTTCGCAGAAGTCGAAGTAGTCACGATACTTTAGGGCGGTTTCCTCCTTGTCTTTACCTTTCACCACTTTGGCCGAAATCATTGCTTGTCGTGAAAACTGGTTACGCATCAGGTTTCTGGCACGTTCATCCTCGTTCACCTGTTCAGCGATGATGTCGCGCGCCCCTTTCAGTGCGTCCTCTTCATCTTTCACATCACCTTTTACAAAACTGGCCACGCGTGCCGGCAGATTGTTTTCCCGTTGCATCATCAGCAAGAGAGCCAGCGGCTCCAATCCTTTTTGGCGTGCCACTTCGGCTCTGGTCTTTCTTTTCGGTTTGAACGGCAAATAGATGTCTTCCAGTTCGGTGGCATCCCAGCATCCGTCAATGCGGTGTTGCAGTTCTGTAGTCAGTTTGTCTTGCTCTTTAATGGTAGAGAGGATTGTTTCCTTTCTTTTGGCTATTTCGCAAAACTTGTCATATCGGGTGCTGATTTCGCCAATCTGCACTTCATCCATAGCGCCGGTAGCCTCTTTTCGGTAACGGCTGATAAAAGGGATAGTAGCTCCCCCTTGCAGTAGTTTCAGCACATTTTCTACGCGATGTACCGGCAGCTTCAGTGCTGCGGCAATCATCGGGATAAATTGTTCCATGATGAATAGAGTTATTATTGGTTGTTTAGATACAAAAACGGATATTCTTTTCCAATTGTTTTCAGATAGGTAATGATTGGTAGAATCGATGCACAAAGATAAGATTTTGTCGTTTATGAGGGAAACTTTTTCCTTATATTTTTGGTAGTGAACAGTATAATGAAACATATTGTAGCAGCATGTTGAGGGGAGGCTTTTTGGTGGTAAATAGTTGCTAATCATAAGACTAAAGGTAAAAAACAAGCCTGTAGTAAAATAATTATCAATAGGTATTTTACTCCATTTAGAGTAAAAAAATGCATGAAGTTTTTTCTCTCTGCCTGAAAAATGCTACTTTTGCAGTGATTTAGAGAAATATGAAACAAGTACGCACATACATTCACACACTGGCATTTAGTTTGTTGGCATTGTTTTCCATCTATTATGGAAGCATTGTCGTATTTGCACACGTGCATGTAGTAAATGGTGTAATGCTTGTCCATTCTCATCCGTTCAAGCAAACTCATACCCATACTCCCGAACAGTTTCTTGTACTTCAGTCTGCATCTTCATTTCATTCTTTGGAAACCGAATTGCCGGAACTTCCTCAGGTGATTTTGCCTTTGCTCTATGAACTGTCGTCCGATTTGAGTGTATGTCAGGTTGTGTTAGAGCTGACGGGTGCCATTTGTCTGCGGGCTCCTCCCGTATCATTCTTCCTTTAATTAATTATAGAAGTTTTCAGCCTGGAGAGGTTGTAGACTTTCTTCGTGCCCGTTACCGAACAAGCAAAGTGTCGGTAGCAGGAGTGCTTTTGATGAATACATCTGTATGCAGGATAAGTTTGGTGAAACCTATCCTGGATGTTTGTCATCGTTTATGAATAATCAGAATAAAAAATGAATTTATTATTTTAAGATGAAAAGATATGTTTATTTATTGCTGGCTATGTTTTGTACGCTGGCAGGGGTTGCTATGCCGGACCCTTCATCTCCGGTAAAGGAAGGTAATATTATTACAGGTCATGTCATTGAAAAAGGTTCAGAAGACGGTTTGCCTTATGCTACTGTGCTGATAGTAGAAACCGGTGAAGGTACTGCCACCGACCAAAGCGGTTATTTCCGTTTCAAGGGTATTCCTGCCGGAAAATACACCTTGAAGGTGCAGACCATGGGATATGCTACTCAGATAAAGAAAGTGGTAGTGAGCAAGGAATATACTGTAGATATGCACTTCGTAATGGAAGAAGAAAGTTTCATTACCGACGAAGTGGTTGTATCGGCCAACCGTAACGAAACGAGCCGTAAGGTTGCTCCGGTTGTGGTGAATGTGATGAGCAACAAACTGTTTGAGATGGTCAACTCTACCGATTTGGCCAAGTCGTTAAACTTCCAGTCGGGCTTGCGTGTAGAGAACAACTGTCAGAACTGCGGTTTCTCTCAGGTTCGAATCAACGGTCTGGAAGGTCCTTACTCTCAGATTCTGATTAATAGCCGTCCGGTGATGAGTGCACTTTCGGGTGTATACGGTTTGGAGCAGATTCCTACCAATATGATTGAACGTGTGGAAGTGGTACGTGGAGGGGGTTCGGCCTTGTTTGGTGCCAATGCGGTAGGTGGTACTATCAATATCATTACCAAAGACCCGGTTAACAATTCATTCCAGGTATCTACTACTATGTCTAATATGAATGCGAAATCGTGGAGTCAGAATGTTTCGGCAAATGCTTCATTGGTTTCTTCCGACAATTCATACGGTATTGCAGTCTATCAGGCATACCGCAACCGTAATCCTTATGATGCCAACGGTGACGGTTTCTCTGAACTGGGTAAACTGAACATGAATACTTTCGGACTCCGTTCTTACTATCGTCCTACTCAGTTCAGCCGTATCAGTCTGGAATACCATACTACCAACGAGTTCCGTCGTGGAGGTAACAAGTTCGATCTGCCTCCTCACCAGACAGACATTACAGAACAGACTAAGCATGTTATCAACAGTGGAGGTTTGACTTACGATTTGTTCTTTAAGGAATACAAGCATAAGTTGTCTTTGTACACATCTTTGCAGCACATTGACCGTGACAGCTATTATGGTACCAAGATGGATGAGAATGCGTATGGTAGCACAAATGATTTGACTGCTGTTGGGGGTGCCATGTATGTAGGCAATATGGAAAAATGCCTTTTCTCGCCTGCCACTTTTACCGGTGGTGTGGAATATCAGTATAACTCACTTCATGACCAGATGGTGGCATATAACCGCGACTTGAAGCAGGATGTGAAAGTAGGAAGTGCCTTTGTACAGAACGAGTGGAAGATGAAATACTTTACTCTTTTGGCTGGTTTCCGCTTAGACAAGCACAATCTGGTGGACAATGTGATTTTCAGCCCTCGTATCAATGCGTTGTGGAAACCGTCTGAAAAGTTGCAGGGACGTCTTACTTGGTCTACCGGATTCCGTGCCCCTCAGGCTTACGATGAAGACTTGCACGTGTCGGCTGTAGGTGGTGAGATGGTGCTGGTTCGTATGGCAGAAGGCTTGAAACCTGAACATTCCAACAGTTTCAGCGGTTCTATCGACTGGACTGTAAATTTCGGCCATTTCCAGTCGAATCTGTTGATTGAAGGTTTCTATACAGCATTGGATGATGTGTTCTTCTTGCAGAATCTAGGTTTTGACGAAACAGCAAACGCTACTATTTACGAACGTCGCAATATGCGTAGCGCACATGTGTTTGGTGCCAATATCGACTATAAGATTGCTCACGGACGTGAAGCTCAGCTTCAGTTAGGTTTCACCGCGCAGCGCAGCCGTTATAAAGAAGGAGTGAGCTGGAGTGAAGATGAGTCAATCCCTACTGTAAAGCGTATGCTTCGTACTCCTGACTATTATGGATACTTTACATTCTCTACTTCTCCGTTTAAGAACTTCGACGCTTCTTTGTCGGGTGTCTATACGGGTAAGATGTTGGTTCCTCACATGGCAGGATATATCGAAGAAGACCGTTTGGAAAATACTCCAGACTTCATGGACTTGAACTTCAAGGTAAACTATACCTTTGTACTGAACGACCATTTGAAACTGCAGGTAAACGGTGGTGTACAAAACATTTTCAACTCTTACCAGAAAGACTTGGATTGTGGAGTAGACCGTGACTCTAAATATGTATATGGTCCGGGACAGCCACGTACTTATTTCGTAGGTATCAAGTTCTTCAATTAAAAAACAGCCCGCTGCCAGAAGCAGCGGGCTATTTTTTGCCCTTTTGGCAAGTTATGCTATTGGTTTTTGAGTGATTCCTTGCAGATGCCGTTCAGTCCGCACGATTCGCAAAGCGGTTTTCGGGCAGTACAGACATATCTTCCGTGGAGAATGAGCCAGTGATGCGCTTTGGGGATGATTTCCTCCGGAAGGTATTTCATCAGTTGCTTTTCAGTAGCAAGAGGAGTGGTACAACTTTTGGGGACCAGCCCGATACGGTGGCTCACCCGGAACACATGAGTATCTACCGCCATGGCTGCCTTGTTGAATATTACACTCTGAATCACATTGGCAGTCTTTCTGCCCACGCCAGGCAGCTTCACCAAATCCTCCAGTGTGCCCGGCACCTCGCTGTGGAAATCTCTGACCAGCATTTGCGCCATTCCGCACAGATGTTTGGCCTTGTTGTTCGGGTAACTTACACTGCGGATATATCCAAAAATCACCTCCGGAGTGGCAGCGGCCATCAATTCGGGAGAAGGGAAGTCCCTGAAGAGAGGAGGGGTAATCTGGTTTACACGCTTGTCGGTGCATTGCGCGCTGAGGATGACAGCCACAAGCAGTTCAAAAGGGTTGCTATAGTGGAGTTCGGTTTCGGCCACAGGCATCGCCTTTTCAAAATAGTCAATCACGTGCTGGTAAAGTTCTTTTTTTCTCATTATAACAAGATATTTGTTAGCCGGACAAAGATAACGTAATCACTTTAAAAGATAAGTACAGACAGGGGATTTATTTTTCGGCACGTCTCCAGGATAAGTTCATACAAGAGAGCTGCACTTGATAAAGTGAGATGCAGAAACTTTTTTTGGTAGATTGACCGATTCTTTCTAACTTTGCAACCCGAAAACAGAGATCATTAACAAGCGAAACCGTGAATAGCGGTCGTGTATTCTAGAACACCACGTAAAAAACAAGAGCGATGAAAAAAGAAAATCTCGTGTCAGTGCCCTTTATGGTTTTGGGTATTGTCTTTTGTGTCTGCCTGGTAGCAGCCAATCTTTTAGAAACCAAAGTAGTACAGTTAGGCCCGGTTACAGTGACTGCCGGACTGATTGTTTTCCCAATCTCTTACATTATCAATGACTGCATAGCCGAAGTATGGGGCTTTCGCAAGGCTCGTCTGATTATCTGGATGGGTTTCCTGATGAACTTTATGGTAGTATCAATGGGGCAGATAGCCGTAGCATTGCCGGCTGCTTCTTTCTGGAAAGGCGAAGAAGGCTTCAATTTCGTCTTCGGCTTGGCTCCCCGTATTGCAGTGGCAAGTCTTTCGGCTTTCTTGGTAGGTTCTTTCATCAACGCTTATGTAATGAGCAAGATGAAGGTTGCATCACACGGCAAGAACTTCTCTGCCCGTGCCATTCTTTCTACCGTAGCCGGAGAAGGGGCCGATTCTGTCATCTTCTTCCCCTTGGCATTTGCCGGACTGATGCCTGTCTCGGAACTGCTGCAGCTGATGCTGGTGCAGGTGATTCTGAAAACCGCCTACGAAATCATTGTGCTGCCTGTTACCATCCGTGTGGTGAGATACATCAAGCGGGTAGACGATTGCGATGTATATGATGAGCATATCTCTTACAATGTGCTTAAAATAAAAGAATTATGATGAAGGATGAAAAAGCGTTGGTAGTCTTTAGTGGTGGACAAGATTCTACTACTTGTCTTTATTGGGCTATCAAGAATTTTGGAAAAGTGTATGCGCTCAGCTTTGTTTATGGGCAGAAGCACGTAAAAGAGGTAGAGCTGGCTCGTGAAATAGCCCGCAAGGCCGGTGTGGAATTTTCAGTGATGGACGTCTCGTTCATCGGTTCGTTGGGCAGAAACTCCCTGACCGACACATCAATCACCATGGATGAAGAGAAACCCGAAGGAGGTGTACCCAATACATTTGTCCCCGGAAGAAACCTTTTCTTTCTGAGCATCGCAGCTGTACATGCGCGCGAACTGGGTATCCGCCATCTGGTGACGGGAGTTTCGCAGACCGACTTCAGCGGTTACCCCGACTGCCGTGACTCGTTCATCAAGTCGCTGAATGTGACGCTGAATCTGGCGATGGACGACCAGTTTGTGATTCATACCCCGCTGATGTGGCTCGACAAAGCGCAGACTTGGGCTTTGGCCGATGAGTTGGGAGTATTTGATATTATCCGATATGAAACACTGACTTGCTACAATGGAGTGGTGGGCGACGGATGCGGGCATTGTCCTGCCTGCACGCTGCGCCGTAGAGGACTGGAAACTTTTTTGGAGTCTAAGAATAGCAAGCAGGAATAAATAACTATTTACCGATGAAAAGAGAAGACGAATTGACCATCCTGGGCAAGACCACTACCTACAAGCAGGACTATGCTCCGGAAGTATTGGAGGCTTTCATGAACAAGCATCCCGAGAATGATTATTGGGTACGGTTCAACTGTCCTGAGTTTACCAGCCTTTGTCCGATTACCGGACAGCCGGATTTTGCCGAAATCCGAATCAGCTATCTTCCCGACGTGAAGATGGTGGAAAGCAAGAGTCTGAAACTCTATCTGTTCAGTTTTCGTAATCATGGCGATTTCCACGAAGACTGTGTGAATATCATCATGAAGGACTTGATTAAGCTGATGGACCCTAAATACATTGAAGTGACCGGTATCTTTACCCCACGTGGAGGCATCTCCATCTATCCATATTGCAATTATGGAAGACCGGGCACCAAGTATGAAGAATTGGCTGAATACCGTTTGCGCCAGCACGACCTATAATCCAAAGAAAAAGCCTTGCCGAAGACTCCGACGGGAGTGCGGCAAGGCTTTTTTTATGCAATGTACCCGGGCGGCTTGTCCGGTTAGGACAATTCCAGCCCGAAAGTTTCTTTCAGTTTTATCAGTGCCGGGTTTTTCTTGCTCATCATCTGGAAACGTTCCACATGACTGTAGGCACGGATATTCTCGTTGTTCTCACTTACCCGTATCGCCATCTTTACCTTGCGGTTATGTAGCTGCTGGCACAAGTAGGCTACAATCTGCGGTTCCAGCCGCTGCATTTCACGCTGTACCAGGCTGTTGTCCACCAATACCTCGAAGGTCGTCTTGTCGTCCAGCAGACGAGGATGCATGTTCATCATTCGTCCGGCATTGGCAGCTTCCTCTTTAGGGAGTAAGGTAGCAAACTTTCTCCAGCAGAGATCCAGTCCGTTTTCATCGAAAGCATAGTCTTCAAATGCGGCAGACGGTTGCTGTATCGTGTTGGCGGCAGCAGTAGCGGTATTGGCAGCCGGTTGCGCTGTCGTTTTCTTTCGGATGGAAACATCCATACTTCCCATTTTCATTACCGGCACCTTCTTTTCAGTAGAAAGTTTAGGCAGCGGACTGCGGTGCGGTCCGTGGCTGGCTGGTGCCTGTTGAGGGGTGATATGGCTGGCAGCGGCAGCAGCAGGCTGTCCGTAAGCGAGATCCGGTTGCTGCATATTCTGCGGATAGGCTGTTTGTGGAGCAGGTGCAGGCTGAGCCGCCGCCTGTCCAGTCTGTTCAGTAGCCTGACTGAATGCGGGTTTTAATACTTTCCTGGGGCTACGCCCCTCACCAATCTCCTCGCCATCGGCATTCAGTTGCGCCACCTGAATCAGTGTCAGTTCAATAAGCAGGCGCTTGTTCTTGCTTAGGCGGTAATTCAAGTCGCAGTCATTGCAAAGTTTCATCCCCCTGATAAGGAACTGAGGCGAGCATTTGGCAGCCTGTTGCTGATATTTCTCGCGGATAGAGGCTCCCACTTCCAGCAATTCCAGTGTAGCCGCATCACGGCTCACCAGCAAGTCTCTGAAATGCGAAGTCAGTCCGGTAATAAAATGATTGCCGTCAAACCCTTTCTTCAGCACATCATTGAAGATAAGCATACACTCCGTAATCTTATGTTCCAAAAAACAGTCCGTCAGCCGGAAGTAATACTCATAGTCCAATACGTTCAAGTTCTCTATGACACTCTGGTAAGTGATGTGTCCGTTGGTGAAGCTCACCACCTGGTCAAAAATCGAAAGTGCGTCACGCATACCTCCGTCCGCCTTCTGTGCGATGACATTCAAGGCATCCGGTTCCGCCTCAATATGCTCCTTATTAGCTACCGTTTCCAGATACTCCACAATATCGGCGGTACTGATACGGCTGAAGTCATAGATTTGGCATCTACTCAAGATAGTAGGCAATATCTTATGCTTTTCGGTGGTAGCCAGGATGAAGATGGCATGATGTGGCGGTTCCTCCAATGTTTTCAAGAACGCATTGAAAGCCGACTGCGACAGCATGTGCACCTCATCGATGATATACACCTTATATCGTCCGATTTGTGGCGGTATCCGCACCTGTTCGATGAGCGAGCGGATATCCTCCACCGAGTTGTTTGAAGCGGCATCCAGTTCATGAATGTTATAAGAGCGCTGTTCATTGAAAGCCATGCACGACTCACATTCGTTGCATGCTTCCCCTTCGGCAGTGACATTCAGACAGTTGATGGTTTTGGCGAAGATACGCGCACAAGTAGTCTTTCCCACTCCACGCGGTCCGCAGAACAGATAGGCATGAGCCAGTTTCTGACTAGCGATGGCATTTTTCAGTGTAGTGGTGAGGGCACGTTGTCCTACAACAGCGTCGAACGTGGCAGGCCTGTATTTTCGTGCCGATACGATATAATTCTCCATATGCTGGTTAAATGATATATTTCTGGTAATACGTAGTTACAAAATTACGAAAAATCTCGGGAATAACTCTTGATTCTCCAGAAATCTTCTCTGCTTGCTCTCATCACTCTTTTCGCTATCCTAAAATAAGAAGATTTTGAATTGTCAGTATTTAATATAAATCGGTAATATTATATCAAAATGTTTCTAATAACGTGTTTTGTATAACTCGTATAAATTATCTAATCTCACTTCTAGCGGTTTATATTGTATTTTTATACTAAATATATTCAATATTAGTGTAGTTATCCCCATCCTATACCGAAATCTACTTGATGTTTTTACCCAATCTTATAGACATTTTTGGGCAAATGCTTATATATTTTCTCAAAAATAATTATAAGATTCCCCTAAAACGTCGGTAAGATCTAGCTGCATCATGAATAAATCCTTAAAAACTCTTTCAGAATCTTCTAGATGACCATGTAAATTAAACAAGTTTATTGGGCTTATTATGTTGTATGTCAAACGTATATGTGTATTTCCAACTTCTCAGAATCAAGAAAAACAAAACGCCACAAGTCATTGCTCTAAATTTCCCATTCTCAGCTGTTTCAAAATACATTTTGACACATTGCTACAA
>JARIAN010000080.1 GCA_029257865.1 Phocaeicola sp.
GTACTTTAGCCATGTCAGATGAAGATTTATGAACTTTTATTAGCAACACTAAGTTAAGTGAATCTTCTGACATGACAAAGTACTGGGCAATATATTATTACTCAGTACTTTAATTTATTTTTTTTTGAAAAGTGTTGCGGATTTAAGGGTAATTTACTATCCGATGACATTATCCAACTACGATTCCAAAAATCATTCCACCATTTACAATGCTGTTTCCATGAGTGTTTATAACTATCATGGCTATTTGAAATACTCTTTATCTCATCTATCCATTTCGAAACATCCTTTGTTTTCATTGTCAAAGAATAAATCCGTATGTCAATCTTTTTTGATTTACCTGTAAGTTTACCATTTTTGAGAGAAAGTTCATCTGATTTTACATAATTACCGAAAACATTATATCGAAATGGGTCTTCATATTTATCAGACAGATATTCTACATCATAGTACTTCAAGTCATTTTCATATACTGACTTATCACCGACATTGAAAAACCACATCAGTCCGTCATGAATATCTACAACGGTATCTTGAGTTGTTGCACCATAATCTATATCATCAGATTTTTCATCTTTATTTTTGAACGTATTATATACACAATGATCAAATCTTGTCCATAAATCATGCTCAACCGAAACGTCAAGAACTCTACTACTATTTACGGAAACATGACATACAGGACGGTTAGCATCAATCCATATTGAGATTTCTGTATCATCACTCTTTATATTTATAGCTCCTGTATTAATGTCAAGCTCCTGAACAAAGTTCTTATACCCCTTAAAAGGATTTGGATTTAATGATATTTTCACCCTACCTGTCTTAAACAAATCGCCGCAATAATTATATGCATCATTCTTTGACAACAATAGGTACAATTCTCCATTCTCTACTGCATATACATTAGCAGCCATATCTCCATTTCCTATAGGCATTGTTCCCGAGGCATCTTTTGAGGGAGAATACCAAACTACATTATACCTTGAAAAATCTTTAGAAACTGACGGAAAGCCATTTACTATAAACAAAAATAAAAACAAGTATTTTAAAAAGCTCATATTAAAGATATTAAGATTATATAAATTACTGGTACCAACATATATATGCTGATACCAGTGTTTGTAATACCAATTATAAATTCAACAAGAAAGAAACCATCTCTGACATCAAAGGAGTTGTATCAAGTTTACCTTTTAACTTTAGTCCGCAGATTATAATCTGCCCTTTTCCATACTTTCTAGTACCTACAATAGTTTTATTATTATGAGTAAGCACTGGAATATATTCTCCAGTATTATCGAAATTCATAAAAAAGTGTCTTTCCGGTCTATCCAATACTGAAGAGTAATTATATTTCAAGTCTGTAGACGAACTTCCATCAAAACATTTTAAACCGATATTTCTGAATACTATCCAGCTATCATCCTCTTGGAAACGTGAATCAATGTCCAACAAGCCAGCTAAATTATCATCCAACGATGATTTATAGAATATCACTTTCGAACCAGACTCTACCATATTCATTATAATATTAAAATTATTGTCAGATATGAAATCATCAGAAACCATAATAATACCCTTTTCTTTAATATCATCTATACTCAGGACTTTATCCATTCCAAAATAATCGACAACAGAAACAGCATCATCAGATGAACCAAGCATGTAAACCTTTGTATTATTGGAAAAATCGGAGCATGCTGTTACAGCATAAGCGCTAAACAAACAGTCCGATTTTTACATTTATCTAATTTTATGCATTACTGCATATTCCGGAGCAAGTCCATTCAGTATTCCGGTAGTGTAGTCAACACTGAAAACGGGTGAAATACCTCTTTTTCGATGCCTTTTCGTTCATAAAACACCGAAGAAAATGGACAAAACAGGCC
>JARIAN010000104.1 GCA_029257865.1 Phocaeicola sp.
AAGATTTATGAACTTTTATTAGCAACACTAAGTTAAGTGAATCTTCTGACATGACAAAGTACTGGGCAATATATTATTACTCAGTACTTTAATTTATTTTTTTTGAAAAGTGTTGCGGATTTAAGGATATAGAAGAATAGGGTATAAAATGAAATCTCTATAGATTAAAATTAAATGAGCATTCAATGATATACCTCTTATATTAAACAAAATCAAAAACACTAAGTCAAATACAGTTTAGCAGTAATTTTAAAACAGTGAGATTATGAAAAGAATTTCTAAAACTGACATTTTCTGTCTGATGGCTATTGTCATGCTTGTTCTTATCATAACAACAGGTTTCTTCTCTGTACCCATAGGGATAAATATATGTTCGATACTCTGTATTATATATGGTTATAAATATAAAGAAAAGAGTTTCATTAAATGGGGAGCCGCAGCCTTAGCTATCGGATTAGCTTCTGTTGTTTATACGATTGTATTGATAGGATCAATGTAATAATGCTGAACCTTACCATTCAACTCTTACACTACTTCAGTGTGTTTTTCTAAAGACTCCTGAATATCAACTATGGGATCAAGTGTGTCATTCTCCAACGATTTGTATTTAGCCAAACACAAAAGCGAGGTGTAACTCATTTAGTTACACCTCGCTTTTTTATATTCGAATATTTATCGATACTTATTTTACTTCCTCAAAGTCTGCATCCTGTACATCACCCTTATCAGAAGCACCGCCATTGTTTGCCTGACCAGCGTTAGGACCTGCCTGAGCACCCTGAGCACCGCTCTGAGCATACATTTCAGCACTTGCAGCCTGGAAAGCTGACTGAAGTTCTGCACTTGCAGCATCGATACCAGCCAAATCCTGTGCCTTATGAGCATCTTTCAGTTTCTGAAGAGCTGCTTCGATAGGAGCCTTCTTATCTGCTGGCAATTTGTCGCCAAGGTCTTTCAACTGATTTTCTGTAGAGAAGATCAAGCTGTCTGCCTGGTTCATCTTGTCGATGCGTTCTTTTTCCTTCTTATCTGCTTCTGCATTAGCTTCAGCTTCAGCCTTCATACGGTCAATTTCTTCCTTGCTCAAGCCTGATGATGCTTCGATACGGATAGCCTGTTCCTTACCTGTTGCTTTATCCTTAGCAGACACCTTCAAGATACCGTTAGCATCGATATCGAATGTTACTTCAATCTGAGGAACACCACGACGAGCTGGAGCAATACCTGTCAAGTTGAACTGACCGATTGACTTATTCTGTGAAGCCATAGGACGTTCACCCTGAAGTACATGAATTGTTACTTCTGTCTGATTGTCGGCAGCTGTAGAGAATACTTCGCTCTTCTTGCAAGGAATTGTAGTGTTGGCGTCAATCAACTTAGTCATTACACCACCCATTGTTTCAATACCCATTGACAATGGAGTTACGTCCAAAAGAACTACACCTTTGATTTCGTCTGTCAATACAGCACCTTGAACTGCAGCACCTACTGCTACTACTTCGTCTGGATTCACACCCTTAGAAGGAGCCTTGCCGAAGAAGTCTTCTACCAATTTCTGAACTGCAGGGATACGAGAAGAACCACCTACCAAGATTACTTCGTCAATATCAGCATTGTTCAAACCTGCATCGCTCATAGCGCGCTTACATGGTTCAAGACAAGCCTGAATCAAACCGTGAGCCAACTGTTCGAATTTAGCACGAGTAAGAGTCTTTACCAAGTGTTTTGGAACACCCGCTACTGGCATGATATATGGCAAGTTGATTTCTGTAGAAGTAGAAGAAGACAATTCAATCTTAGCCTTTTCTGCTGCTTCTTTCAAACGCTGCATAGCCATAGGATCCTGAGTCAAGTCAGCACCTTCGTCGTTCTTGAATTCCTGAACCAACCAGTCAATGATTACCTGGTCGAAGTCATCACCACCAAGGTGAGTATCACCGTTAGTTGACAAAACTTCGAATACACCGCCACCGAACTCAAGGATTGAGATATCGAATGTACCACCACCAAGGTCGAATACGGCAACTTTCATATCTTTATTTGACTTGTCTACACCATAAGCCAATGCTGCAGCAGTCGGTTCGTTTACAATACGTTTCACTTCAAGACCTGCAATCTGTCCTGCCTCTTTAGTAGCCTGACGCTGTGAGTCTGAGAAGTATGCAGGAACTGTGATGACAGCCTCAGTCACTTCCTGTCCCAAATAGTCTTCTGCAGTTTTCTTCATCTTCTGAAGAATCATTGCTGAAATTTCCTGTGGAGTATAAAGACGTCCGTCGATATCTACACGTGGGGTGTTATTGTCACCTTTTACCACTTTATAAGGTACGCGAGAAACTTCTTTCGCAACCTGATCAAAGTTTTCACCCATGAAACGTTTGATAGAGTAAACGGTACGAGTTGGATTTGTAATAGCCTGACGTTTTGCAGGGTCACCAATCTTACGTTCGCCACCATCAACGAAACCTACTACAGAAGGAGTTGTACGCTTACCTTCGCTATTAGCAATCACTACAGGTTCGTTTCCTTCAAAAACTGAAACACATGAGTTTGTTGTTCCTAAGTCAATACCAATAATCTTTCCCATAATTGTATCTTTTTTTATTATTATCTAAATTTTGTTTGTCGGATGCTCCATGAAGCAAAGCATCACGCTTTATATAAAGCAAATGCCGTGCCAAAGCTTTTCTACGTACCACAAATGCAAAATACTGACAATTTGGCTGCAATAACTGACAAACCTTACTAAAAATGGGCAAAATTTCATATAAGCCTTACTTTCTTATCGCCTAAATACCTACCTTTGCCACATAAGAAACAATCGATATGTATAGATGCTATCTCCTTATTATATTATTGTACCTATTTTCGTACACCACAACCTTTGCTCAAAAACAAATGCAGGAAGTATATGGCACTGTCAACCTATCTAAAGAAAAGGGAATGACAGAAAAGTTGCCCTATGCCAATATTGCTGTACTTTTGTTACCTGACTCCAGCTTTGTTACGGGGGCTACATCTGATGAAAAAGGAATATTCAAATTCAAATACCACCGTAACAATTCAAAAAAATATCTACTGAAAGCATCTTACATGGGGTGTCAATCGGTCTATATCACACTGCCATCCACTTCTGCATCAGTTGATTTAGGCACTTTTCTGCTAAAAGAAGAGGCCAAAAATCTAAAAGAGGTTGTTGTCACCGCCCTTGTACAACCCACCGAACAAAAAGGAGATACTACTATATATCATGCCGATGCCTATAAACTGCCGGAAGGTGCTTATCTGGAAGAACTCATCAAGCGCATTCCCGGACTGATGTATGACAGCAAGCAAAAGTCGATTACCTATAAAGGAAAACCGATTCAAGAAATCACTGTTAACGGGAAAGAATTCTTTAAAGGAAATAATAAGGTGGCTTTAGAGAATCTGCCTGCCAAATTCATCAGCCAGCTAAAAGTATATGACAAAGCTACCGAAGAGGAGGAAATCACTGGCGTGAAAGAGTATGAAAAAAACTATGTACTTGACTTGCAGACCAAGGAAACAATGAACCAGACCTTGATGGCTGGACTGGAAGGGGGATATGGCAACAAGCACAAAATGGACATGAAAGGACAAATGTTCCGCTTTAAAGACAATGGAGAGAATGTCAGCCTGGTAGGGAGTTTCGGCAACAGGCACCTTAACACTTCTTTCCCTAAAAACCATGCGGGGAATATCGGCGGAAACATTTCTAAAAATATCGGCGACCAGATTCAACTGATGGCCAACATCAACTATGCCTACTCCAGCACAAACAACATGTCGACCTCACGCAACGAATTGTACCTAGCCGAAAATAATCAATATGGAATATCTGCTCAGCAAAACAAAGGTGTCCAACAGAATGCTTCGTCTTACCTAAACTTCAGATGGAGCATCAACAAACGAACAATGTTGCACATTAGCGGAGGGGGAAATTTCAACCATGGAGAACATTCTTCAAATATCCATTCTGCCAAATTCAGCCAAGACCCACAACTCAACCTAATCCGTCCGTTTAACCGATATGAACAAAGCAATGACTCCATCCGCATGAACGAAAACATCCAAGATAACCAGCAAAACTCTCAAAGCGGAGGATATCATCTGAGCACCAGCTTGATACATCAATTACGCAAGAAAGGACATAGCATTGGATTCTCCATGAGTTCGTCTGCCAACAAACAGCAAGGTCGTCAGTATAAACTGTCGTCAGCCACTTTCTTTATGCTGCAAGATATTTACGGAAAAGATTCTATTTCCACCATCAATCAATACCAGCACACACCAACCAAACTTCTGAACAATGAATGGAACCTGAATTATACTCTCCAACTCAATGCAAAGAATCATCTGCAGTTTTCTTATGGTTTCCGCCTACAAAAAGAAAAGCAAGCCTTATACGCCTATGACTTGTCGGACTACGACAGCCTGCCACCTCACCAACTGCCAGATGACTATGCCCACCATTATATAGACAGTTTGAGCAACCAGCGAGAAAGCCATATCATACAACAGCCTATCTCTGTATCTTATAATTTTAATGGAGAGAAATGGAGTATCCAAAGCAAGCTGACTGCCATCCCACAAAAAAGGTCTCTGTCACAAAAAGAGCCACATACTTCCATCAACCTCTCCGCTCACTCAGCTGAATGGGCAACCAGTTTGTCGCTGCTTTATCAAAAGGACAACTACAATCTGGGCATCTCTTATGAAGGAAATACACGCCAACCTTCTTTGCATGAACTGATGGCCCCTACAACTTATTACTCTGCACTTTATGTCAGCCGGAGCAACCCTCATCTGAAAGCGTCATTCCAACATCATGTAAATCTGTCTTTCGGTAATTTCAACAAAGGATATTCGGCCTACCTCATGTATAACCATGAACAGAACAGCGTAACACAAGCCACCATCTACCACCCGAAAACAGGAGCTACAGAAACTTATCCTGTAAATATCAACGGGAACTGGAACCTAACGGGGAGTTCCAATTTCGAACGCAAAATAGGATTATTCAAGTTCAGCACCCGTGCCGGTGGAAATTATCAACACGACCCCGGTCTGATTAATGAAAGCGGTAGCGAGGAAATGAAACAAAGCATTACTAAAAGTGCCGGCATAGACACGTTTCTAGAGCTGTCTTATCTTCCATCGTGGGGAAATATCGACCTCAACGGCTCATGGACTTTTACACAATTTAAAAATACGGTCAGCACTACAGAAACCAACAAATCGTTTACCCGATACTATACTTGTGGCAGTACAGTCAATGCACAATTGCCAGGACATTTTCATATCACCTCCAACTGTTCGTATCAGATTAGAAATGGAAGTAGTATAAAAAGCCATGCGGAAGACGAGGTGCTATGGAATTTAAAACTGGCTTGGAAATTTGCAAAAGAAAGGCGAGCCGAAGTCTCACTCACATGGGCAGATATTCTAAACCAACAAAAAGCCATTAAGCGAACCGCCACATCAAATGGGTTTTATGAGTATTACACTCCCCAATCTGGTAGTTATTTTATGATAGCTCTTCGATACCAATTCAACCGCAACAACTAACTGGTAGTCTATTGTTTCCGCATACTAAAAAGCGGGGGCTGGTATGGATTTTCATACCAGCCCCCGCTTCTCATAAGACAAGGCTTTATTATTCAGCCAATTTCTTCCCTTTATTCTTTTCCAAAGACAATACCACAGCCTCATTTTCATCTAACAGATTCAAACCTTCAGCACCTATCAGAGCAAAACTGCGTACCTTTTCCATTGCCTTCAGCACGTTTGTTTCAAAATCCATACCTGGTCCGGCCATCATAGTAGATATCATCTGACCAAACTCCAAAGAAGCAGTTTGAGACTCGTTGTGAGAAAAAGAACCGTTAATAATATTGCAACCGCCATTTCCACGCACAGTCATTTCTGTCACATCAAAACTTAGAAATGGAGTCTTGTCCAAAATTTCAGGAACCACACCTTCTGCCGATTTGATAACCCACTCTCCAGCAAGATTGTTTACAGAAACCTGTTCGGCACGACGAGCTAAAGTCATCAACGTTTTACCTTCTGCATCCACTAATGCAAGTCCTTCTGGAGCTTTTTCATAACCAGCTACCTTTTCCAAGGCAAACATTACTTTATTTTCAAGATCCATATCAGCACACATTCGTCGAGTAGATGCCACTTGAGAGAAACTCATCATTCCTTCTTTTAGTGTATCTAATTCTATAACACCCATTACATTGTTACATCCAGCATTACCATACAAGCGCTTGCCATCAATATCCAATCCAATAAAAGCCTGTTCTTCAGACTGTGCTTGCTCACCTGCAACTTTCACAATATTCCATTCACCAGAAAGTTCTCCCAAAGTCATCACTGACTTACCACCATTACAAGCTGTCATCCATACACCTGCACAAATGGCAGTTACACTTAATAAACTCTTTTTCATATATACATTTCTAAATCATAAAAATATCAGTTGCATAACAACCTTTTAAATTAATATACTTTCACTAAAAAAGCAAGTATCAATACAACTGCAAAGATACATAATATTATAAAAATATCGATAACCTGGAAAGACTGCATTATCATATCAAAAAAAATTCTATCTTTGCATATTGAACGGTAACGTTTACCGGGCATTTAAGATTATCATAATAATAGTAAATGAGTAAAGTATTAATTATCGGTGCAGGCGGTGTAGGAACCGTAGTTGCACACAAGGTGGCTCAACATCCTGAAGTATTCACAGAAGTGATGATTGCTAGCCGCACCCAGTCAAAATGTGAGGCGATTGTAAAAGCAATCGGCAACCCCAACATCAAGACCGCTAAGGTAGATGCAGATAATGTAGACGAACTGGTGGCTTTATTCAATGGTTTTAAACCCGAAATCGTTATTAACGTAGCTCTTCCTTATCAAGACCTGACTATCATGGAAGCTTGTTTGAAGGCCGGTGTCAACTACTTGGATACAGCCAATTATGAGCCTAAAGATGAAGCACATTTTGAATACAGCTGGCAATGGGCTTACAAGAAACGTTTTGAGGAAGCCGGGCTGACTGCAATCCTCGGTTGCGGATTTGACCCGGGAGTAAGCGGAGTGTATACGGCTTATGCTGCCAAGCATCATTTCGATGAGATACAATATCTGGACATCGTAGACTGCAATGCAGGAAATCACCACAAGGCTTTTGCTACTAATTTCAATCCGGAGATCAACATCCGTGAAATCACACAAAACGGACGCTATTGGGAGGAAGGCAAATGGGTAACTACCAAGCCTCTGGAGTTCCACAAAGACTTGAATTATCCGAATATCGGACCTCGCGACTCTTACCTACTTTATCACGAAGAACTCGAGTCGTTAGTAAAGAACTATCCTACCATTAAGCGCGCACGCTTTTGGATGACTTTTGGACAGGAATACCTAACTCACCTGCGAGTAATCCAAAATATCGGTATGGCAAGCATTGAACCTATTAACTATAACGGCATGGAAATCGTGCCACTGCAATTCCTGAAAGCCGTGTTGCCTAATCCTCAAGACCTGGGCGAGAACTATGAAGGAGAAACTTCTATCGGATGCCGTATACGCGGTATTAAGGATGGAAAGGAACATACTTATTATGTATACAATAACTGTTCTCATCAGGCAGCTTATCAGGAAACAGGTATGCAAGGTGTAAGCTATACTACTGGAGTGCCTGCCATGATTGGCGCCATGATGTTCCTTAAGGGATTGTGGAAACGTCCGGGGGTATGGAATGTGGAAGAATTTGACCCAGATCCATTCATGGAGGCTCTGAATATGTACGGATTGCCATGGCATGAAGTAATTGACGGTGACCTGGAATTGTAATCCTCTAACAAAAAACTTCAAGTAGACTAACTGGTCTACTTGAATCAATTTTAACCAATATTAAAATCAGCTTATGAACGTAGGAGATAAAGCTCCGGAGATTCTTGGCTTAAATGAAAAAGGCGAAGAAATCTGCTTGAGCAACTATAAAGGGAAGAAAGTTGTGCTTTACTTCTATCCTAAAGATATGACATCGGGATGTACAGCACAGGCATGCAATCTGCGCGACAACTATTCAGAATTGAAAAATGCCGGATATGAAGTGATTGGCGTAAGCATCAACGACCAGAAATCACACCTCAAATTCATCGAAAAGAATGAACTTCCTTTCACCCTAATTGCCGATACAGAACAAAAACTGGTACAGGAATTTGGTGTATGGGGAGAAAAAAGCATGTGTGGACGAAAATATATGGGAACATTCCGCACCACTTTCATCATTGACGAAAACGGCATTATCGAACGTGTCATTTCTCCAAAAGAAGTGAAAACCAAAGACCATGCCGCACAAATTTTGAAATAAACACCTCTATCTGCTCTGATAGAGATTCCCTAAAAGAAAGTAAACAGCTTTCATCAATATTTTATTTTATGGCAAAAAAAGACGAAATGGAAATAGAAGAAGGATTGAATTCAGCTCCAAAGCCTAACAACAGTGAAAAACTGAAGGCATTGCAGGCTGCTATGGATAAAATTGAAAAGAGCTTCGGTAAAGGTTCTATCATGAAAATGGGCGATGACCATGTACAGGAAGTGGAAGTAATCCCTACCGGATCTATTGCCTTAAATGCAGCTCTAGGCGTAGGAGGATATCCCAAAGGGCGTATCATTGAAATCTATGGCCCTGAATCATCTGGTAAAACTACACTGGCTATCCATGCCATTGCTGAGGCACAAAAGAATGGAGGCATCGCTGCATTCATTGATGCAGAACATGCATTCGACCGCTTTTATGCCTCTAAACTGGGAGTGGATATTGACAATCTGTGGATTTCACAGCCAGACAACGGCGAACAGGCTTTGGAAATTGCAGAACAACTAATACGCTCTTCTGCAATTGATATCATCGTAATTGACTCTGTAGCCGCTCTTACACCAAAGGCTGAAATCGAAGGTGAAATGGGTGATAATCGAGTAGGATTGCAAGCACGACTGATGTCACAGGCTCTCCGTAAACTAACATCTGCTATCAGCAAGACTAATACAACATGTATCTTTATTAACCAGCTGCGCGAAAAAATTGGTGTAATGTTCGGTAATCCAGAGACTACAACCGGTGGTAACGCCTTGAAATTCTACGCCTCTGTGCGTTTGGATATTCGCAAGGGTAGCCCAATAAAAGACGGTGAAGATGTTATCGGTAACCAAACCCGCGTAAAAGTAGTAAAGAATAAGGTTGCACCTCCTTTCAGAAAAGCTGAGTTTGACATCATGTTTGGCGAGGGTATCTCACGTAGTGGAGAAATCATCGACTTAGGCGCTGAACTGGGAATCGTTAAAAAAAGCGGTTCTTGGTACAGCTACAACGAAACTAAACTGGGACAAGGTCGTGATGCTGCCAAACAATGCATTCAGGACAATCCTGAACTGGCAGAAGAACTAGAAGTCCAGATATTTGAAGCATTGAAAGACAAAGAATAATTAACACACAACAAAAGCATAAGGCATCATCCTTGAAGAAGTTTTCCTCTCAAGTAATGCTTTATGCTTTTTTACTTGATTTTATGAAACATATCGCCCGCTTTCTGACTATTGTATGTTGCAGTTTGGTTTCTGCCTTTAACTCAACATCCATTGCCTCCAACCACATTCCATTCCGCTTTTCATCTCGTGCTGAAGCGCAGATGCTCATTACTAATATCGACCATTTTACCAATAACTGGAACCAGTTGGATGTCAACCTTCGCCTGAATCAAAAAGAAGGAAAAAAATCACAATTACTCACAGTAGCGATGAATGCAACTCGTGGATGGAGCGATGCCGAGAAACAAAAAGTGACCAAAGCCTTTACTGCTTTGGAAAACCGCATCAAAAAAAACAAATATTCCATTCCGTTACCCAAAGAAATCATTTTGGTTAAATCAACCATGGCTGAAGAATTCAATGCGGAAGCATATACACGCGAAAACTGGATTGCTCTCAATGAAACAATTATCCAAAAAGCCTCAGAACAAGACTTGCAGCACCTACTTGCGCACGAACTTTTCCACT
Organism: Phocaeicola sp.; assembly: GCA_029257865.1. Classification (GTDB taxonomy): domain Bacteria; phylum Bacteroidota; class Bacteroidia; order Bacteroidales; family Bacteroidaceae; genus Phocaeicola. The sequence goes on from JARIAN010000104.1 coordinate 10,105, forward strand.
TGGCTAGCAGAACAAACCATGCTTTCAAAAAAGCTATCTACGAAACGATAGGATTCCATGTTGCCGACAAAGAAATTTTATATCCCGCCGATATCGTACAGAAACGCATTTCTAATCCCGACGTAAGCCGACAAGACAGCTATGCTTCTCTTAACATAAAGGGGAATACCATCAATTGTGCCATGATTATCTATACTGAAGAAGAACTGACCAACCGCAATTTCAACGATATTATAGAAGTCGGACTGGTTCCACTCAACGAACAACTAATACCCATGCAGGCAGAAGGAAAAACAATTATATACCCACTAATAGCAGCTTCCGACTTAAAAGAAAAAACAGGTGACAATAGTTCCTGTTACATTCATCCTGAAGAAATTGCAGCCGACAACTTTGCCTTCACTTTAATTGGAAAGACAGATTTAAAGACTCCAGAAATAACTGCAAACATCAAGAAAATCCTTTCTTCAGCCCAATATTAAGACCGATTGAAAGCTCATTTTCATCGGCCGTACTCCTTTAGAAAAAGAAGAAAAGTGACTTAAGAAAGAGGTAGTTTGCAAAATCTTTACTATTTTTGTAGCAAAATCGAGTTAATGTATCAACAGATGAACATATTAGAACTAAGTGAACAGGAAATTGTCAGACGAAATAGTCTGAACGAAATGAGAGCAATGGGCATCAACCCATACCCTGCAGCCGAATATGTAACTAACGCCCTTTCTACCGACATCAAGGCTGAATTTAAAGACGGCGAAGAAGAACCTCGCAAGGTTTCGGTTGCCGGACGTATCATGTCACGCCGTGTAATGGGAAAGGCTTCTTTCATTGAATTACAGGACTCTAAAGGACGTATCCAAGTGTATATCACTCGCGATGATATTTGTCCTGAAGAAAATAAAGACTTATACAACGTAGTATTCAAACGTCTGCTTGACTTAGGAGACTTCATTGGTATCGAAGGTTTTGTATTCCGTACTCAGATGGGAGAAATTTCTATCCATGCACAGAAACTTACAGTACTTTCGAAATCAATCAAGCCATTGCCTATTGTAAAATATAAAGACGGGGTGGCTTATGACAAGTTTGAAGACCCTGAATTAAGATACCGCCAGAGATACGTAGACTTGGTGGTTAACGATGGTGTAAAAGATATCTTCCTGAAACGTAATAAAGTATATAACTCTATGAGAGAATACTTCAATACTAAAGGATATATCGAAGTGGAAACACCAATTCTTCAGTCTATTGCAGGAGGTGCTGCCGCTCGTCCATTCATCACTCACCATAATGCATTGGATATGCCGCTCTATATGCGTATCGCCAGTGAATTGTACTTGAAAAGACTTATCGTAGGTGGTTTTGAAGGGGTTTATGAAATTGGCAAGAACTTCCGTAACGAAGGTATGGACCGTACTCATAATCCAGAATTTACTTGTATGGAAATTTATGTAGCATATAAGGATTATAACTGGATGATGAAGTTTACTGAAAATATGATTGAAAAAATCTGTATGGATGTAAATGGTACCACTGAAGTACAGGTCGGAGATAACTTGATTAATTTTAAAGCTCCATTCAAACGTGTAACAATGCTCGACTCTATCAAAGAGTTTACCGGATATGACTTGACTGGTATGGATGAAGCTCAGATTCGTGAAGTTTGCCTGAAACTGAACATGGAAATCGATGAAACGATGGGTAAGGGTAAATTGATTGATGAAATCTTTGGCGAATTCTGTGAAGGAAACTATATCCAACCAACTTTCATCACTGACTATCCTATCGAAATGTCACCACTTACCAAACGCCATAGAGACAACCCCGAACTGACAGAACGTTTTGAGTTGATGGTTAACGGAAAAGAATTGTGTAATGCATATTCAGAATTGAACGACCCTATCGACCAGTTGGAACGTTTTGAAGAACAGATGAGACTGAGTGAAAAGGGTGATGACGAAGCTATGATTATTGACAAGGACTTTGTTCGTTCTTTGGAATATGGTATGCCTCCTACTTCTGGTATGGGTATCGGTATGGACCGTTTGGTTATGTTGATGACCGGACAAAGTACTATTCAAGAAGTATTGTTTTTCCCTCAGATGCGTCCGGAAAAAGTGGCTCCTAAAGATACACCTGCAAAATTCATGGAACTTGGCATCGCGGAAGAATGGGTGCCTGTCATCCAGAAAGCTGGATATAACTTGGTAGCTGATATGAAAGAGGTCAACCCTCAGAAATTACACCAGGATATTTGTGGAGTAAACAAGAAATATAAATTAGAACTGACCAATCCTAGTGTCGACGAAGTAGCGAACTGGATACAGAAAATTTAAAATCAATTAGAGATTAAAAATTAAAAATTAAAAGCTTCTCCGTGAAGAACGAAGCTTTTAGTTTTTAGTTTTTAATTTTTAGTTTTTAATTGATAATCATGAAACTACCCGGAAAAATAGCAATTATGGGGGGAGGAAGCTGGGCTACGGCAATCGCAAAGATTGTATTGTCGCAAGCGGAATCCATCAACTGGTATATGCGCCGTAGCGATCGAATCGAAGAATTCTGTCGCCTAGGGCATAACCCTGCTTATCTGACAAGTGTACGCTTCAATATAAAGAATATCAACTTCTCATCAGATATTAATAAAATAGTAAGAGAATCTGACACACTAATTTTTGTGACTCCTTCTCCTTATTTAAAAAGTCACCTCAAAAAGCTAAAAGAAAAATTAAAGGATAAATTCATTGTAACTGCAATTAAAGGAATTGTTCCTGATGAAAATTTAATTGTATCCGACTATTTCCATAAAATCTACGATGTTCCGGAAGAAAACATTGCTGTTTTGGCTGGACCGTGCCATGCAGAAGAAGTGGCTTTGGAACGTCTCTCATATCTCACTATAGGATGCAAAGATATTGAAAAAGCAAAAATTTTCTCCAAACAACTTTATGGTCACTACATCAAAACGTCTGTTACTACAGACGTAACAGGTATCGAATATGCCTCGGTCTTAAAAAATGTATATGCCATTGCTGCTGGAATATGTAGTGGTCTGAAATATGGTGATAACTTTCAAGCTGTATTAGTATCAAATGCATTGAAAGAGATGAACCGATTCTTAGACACCGTACATCCATTAAACCGCTGCAGTAACGATTCTGCTTATCTTGGTGATTTGTTAGTCACTTCATATTCCAACTTCAGCCGAAACAGGGTGTTCGGTACAATGATTGGTAAAGGATATTCCGTAAAAAGTGCACAGGTAGAAATGGAAATGATTGCAGAAGGATACTATGGCACTAAATGCATCAAAGAGCTTAACAAGCATCTGCATGTAAACATGCCAATTGTAGACGCTGTATACAATATTTTATATGAACGCATTTCTCCGATGATTGAAATAAAATTATTAACAGACTCATTTAGATAAAATATAGACTTATGAGAAACATTACACTAAACATCAACAAAACTTTAGAATTCATCTCTAAAGAAAAATTGTCTGCTTATGAAGACAAAGTTAAAGTTTACATGGAAACCTTGGAAAAAGGTACAGGAGCAGGAAACGACTTTCTTGGTTGGCTACACCTACCTTCTTCTATCACTCAGGAACATTTGAATGACCTAAAAGCAACCGCTCAAGTCCTTCGAGAAAACTGTGAGGTAGTAGTAGTAGCAGGTATTGGAGGTAGCTATCTTGGAGCACGAGCTGTCATTGAGGCTATGTCTGATAGTTTCTTGTGGCTAAAAGAAAAGAAGGAAGGAAATCCAACCATTATTTTTGCAGGACATAATATCGGGGAAGATTATCTTTACGAACTATTATCTTTCTTAAAAGACAAAAAATTTGGTGTAATCAATATTTCCAAATCAGGAACAACTACTGAAACAGCTCTAGCATTCCGCCTACTAAAAAAACAATGTGAAGATCAACGTGGTAAGGAAATCGCTCAGAAAGTTATCGTTGCTGTAACAGATGCAAAAAAGGGTGCTGCACGTCTCACTGCTGATAAAGAAGGCTATAAGTCATTCATCATTCCTGACAATGTGGGAGGACGTTTTTCTGTTCTCACCCCAGTTGGTTTACTTCCTATTGCTGTAGCAGGATTGGATATTGAACAACTTGTAGCAGGTGCTCACCAAATGGAACAGGTTTGTGCAAATGAAAACTTGCAAGAAAACCCTGCAGCTTACTATGCAGCAACACGAAATGAACTTTATCAGAACGGGAAAAAAATTGAAATCCTAGTAAATTTCCAACCTAAACTCCATTACTTTATGGAATGGTGGAAGCAGTTGTATGGAGAATCAGAAGGCAAGGACCATAAAGGAATCTACCCTAGTTCTGTAGATTTCTCTACAGACCTACACTCAATGGGACAATGGATTCAAGAAGGCGAACGTACTATCTTTGAAACAGTCATTTCTGTAGAAACTCCTAAGCATGAACTTCACGTTCCTTTTGACGAAGAAAATTTGGATGGACTGAATTTTTTAGCTGGAAAACGTGTAGATGAAGTAAACAAGATGGCAGAATTAGGCACTCAATTGGCTCATGTAGATGGTGGCGTTCCTAACTTGCGCATAAGTATTCCTACTTTAAACGAATATTATTTAGGACAATTGATTTACTTCTTTGAAAAAGCATGTGGAATTAGTGGATACTTACTAGAAATAAATCCATTTAACCAGCCAGGTGTAGAAGCTTATAAAAAGAATATGTTTGCATTGCTTAATAAGCCAGGTTACGAAGAAGCCTCTAAAGTAATACAAGCACGATTGAAAGATTAAAAAAATGACAAACACCAATTTTCAAAATGCTATAAACAAGTACCTGAAAAGCCACGGATATGAAAAGGTAAACTTGAAAGCAGTGTTGTTTGACATGGATGGTGTATTATTCGACTCCATGAAGAACCATGCAGTTGCTTGGCATGAGGCTATGAAACATTATGGAATGAGCCTCAGCAAAGAAGAAGCCTATATGCATGAAGGCAGAACAGGAGCAGCAACAATTAACATTGTAAGTACAAGGGAACGGCACTACGAAGCTACAGCTGAAGAAATTGAGGAGATTTACGAAACAAAAAGCAAAATTTTCAATAACTTACCTACCGCTGAGCCTATGCCTGGAGCCTTTGAATTATTAAATCAAGTCAAGACATCCGGACTTACTCCTGTACTCGTAACAGGTTCTGGTCAAAAGTCTTTATTGGAAAGACTAAACCATCATTTTCCTAATATCTTTCAGGAACATCTGATGGTCACAGCTTACGATGTGAAATTTGGCAAGCCGAATCCAGAACCTTACTTGATGGCATTGCAGAAAGCTGGAATAAAAGCAAATGAAGCAATCGTAGTGGAAAATGCTCCATTGGGAGTACAGGCAGGTGTAGCAGCAAACATCTTTACATTAGCAGTAAATACCGGACCTCTACCCAATGAAGCCCTACTAAATGAAGGAGCCAATTTCTTATGTTCCTCTATGAAAGAGTTGAGTGACAACTGGAATGATTTCTATCAGTGTACATTCCTATGATTACTTATATACAAGCAAAGAGAGAGACTAGCACCCAAGTTAGCCTCTCTCTTTTTTGTTAGAATCCTACTGAAAGTTACTTTTCATGACGCACTGCATAACCATAAACAATTATCACGATAAAACAAACCAACGGTATCACAAACGACAAATTGACAGCCGGCATCCCCAGCAAGGTTTTGCAATCAATTATAAAAGCCTGAAGGGGAGGTAGAATTGAGCCGCCCAATATTGCCATAATCAAACCTGCCGCTCCAAATTTCGCATCATCGCCCAAGCCTTTCAGCGCAACACCATAAATGGTAGGAAACATTAAAGACATACAACCCGACACTGCTACCAAGCAATACATTCCATAAACATTTTGGAAGAAAATAATCCCTAATGTAAACAAGGATGCAAACACTGCCAATACTGTCAACAAAAAGCCAGGCTTGAAAAAACGGAGCAAGAAGGTACATACAAAGCGACTGACACAGAATATCAACATTGCCACAATATTATACTTTTGAGACAAAACTTCTGCAGCCTGTTCCTCCATTCCTTGAGTAGCCATAAACAAATGAGTCCCATATTGAATTATAAAGGTCCAGCACATAATCTGTGCCCCTACATAAAAAAACTGTGCCACCACTCCATACCGGTATCTTCTTCTTGAAAAAATACGTTTCAAAGTCGCTATAAAATCTATTGAGTGAGACTGGTCTGCATTTCTAGGCATTTTTGTCAGTCTAATAACCAACAACATCACAAAGATAACCAAGCCAATCAACAGATAAGGAGCAATCAAGACTGACAAGTCCGATTCTTTAACCATTTCAAACTCTTGAGTTGTCAGCTGACTACGCTCCATCGTATCCATCGAGTTAAGTTTGTTTTGAATAAAATTCATTGCTATAAACATCCCAAACAAGGAACCCATCGGATTAAAAGCCTGAGCAAGATTCAGTCTACGTGTAGCAGTCTCTTCCGGTCCCATCGACAAGATATAAGGATTACAACTTGTTTCAAGAAATGAAAGACCACAGGTCATGATAAAATATGCTATCAGAAACGAATAAAACTCACCTGTCAATTTTGCTGGGAAAAAAGCTAATGCCCCTAAAGCATACAACCCAAGTCCAAACAGCACTCCAGCCTTATAAGTATATCTCCGGATAAAAATAGCAGCAGGAAATGCCATCGCAAAATACCCCCCATAAAAAGCCACTTGCACCAAGGCTCCATCGGCAACACTCATCCTGAATATCTTCGAGAAAGCTTTCACCATAGGATTAGTTATGTCATTGGCAAATCCCCACAAAGCAAAGCAAAAGGTTATCAAGATAAAAGGATAAAGATAGTTTACTCCATCTTTCTTAAGTATAGATTGTTTCATGAATTTCTGTTTTAGATTAATATAGATTTAAGATTAACACGGATAGAGACTCCCACCCATTACCCTGCATTATCAAGATGCAGAGATAAGTCAAAGAAATGACTATTTTACTTTATTCTGACAAAACCGGCAGTATATACCAAGTCAGAGTCAAGACCAAAACTCAAGCATATTCCATTTGAATCAAGATATTCCCTATGGCAGTAGCCTCTATAGGACCAGCTTCCACTTCAAGACCGGTAGCCATAGAAGTCAACCTGTTAAGATATTTATTCTGAGACCCTCCACCTATTATCTGAAGTTTCTCTATTGGAGTAGGTAATAGATGGTTCAAACCTTCTATCCCCTTTCGATATCTATCGGCCAATGACAACAATACACATTTCACAAATTCTCCCTGCGTCTCTGGCACCTTTTGACCTCTCTCTTCACAATAGTCTGAAATAGCCATTGCCATATTCTTCGGACTTGCAAAACGAATATCATCCACATCTATCATTGAATCCAGCTGGGCTTTCTCTGCTGCAGGAATCAATACATCATACTCAGTACACAATCCTTCACCTTCCCACTCTGCCATCAACCGTTGTAGAATCCAAAGCCCTGTTATGTTCTGCAGGAAACAGATTTTACCACCGGCACCACCTTCATTGGTAAATCCATTCAGTCTTGCCTCTTCAGAAAGAATTGGATTATCGGTAACTACTCCCAACAAAGACCAAGTACCGGAACTCAAAAAAGCCGTTCTCTTGCCGTCACTACTTTTCGGTACAGCATAAGCAGCACTGGCTGTATCATGCGAAGCTACAGCTATAACCTTTACATCGTAATCCAGCCCCAGTTCCGACTTAATCTCCTGCTTCAAGACTCCCCTGCTTTCACCAGGCATCACAATATCACAGAATATATGTTCAGGAAGGTCAAGAGTTCGAATCAATTCAAAATTCCATTTTCCTGTTCGCATATCCATCAGTTCCGAGGTAGAAGCAATACTGTATTCATTATTGGCCACCCCCGTAAGAAAATAGCTGAAAAGGTCAGGGATAAAGAGCAACTTATCTGCCACCTCCAACAAAGTGTTATCACTCTGCTTCATAGCAAATAATTGAAACAAAGTATTGATATCCATTACCTGTGTACCCGATTCCAAATAATGCTGCTTACGGTCAATCAAAGCAAACACTTTTTCAGACATTCCGTCGGTGCTTTTATCACGATAACAAAAAGGATTTCCTAACAACTGTCCATTCTTGTCAATCAATCCGAAATCCACTCCCCAAGTATCAATACCTATACTCTTGATACGATATCCTTTATCTACCGCCATACGTACTCCTTGCTTCATATCCTCAAACAAGGACAGGAAATCCCAGTAGATATGTCCTCCCAAGTGAACCTGTCTGTTTTGAAAACGATACACAGTATCTAGATGAAGTTCACCATCGGAGGTGTAACCGGCAATAACTCTGCCGCTTCCACCTCCGAAATCTATTGCTAAATATGCTTCTGTCATTTTGTATTTTTTCCTAAGACATAAGTTTCCAAATCATCAATTTCCTCCTCCGACAGAGTCATATATTTTCCTTCAGTAAGGACAATAATACGGCATGCCATTTCAAAGAACATAGCACGTTCGAAAGCTTGGTCAAAGTCTTTGCCACACACTACCTGTCCATGTTTCTTCAACAACACCGAATTATGTTCCTTCATAGCTGCAATCACAGCAGCAGCCAGTTCTTTCGAACCCGGACGAAAATAAGGAATCACCGGAATCTCCGCCCCTACGTGACACGGAACCTCTGCCGTTACATTAAAGTTTTTAGGAGTTTCCTGCATACAAGCCACTGCAGTAGCATAAGGCGACTGGAAATGAAGTACCACATTTACATCTGGACGCTCTCTAAGCACTCCCAAATGAAAAACACTTTCCATAGACGGTTTCACTCCATTAAGCACTTCTCCTGTTTCAAGTTTACACACCGACACTTTCTCCTTTGGCAAAGAAGGTACCCATGAACCTGTACCTGAAACAAGTACTTCATCGCCCACACGCCATGAGATATTACCACTGCTACATACTGTAAGTCCGGCATCACCTACACGATGAGCCTCTGCTATAAATTTTTCAATCTGTTCGTTAGTTATCATAATACTTTCTTGTAAAGTTCTAAAATAATTTCTTCGGTCACTTCTCTAGGATTACCCGGAGTGCAGACATCTGCAAAAGCAGCTTTGGCCAAACGTGGAAGATCTTCTTCTTTAATACCCAAGTCCGACAAATGCTGAGGAATACCCACGCGTAAAGAAAGTTCTCTTACCGCCTTCACTGCCGCATCAGCAGCCTCAACTTCAGTCATTCCAGCAACAAACACATTCATTGCTTTTGCAATGTCTACATACTTAGCCAAAGCAGCCGGAGCATTGAATTCCATGATAGTAGGAAGCAGCAATGCATTTGCCACGCCATGAGGAATATCAAATATAGCCCCTAAAGGATGAGCCATACCATGCACAACTCCAAGCCCTACATTAGAGAAAGCCATTCCTGCTATATATTGAGCTACAGCCATTCCATTTCTAGCCTCTGCATTCTCAGGCTGGCTTACTGCTGTTTCCAGATAATGAGCTATCATCTCTATAGCCTTTATCTCGAACATATCACTCATCTCCCATGCACCTTTAGTTATCAGTCCTTCAATAGCGTGAGTCAAAGCATCCAGACCTGTTGCTGCTGTCAAACTTTTAGGAAGAGTATACATCAACTCTGCATCCACTATAGCCATAGCCGGAATATCATTAGGGTCCACACAAACCATTTTTTTTTGAGTTGATTCATCTGTAATGACATAGTTGATGGTCACTTCGGCCGCAGTACCGGCGGTAGTAGGAAGTGCTATGATAGGCACCGATTTCTTCTTTGTATCTGCCACTCCCTCCAATGACACCACATCCGAAAATTCTGGATTGTTGGTTATTATACCAATAGCCTTAGCTGTATCAATAGAAGAACCCCCTCCTATCGCAATGATAAAATCAGCGCCAGAGGCGGCATAAGCAGCAACACCGGCCTTCACATTAGCAACTGTAGGGTTTGGTTTAATGTCACTAAACACTTCATATTCAATATCAGCTTTTTTCAAGACATCCAATACTTTTTCAGCTACACCAAATTTTATCAAATCTTTATCGGTAGCAACAAAAGCCTTATGTAAACCTAATCTAGAAATTTCTTTAGGAAGCACTTGGCGTGCTCCTGGACCGAAGTATGAAACTTCATTCAAAACAAATCTGTTAATCATAAAATTAGCTTTAAATAGCAAATGATGTAAGGACACAAATCTGTCCTTACATCATTTTACTTCTTATTTATAAATAGGTCCGTAGTTTTGACATGCTCTATAATCAGAGCCTTCTTTATCCATTCCAAACGCATTCCATGCAGCTGGACGGAAAATCTTATCCTCATCCACATTGTGCATACATACAGGAATACGCAAAATAGAAGCCAATGTAATCAAATCTTGGCCAATGTGTCCATAACTGATTGCTCCATGATTTGCCCCCCAGTTATTCATTACAGAATATACATCCTTGAAAGCTGGTTTGTTACAAAGGCGAGGAACAAACCATGTAGTAGGCCATGTACGGTCTGTACGTTCATCAAGAGCTTTATGTACCTCAGGGTCAATTTCTACGGTCCATCCTTCTGCTATCTGAAGAACAGGACCAAGGCCTTTCACTAAGTTCAATCGGCTCATGGTAACAGGCATACCTCCTTTTGACAGGAAGTTTGAAGAGAAACCGCCGCCACGGAAATAATCTCTGTTGGCAGGATACCAGGTAGTAGCTTCCAGGCATTTTTCTACCTCTGCATCTGTAACTTCCCAATGCGGTTTCATTACCGGATTACCTTCTGCATCTGTCTGTTGTCCGGTTCCGTCAAGAGTAGTAGCACCCGAATTGATAAGATGGATAATGCCGTTCTTTGCAAGGCCGGTAAGTTCTTTTCCCGTCACGCGCTTCACCGCTTCAGGACTCCAATATGTACGAACATCAGAGAAAATCTGAGCGCGGTTTGTAAGCAAGTGACCAAATAGCATGGCAACTCCATTGCAAGCATCATTCTCTGTGGCAACCACAAATGCTTCACGTATACCATTCCAGTCAAAAGAAGTATTAAGAAGAGCTTCGGAGAAATCACCATTTGGATAGAAGTCAGTCCACTGGCGCTGTCCCTGGAATCCGGCTGCAATGGCATTGTGTCCCAAAGCCTCTTCCTTGAAACCTTGTTCCTTAAGTTTAGGATTACCAGTCATCAAATCACGCATAATGATAGTCATCTTGACAATAAATTCCCAGTCTGCTTCCTTCTGCTCGCGTGTTTTGGCCTTTTCGGGTACATTATAGTCTTTACCTTCATTCTTCTTGCAATGCTTTTCAGTCCATGCCATAGCTTTTGCAAACTCTTCTTTGTCATAGATACCTTCGGTCATTCTACGAATAATTTCTGTAAGGTCGACCGATTCGGTTCTCATACCCAGATATTCCTGGAAGAAGTCGGGATTGACAATAGAGCCGGCAATACCCATAGACACGCTACCCATAGAAAGATAAGATTTACCTCTCATAGTAGCCACTGCTTGAGCAGCGCGAGCAAAACGCAAGATTTTCTCTGCCACATCTTCAGGTATAGTGTTATCTTCAATATCCTGTACATCATGTCCGTAAATGCCAAATGCAGGAAGCCCTTTCTGTGCATGTCCGGCCAATACAGCTGCCAAATATACAGCTCCAGGTCTTTCCGTACCGTTAAATCCCCATACCGCTTTCGGATAATAAGGATTCATATCCATTGTTTCTGCACCATAGCACCAGCAAGAGGTCACGGTAATAGTGGCACCTACTCCTTCACGTTCGAATTTCTCTGCACAGGCAGCACTCTCTGCCACACGCCCGATAGTAGAATCTGCAATCACACATTCCACCGGAGAACCATCACCGTTTCTAAGATTTGAAGAAATCAAATCGGCCACTGCTTTTGCCAAACTCATGGTCTTTTCTTCCAGACTTTCACGAACACCACCCTGACGTCCGTCAATTGTGGGACGAATCCCGATTTTAGGATACTTATTCATAATATTCAAATTTATTAAGTTATTTATATTTAGGTTAAAAACTGTACTGAACTATGCTGACGGCATGATAAAAAAACATCCGGTCAGCCTATTGATTTTCTTAAATGGACCTTAGTAGGAAGGTCAATCTTCATGGGATTGCCAGTCATTACAAATCGAGCGGCTTTCATAGCCATCTCCTCCCAGTCAATACTCAAAGCTGTAATACCTTCATCTATGACTTGATAAGCCGGAGTGTCGTTATATGCAATCAAACCAAAATCTCCACCGCATTTCAAGCCTAGCTCCCTGCTTTTCTTTATCACATCAACCACATCTGTCTGTCTGATTACCAAATAGACCACCTCCTTTTCTACCTCTTTCATCTCTTCCATGACTACTTGAAAATTCAGACAATGGTCCTTACAAAATCTTTCAAGTGCATCTGCCGATGATTTGGGATGTTTTGAATCGGAAGGTAAATAGAAAACCATCTTTCTATATCTTTGCAATTTCTCTTTAATTTCCATCAAAGCCGTATACAAAGCCGTATCAAAGTCTTGACAAATATATGAATATCCCTCTTTATCAAACTTTCCGAAATCAAGCAGCAAAAGTCTGGACGGATTTATCTTCGACAACAAAGGAGAGAGATGTTCGTGGTCAAAATTCATCACCAAATAATGATTATATCTTCCTATAGCCTCATGCATAATGGTATTGAATATATGCTCATTATATTGATGAAACCACAAATCAACCCTATAATTTCCTGGGAGATGCTTAATCAGACTATTATATAATGTATTCTTGAATGGAGAGAACTCATCCAACAAAAGGAAAACGGTTTCTTGTCTATTCACCACATAATACCCCTTGCCCGGAGTTGAATCAATCAATCTGCGCTCACGCAAGTTTGCAAAAGCCTTAAAAACAGTATCACGAGATACACCATATTCACCGCTCAGACTATTGATCGAGGGAAGACTAGAACCTATCATATACTTCCCTTGCATAATCTCTTGAGCTATGATGTCTGCCAACTGCTTGACTTTTGTAGTTTGTTTTCCAAATATTACTTTAGGCTTCATTTTCAATCATTCATCTGTGCTGAACTGTTATGTTTGCAAAAGAATGACTTTTTATTCAACTATAAAAATCAAAAGATATGTTTTAGAGCAGATTCCCTCTATTTATCTTATTTTACATTTTGCGTTCATCTGGAAAAAGGGCTGCAATTTTCTACGATTCTAATTATTATTCCTATTTTTGCAAACAAAATATTACCCGAACAAATCCTATAGATAATGGCATCTGCCATTAATCTAATGAAATCTATAAAGATAAAAATATGAAAAAACAACTCTTACTAGGAATGATGGGAGCATGCTCGCTCATCACACAAGCCCAAACATTCAAAGAATGGATGGACCCGGAAGTAAATGCCGTAAACCGCGCTCCAATGCACACCAACTATTTTGCTTATGAAAGCGCCGAAGCAGCCAGTGCTGCCATCAAGGAACAGTCGTCCAATTTTATGAGCCTCAACGGCATGTGGAAATTCTTTTGGGTGAAAAATGCAGATGCACGCCCTACCGATTTCTGGAAAACTGACTTTAATGATAAAGGATGGGATGACTTAAAAGTTCCTGCCGTATGGGAACTCAACGGATATGGCGACCCTATTTATGTAAATGTAGGATATGCTTGGAGAAACCAATATAAGAACAACCCTCCATTAGTTCCGATAGAAAACAACCATGTTGGGTCTTACCGCAAGGAAATTACAGTACCCGCCAATTGGAAAGGTAAAGATATCATCGCCCACTTTGGCGCTGTCAGTTCAAATATGTATCTATGGGTGAACGGAAAATTTGTGGGATATAGTGAAGATAGCAAATTGGAAGCTGAATTCAATCTCACCCCTTATTTGAAACCCGGACAGAAAAACATCATCGCTTTTCAAGTTTTCCGCTGGTGCGACGGTACTTACTTAGAAGACCAAGACTTTTTCCGCTACACAGGTGTGGCCAGAGATTGCTACCTCTATGCTAGAAACAAGACACGAATCAATGATATCCGCGTTACTCCCGACTTGGACCAAAACTACCAGAATGGTAAACTGAGCATTAATCTCCACACTAAGGGAACAGCCAATGTGATGCTGGAACTCACCGATCATAAAAACCAAGTGGTAGCATCTGCAGAACTGAAGGGAAACGGCAAACTGAACACTACCATGAACATCAGCAACCCGATGAAATGGAGCGCCGAAACACCTTACTTATATACTTTGACTGCCACCATGAAAGAGGGGAACCAGGTGAAAGAAGTGATTCCTGTAAAAGTGGGATTCCGAAAAATAGAACTGAAGAACTCACAGATTCTGGTCAATGGGCAACCTGTTCTATTCAAAGGCGCCAACCGTCATGAACTGGACCCCGACGGAGGTTATGTAGTGTCACGCGAACGTATGATTCAAGATATACAAATAATGAAACAGTTTAACTTGAATGCCGTACGTACCTGCCACTACCCTAACGACAACTTCTGGTATGAACTATGTGATAAATATGGCATCTATGTAGTGGCAGAAGCTAACATCGAATCTCACGGAATGGGATATGGAAAAGAAACTCTAGCTAAAAATCCTTCTTACAAAAAAGCTCATCAGGAAAGAAACCAGCGTAACGTACAACGCAGTTTCAACCACCCAAGTATTATCTTTTGGTCATTAGGTAATGAAGCTGGATATGGAGAAAATTTTGAAGCAGCCTACGACTGGATAAAGAATGAAGATAGCAGTAGAGCCGTGCAATATGAACAAGCAGGAGCAAGCGGAAAAACCGACATCTTCTGCCCGATGTATTACAATTACAACGACTGCATCAAATATAGTGAAGACAACAGCCAAAACAAACCGTTGATACAGTGTGAATATGCACATGCCATGGGAAACTCTCAAGGAGGATTTAAAGAGTATTGGGATATTATCCGTAAATATCCGAAATACCAAGGTGGATTCATTTGGGACTTTGTTGACCAGTCATGCAGATGGACCGGCAAAAACGGAAAAATGATTTATGCTTATGGAGGTGACTTCAACCGTTTTGATGCCAGTGACAATAACTTCTGCGATAATGGACTTATCAGCCCTGACCGTGTACCTAACCCACACATGCATGAAGTCGGCTATTTCTATCAGAATATTTGGACCAGCCCAGCAAACCTGGCACAAGGTGAAATTGAAATCTACAACGAAAACTTCTTCAGAGACTTGTCTGCCTATGCGTTGGAATGGGAAGTATTGAAAAACGGAAAAGCCATGAAAAGTGGAAGAGTGGAAACACTGAATGTAGCTCCTCAACAAAAAACTACACTGAAACTTGACTTAGGAAAAACCTGTTCATGTGGAGAATGGCTGCTGAATGTCAAATATGTACAAAAGAACCGTGAAGGACTGATTCCTGCCGGACATATAGTTGCAAAGAACCAATTGGCACTCAATGAATACAAACATCCTGCCCTCCAATTGGATAACGTAAAAGAGACAAACTTGCCTGTCAGTGTTCCAACCATTAATGCAGAAAACCAAAACCGCATTGTGGTGTATGGAGAAAACTTCAACATCCAATTCAATAAAGTTACCGGATTCATGGACCACTATGTAGCAAACGGTACTGAAATGATTTCAGAAGGTGAAGCACTTACCCCTAATTTCTGGCGTGCTCCTACCGACAACGACTTCGGAGCAGGACTGCAGAAGAAATATTCTGCTTGGAAAAATCCGGAGTTTAAACTCAAGTTTCTGAAACATCAGACAGACAATGACATGGCTGTAGTCACCGCTGAATATGAAATGGAGAAAGTCCATGCTACCTTACTGCTCACTTATACCATTAATAATAAAGGAGCAGTGAAAGTCTGCGAAAAAATGACAACCGACAAAAAAGCTAAAGTTTCCAATCTGTTCCGTTTCGGTATGCAGTTGGTTATGCCGAAATCATTCGGACGCATCGCCTACTACGGACGCGGACCGGTAGAGAACTATAGCGACCGAAAGACTTGTGCCGACTTAGGTATCTACCGTCAAAGTGTGGATGAACAGTTCTACGCATATATCCGCCCACAAGAAAACGGAACCAAATCAGACATACGCTGGTGGCAGCAACTTGACGCCAAAGGTTGCGGACTGGAATTTGTGGCAGACGCTCCATTCTCGGCATCTGCACTGCACTATACCATTGAATCACTCGATTCCGGATGGGAAAAGGCACAATGCCACTCCAATGAAGTGGAAAAGGCTGAATTCACCAATGTACTGATAGACAAGGCACAGATGGGACTGGGATGTGTAAACAGCTGGGGCACACTTCCACTCAAGGAATATCAACTGCCGTATGCTGACTATGAATTCAATTTCATCATGACACCAGTACAAAGTCAGACAGACATCCAATAATACAAAAAACAAAAAGCTGCTTCAATCCTCTTTCATAAGAGGTGAAGCAGCTTTTTTTACCTTTGCAATGCCATTATCATTCCGCCAGATGAGACAAGGCGGAAATCGTACGCCTTACACGGTTGGCTGTTGTTACCATACGTGTATATTCGTCGTATTCAGAATCTCCCCCCATCGACAGAGCTTGATTTCTGAGTTTCATACCACTCTTTTTAGGTTCACGAGCTGAAAAATGAAATTCCTTGGCTCCTGTATGTGTAGCCAGGGTTGCTATATTTTCTTCGTTTACCCCACATCCCGGCATAATAATCAAGCGAGAACCAGCATGTTCCACTAACTTGGCCAAAAGTGAAGCCCCTTCTATAGCTATAGGCTGCTGACCGGATGTCAAGATACGATTTACTCCCATCTCTGCCAATTCATCCACTGCACGAAACGGATCTGCTACATAATCGAATGCCCGATGGAAAGTAACCGACATTCCTTCCGAAGCCTTCATTAAACGCTCCATGACCGGACGGTCAATTTCCCCTTCCGCAGTAAGACAGCCAAATACTACTCCGTCTACCCCCAATTCACGCGCTCTACGAATATCCTCTTCCATGATATCCACTTCCAAAGGGGAATAAAGGAAATCTCCCCCACGAGGACGAATAATCACATGCAATGTAATGTGGAGCAACTTACGGGCCAATACAATGTCACCATAAGAAGGAGTTGTCCCCCCTTCTGGAATGGCAGCACACAGTTCTACTCTGTGAGCTCCCCCCTCTTGTGCCGCCAGACAGCTTTCTACTGAATTGGCGCAAATTTCAAAACGGTAATCCATATCATAAAGAATATTAGTGTTTTATTCCGACCAAAACGAAGAAAGCCGTTTCAAAATAACTGATATTCTGAAACGGCATCTCTCTCATTTTAGTAATGTACACCCATGGGGAGTCGAACCCCAATCGATGGAACCGGAATCCATTATTCTATCCATTGAACTATGGGTGCAGGTATCTTTCTTTTATAATTTGAAACAAAAATACAATTATTCTGCTTTCACTCCTAATATTCCCTTAAAAAAATTATCTCACCACACTCCTTTTCCTTATTAAACATGAGCAGATATCCATATTTTACAACGATATAATATCATATTGACTAAATTATAATCCTTATTAATTGCTTTTTAATCTTTAATCAGTATATTTGCAATCAAATAAATTATTAAAAAGCACAAAACCATGAGTTACCTGATAAAACCTCAAGCATATACTCCTCTGTTGGATATGAAACAGACTGAACTTGGCATCAAACAAATCAAAGAATTTTTCCAACAGAACCTTTCTTCCGAACTTCGTCTACGACGTGTCACCGCTCCTCTCTTCGTTTTGAAGGGTACCGGACTAAACGATGACTTGAGCGGAGTGGAACGTGCCGTGTCATTCCCTATCAAAGACTTGGAAGACCAACAGGCCGAAGTGGTACATTCACTGGCCAAGTGGAAACGTGTCACATTGGCCGACTATCATATCGAACCGGGATATGGTATCTATACAGATATGAATGCTATCCGAGCCGATGAAGAATTGGGAAATCTACACTCTTTATATGTAGACCAATGGGACTGGGAGCGAGTTATCACTCCGGAACAACGTAACATTGATTTTCTGAAGGAAATAGTCAAGCGTATTTACTCGGCCATGCGCCGCACAGAGTTTATGATTTGTGAGATGTATCCACAAATCACCCCTTTCCTTGCTAAAGAGGTTCATTTCATTCATTCACAGGAACTGCTGGACATGTATCCCGATAAATCATCAAAGGAAAGAGAAAACCTGATTACCAAACAATACGGCTCGGTATTCATCATCGGAATAGGCGGACAACTCAGCAACGGAAAACCGCACGACCTGCGCGCCCCAGACTATGACGACTATACTACCATAGACCCTCAAACCGGACTGGCTGGCCTCAACGGCGACCTCCTGATTTGGAACGAAGTATTGGGAAGAGCCATTGAACTCTCATCAATGGGTATCCGTGTAGACAAGGAAACAATGCTGAAGCAACTGAAACTCTCCGGCAAAGAGGAACGCACCAAACTTTATTTCCACCGTCGCATGCTGGAAGGCAGCCTGCCACTCTGCATCGGAGGAGGTATCGGACAGTCACGCCTATGTATGCTCTACCTCAAGAAGGCACATATCGGAGAAATACAGGCTAGCATCTGGCCCGAAAAAATGAAAAAAGAATGTGATGAATGTGGCATTCCACTTATCTAATCTGATAAATTCATTATCTTTACATCCAAAACATACCTAATATATATCATTATGGACATACAGATAGAACAATCATGGAAAGAAATACTGGCACCGGAGTTTGAAAAAGATTATTTTATCCGACTCACTAACTTTGTCCGCCAAGAATATAAGACTACAACTGTTTACCCTCCCGGGGACCTGATATTCAACGCATTCAACTTATGCCCGTTTCAAGAGGTGAAGGTAGTCATCATCGGGCAAGACCCTTATCACGGCGAACATCAAGCGCACGGACTCTGCTTCTCGGTAAACGACGGCATCCAGTTTCCGCCTTCATTGAAAAATATCTTCAAGGAGATAGAAAACGATTTGGGCATCGGAATACCACAAAGCGGAAACCTTACCCGATGGGCACAGCAGGGAGTACTGATGCTAAATGCCACCCTGACTGTAAGAGCACACCAAGCGGGCTCTCACCAACGAAAGGGATGGGAGGAGTTTACAGATGCAGCCATCCGCGCACTGACCGAAAAACGGGAACATCTGGTGTTTATCCTTTGGGGAGCCTACGCTCAAAAGAAAGGAGCCTTTATCGACCGGCAGAAACACTTGGTACTGACCTCAGTCCATCCATCTCCGCTCTCGGCCCACAACGGATTCTTCGGCAACAAGCATTTCAGCCGGACCAACGAGTATCTGATGGAACATGGAGAAGCACCTATACAATGGTGATTCCTATTATATTGCAAAAACAACAAGACGAAAGCCTGACAGAGCAGTCAGGCTTTCGTCTTGTTGCATTTATACACTGTTTTTCTTACTCTATCATCTTCTTCAGGGTCTTCTTCAGCTGTTCGTGGTCACGAAGGTCATTGCGCAAGGCATACGTGCCATCCTTGTCAACCAATACGTAAGATGGGATTCCATTTATCTTTAACTGATCGGTAATCACTTTCCACTGATCCTTATTCAGCCGGTAGTGTTTGCCTTCTATTCCAGGAATCATGGTCTTGTATTTGGTCAAAGGTGAGGTTTCATTGGCAATGTAAAGCCATACCAAGTCATCACTCTTCAATTCACCCTTTTTCATCGGCTCTATGGCTTCCAACGCCATACGGCAAGGGCCACACCAAGTATTCCAAAAGTCAACCAAAACCACCTTACCTTTGTATGGAGCAATGATAGCTTCGAAAAGTTTTTTAGGAGCCACCTTCGGAGTCTCTTCAATCACTGCCTTGTCTTCTACCGCTTTCAATACAGCCCGATTCTGTTCGTCCATCTTCAGTAGCATTTCTCTCACGAAATCATTCTCTATCGCCTTTATCTCCTTCAAATCCTGTTCTGTCAAGATATCTCCCCGTTCTATTTTCGACACATACTTATTGTTCTTTCCTAAGATACCAAAAACAGTTTTTTCTGTTCCAGCCGACTTAGGGCAATAGGTCATGGAAAACTCTGCTTGTATAAACGAAGTAACATATTGAGAATAATTAGGTCCCCAAATCAAAGTTGGTTCAGTAACATCAAAGAGTGCAGCTACCTTTGCATACTGCTTTTCAGTCATCTTGTCAATATTGACCTTTGGCATTTTTCCTTTATTTGCATAATAAGCATTGTTGAATCGGAATCCATCGCCGTATGCTGTAGCAACCACAACAGTCTGTTTCAAAGAAGCAGTCAGCAATTCCTTTTCAAAGCTGCTCAATCCGCTCTCGCTGATACTATCAGACAACGCATGGTATTGCTGAATCACCTTGTCCGTATACTCATCTGCAGTCAGCTTGTAGTCAGCAAAGTTCGGGTTAAGTACCTCCATTACATACTTACCCATCTCAGGAACATCCCATCCACTCGTCCAAGCATACGCTCCATTTGAATAAACTTTAGGAAACTCGATTGGGCATTTCACACCCTTTTTCATTTCTCTCTGCTTCAGCACATTGTAAACATTCGCATTCATATCCAGATAGAGATCGGCCGTTTCACCTGCCTTCAGATAGATGTTTCCCATAAATATATCATCAACCAGGAACAAAGCCTTTGCCAGTCCATACTGCCAGAACTTCAATTCAGTTTCGTTCTCCTTCTGATACTTCGAAGCCGTCAGATGGTCCTGAGCTCCCAATATCGTATTCACAAATACATTCACTTTCGGTTGATGTCCTTTTCGGTTATTCAGCAGGTGAATCTTCAAGGTCGTTTCACCGATGTTGAATTCGGGAGCAGGCAACTGATCAGGATATTGAGTCGTAGCCTTTATAGCATCTGCAGGTATACCCTTTGCCGATTCAAACTTCTTCTTGCCTGTTAAATCTATCCCATAGACGTTCCAACTATTCGCACCGTCACCTTCAATGAAATCGAACGATTCCGTGCACATCGGCAGAGGTTCGAAGAATACCTTGAATGAGGCCGTACCCGATTCGGGCATCCAGAAATACTGGTCAAGTTCTGCCCCTTCCACCTTCTTGATAGCGTACTTCTTTCCATCTGCCAACAGGTGCATCTTCGATGTAAACGAAATCCAGAACTTAGGTTGTTGATACGTATCCACGCTCACCACCGTAACCGAATCATTCATTTCCACCTTACGGAGATCCATCTTCCTCGTTGAGGTTGATGCAAAATACGGGTCCTCTACACTCTTCTCTTTCGGGGTGCAGGCTACTATGCTGAATATACACAGCACAGCCAATAATAAATTCATTGTTTTCATATATTAGTTCCTATTTGATTAATTCTTTCATCTTTTCTTTCAAAAGGTCCTTTCTATAACCAGTCCACATATCCATCACTTTTCCTTTTGGTGAAATCATCACATAATGTGGAATGCCACGAACCTGATAAGCTGCTGCCAGGCCTAACATACCAGGAGCTTTTTGCCGCCATTGATTTCCTGTAAGCTTATACTCCTTTACTACCTCATCCTGATTGGTCTTCTTTCCAAGGCAGATACCAACTACCTCTAGTTGATTTTTGTATAAGGAAGCTATTTCAGTCGCTTCGGGAAATGATTGCATACAGGGTCCACACCCTTGATTCCAGAAATCCAATAAGATGTATTTCCCTTTGAACTCTGAAAGGTGACGGATGTTTCCCTCACGGTCTATCAAGTCTCCATCGGCCATATCATCACCCACGTTTACCTTGTCCGGCAGAT
>JARIAN010000112.1 GCA_029257865.1 Phocaeicola sp.
AAAGCCGGGGGTACCTGAAGTGCGTAACCGCAAGGAGCGCCCTAGGGTAAAACTGGTAATTGGGGCTAAGTCGTAACAAGGTAGCCGTACCGGAAGGTGCGGCTGGAACACCTCCTTTCTGGAGAGAGACTGAAAAAGAGGTTTTTTCGGTTGTACTACAGCTACGTTTGTTTTCCTATATACAGGAGAAAGGGAACCATAAGGACATTCCTGAAACAGAGTGACTCATGGCCGGCCCGGTTTCGGTTCAACTCCGTGCTCTTCACTATAAAGAAGATCTTTGACATGATGTAACAAGCAAAAATAAGCAAGTAAGTTAAATAAAGTATAGAGCTGAAAGTATATATCATCCGGCTTGATTCCATGAATCAAGTGTGACGTGATAAGGAAAGTAAGCAAGGGCGCATGGCGGATGCCTTGGCTCTCGGAGGCGATGAAGGACGTGATAAGCTGCGAAAAGTCACGGGGAGGTGCAAATGACCTTTGATCCGTGAATCTCCGAATGGGACAACCCGATATGTTGAAGACATATCACCTTACGCATGTAAGGGGCTAACGCAGGGAACTGAAACATCTTAGTACCTGCAGGAAAAGAAAATAACAATGATTCCCCCAGTAGTGGCGAGCGAACGGGGAAGAGCCCAAACCATACGTGTTACGGCATGTATGGGGTTGTAGGACCACGGCGTTGCAAGAAATCTCGTGAATGGAACGATCTGGAAAGTTCGGCCACAGACGGTGACAGTCCGGTACATGAAGCGAGACGAAGCATAGTGGTATCCTGAGTAGGGCGGGACACGAGGAATCCTGTCTGAATCTGCCGGGACCATCCGGTAAGGCTAAATACTCCCGAGAGACCGATAGTGAACCAGTACTGTGAAGGAAAGGTGAAAAGCACTTCGAACAGAAGAGTGAAATAGTACCTGAAACCGTGCGCCTACAAGCGGTCGGAGCATCTTCTGATGTGACGGCGTGCCTTTTGCATAATGAACCTACGAGTTACCGTATCTGGCAAGGTTAAGGGACACGAGTCCTGCAGCCGAAGCGAAAGCGAGTCTTAAGAGGGCGTCGAGTCAGATGCGGTAGACGCGAAACCAAGTGATCTACCCTTGGCCAGGATGAAGTCTGGGTAACACCAGATGGAGGTCCGCACCAATAAGCGTTGAAAAGCTTCTGGATGAGCTGAGGGTAGGGGTGAAAGGCTAATCAAACTTGGAGATAGCTCGTACTCCCCGAAATGCATTTAGGTGCAGCCTCATGACTTACTGCAACGAGGTAGAGCGACTGATTGGATGCGAGGGCTTCACCGCCTATCAAGTCCTGACAAACTCCGAATGCGTTGCAGTTCCATCATGGGAGTGAGGGCATGGGTGCTAAGGTCCGTGCCCGAGAGGAGAACAATCCGGACCACCGGCTAAGGTCCCGAAATGACAGCTAAGTTAAACTAACGAAGTCTGATTGCTAAGACAGCTAGGATGTTGGCTTGGAAGCAGCCATTCATTTAAAGAGTGCGTAACAGCTCACTAGTCGAGGAATCGGGCGTGGATAATAATCGGGTATCAAGCTGTCTACCGAAGCCGTGGGATACATAAGTATCGGTAGGGGAGCATTCCATTCTGCGTCGAAGGCGTACCG
>JARIAN010000148.1 GCA_029257865.1 Phocaeicola sp.
TTCCATTCTCGGCATATATTCATCCATCACCCTCGATACCGAACACCGGCAAAAGGAAATGGCAATCCGCAAGATAAATGGAGCCAAGATGTATCATATAGTACTTATATTTGCGCGTCTATACCTAAAACTAATTGCCGTATGTGCACTGATTGCCTTCCTTATAGTAGGACTTATTATCAGCACAGTCAGTTCCTTCTATGTATCGGCTGTATCTTTCGGATTCTTCTTCTACTTAGGAGTTTTCCTACTGATATCTGTGTTGGTAGGTATGGCACTTTATGTACGCATACGTAACATAGCCCGAATCAATCCTTCGGTGATTATTAAAAACGAATAAATGAGAAGTTTATGCACAGTGTGCGAATTTGCACACAAAAAGTGCATATTCGCACAGCAACAGGAAGAATAAAATACAACAAATAGCTGATTAGCAAATCATTATCAATATGGCATAGTATTTGCTAAACGATAAATAGAAATAACAAAAAAAAACAATATAATATGATTAAAGTAGAAAATCTACAGAAAGTATTCCGTACTGAAGAAGTAGAAACATGGGCATTAAACAATGTAAGTATCGAAGTAAAGCAAGGCGAGTTTGTTGCCATTATGGGTCCTTCAGGTTGTGGTAAATCAACTTTGTTAAACATTCTTGGTCTGCTTGATAATCCGAGCAACGGTTCGTATAAGTTGAACGGAACAGAGGTAGCTCAGCTCACCGAATCGCAACGCACTGATTTGCGTAAAGGTGTCATAGGGTTCGTATTCCAGAGCTTCAACCTGATTGATGAACTGAATGTCTATGAAAATATTGAATTGCCATTGCTCTACATGAACGTGCCGGCAAAGGAACGCAAACGTAGAGTAGAAGAAGTAATGAACCGTATGGCCATTGCCCACCGTTCAAAACATTTTCCACAGCAGTTGTCGGGTGGTCAGCAGCAGCGCGTAGCCATCGCACGTGCCGTAGTAGCCAATCCGAAGCTGATACTCGCCGATGAGCCTACCGGTAATTTGGACTCAAAGAACGGTAAAGAAGTGATGGAATTGCTCACAGAACTCAACAAAGAAGGTACTACCATAGTTATGGTGACACACTCACAGCACGATGCCGGTTATGCTCAACGCACTATCAACTTGTTTGACGGTGAAGTGGTGAGCGAAGTCAGAATGTAAAAGAACTGGATGAAGAAGCTATCCGTTGGCATAAACAGCTATCTGCCAACGGAT
>JARIAN010000042.1 GCA_029257865.1 Phocaeicola sp.
ACAATGACTGCCGAAACCATTTGGGAGGATGCCGCCTACCGCAATGCCGCCCTCTTTTCACCTCAAGGAGATGAATTGTTGGTATTCGGCACTGGAGACAGCTTTGGAGGTATAGGACGCAATGTAAAGAAAGGGCAAACCGTCAACAGTTTTGACGGACAGCTGTTCATTTATAATCTCAAGACAAAGAAAGCACGCCCTCTGACTAAAGATTTCAATCCGAATGTCAGTACGGCAGTATGGAACAAATACGACGGGCAAATCTATCTACAAGGCGAAGATGAAGATTGTATAAGAATATTCAAATGTAATCCGAAAAATGGAGAAATCAGTCGACTTAATCTTCCGGAAGAAGTCATTGCCCGCTTTGCTCTGGCAAAAAAAGCCCCAGTTATGTTAAGCTACGGACAAAGCGCATCGAATGCCAACAGACTTTACACCTATCATCTTGATAAGGATAAAGCAATATTGATTGATGACCTTTCGGCTGAAAAATTGAAAGATGTGAAACTGGGAGAAGTACATCAATGGGACTTCAAATCGGCCGACGGCACAAGAATCCAAGGTAGATATTACCTGCCTCCACATTTCGACCCGAACAAAAAATATCCGCTTATCGTAAACTACTACGGCGGAACATCACCTACTAGCCGAAATATGGAAGGGAGATATGCTACCCACATGTATGCAGCACAGGGCTATGTAGTATACATCGTCAACCCTAGCGGAACTACCGGCTTTGGCCAAGAGTTCTCTGCCCGCCATGTCAATGCCTGGGGTGATAAGACTGCAGATGAAATCATCAGGGGCACAGAGTTATTCTGTAAAGAACACCCGTTTGTCGACAAGACTAAAATAGGCTGTATCGGTGCTAGTTACGGTGGGTTCATGACACAATATCTGCAAACCAAAAGCAATCTGTTTGCCGCCGCCATCAGCCATGCCGGTATCAGTGCGCTAAGCAGTTATTGGGGAGAAGGCTACTGGGGATATTCTTATTGCAGCATTGCCAATGCCAATACCTATCCTTGGAGCAACCCTGACTTCTTCACACAACACAGTCCGCTGTTTCATGCCGATAAAATCAATACTCCCCTCCTGCTAATTCATGGCAATGCAGACACCAATGTACCTGTAGGTGAAAGTATTCAGATGTTTGCTGCAATGAAGATTCTAGGAAAAGAAGTGGAATTGATAGAAGTGGAAGGGCAAGACCATCATATCATTGACTATAGCAAGCGAACTAAATGGCAAAATACCTTGTTTGCATGGTTTGCCAAATGGCTGAAAGGTCAGCCGGAATGGTGGGATGAACTTTATCCTAAACGGAATTTATAAAAAAAAGACGCCTCAGAGTGTTTACTTTCACTCTGAGGTGTCTTTTTTATGCCAGTATCTTAACTGAACAAGCTAGCAAGTACTATCAGTAATAATTGCACCAGACTCTACATTTTAAATACATCATTATAGTCTTTCTCTCTACATTTGTTGAAGAAATAGTCCATCAGGAACTGTGCATTTTTTCTTACAAGTTCCCTTCCATGCTCAGCACCCAAGGTACTATTCAGTCCGGCATCCTTAAGACATCCGTTATCAAGAAGGTAGCAAGACATCTCGTAAGGGATAGAGTTTTTGTCAGTCAATAATCCTATCGCTTTTTTTTCTGCTTGCTCTTGATTATAATAAGGATTGTCGGGAGAAGCCACACAGTCGCATAGATTTTTCATAAAGCACAGTCCGTTTTTAGGAGTGGCAGACAACATTACCAAGCCATCGCCTAAACTGGAAAAGTCTAAATCTTGAGTTTTCTTGTATTTTATCTTTTTTTCAATAAAACTAACCATTTCGTCTACATCTTTAAAGAACATAAACTGCTTGCCTTTGGTAGCCTTAATAAAATCTTTATATACTTTCTCTTGGTTGTTCGGCCCTAAGGTAGATTTCAACTCTTTAAATTTTTCTTTCATTCCCGGATTTTCACTGATACGGTAATTCATCATTGCACCATTATGATACCAGTATTCTCCATATTTAAAGAGAGTGGAAGTCACCAATGTATCACCTGGAACCAGTCGTTGGAAATTCAGTTCCAACGACTTTTTTGTCACTTTATAATATGTGTTATCTTCTATCAGACTTTTGAATACAAAATACTCATTAGTCTCGCTCTCTACTGTATACATAGCTTCTTTTACAGAACCAATATTCATATAATAAGCATTGTTGTCAGCTTTATTGTATTCTTGTATAAGCTTGATGTATTCTGGTGCCGTTATACCCAAAAGAGGAGTTCTGCCCATCAATACAGTATTGATTTTATTAGAATACAGCATGATGTCTTTGGTTCTTTCATCCATACTATCATCATCTTCGTATTCGCTCATTATCTCATCCATAGAGCACAGATAGTCTTCATAACATCCTATATTGATGTAGCAATTCATAAAGAACCATTCTATCTTGTTCCTATATTCCAAATAGTCGCCTTCTTCAATATTAGAGAAGTCGAAGAACTCCTGGAGTCTTTCGTTTTCGGGAGCCGTTTCGTATTCTTTGTCAAGTATGTCATATATAGCCTTCGCAAGGTTTTCCAAGCCTTTATTTTCCGGATTATATACTTTCACTCCCATATTCCAACTCTGGAAACTATGCCACAAGATGAAACGTATATCCTCTATATTAATTTCGTCATAGTAATATTCGTCGTCCAAATCATAGAAAGGCAATCTGCTACCATATCTCTTTTCACACTCCGATGTAAATACCTGCCATATACCTGTTTGCGAGATGACATCTTCGAACCATGCACCTATAAAGATAGCCGCATCTTCATATACGCCTTCTTCTGCTATAGGGTCGCCTGCCATTACATCGTATTCATAAATGACCTTCATCAACTTGTTTACTATATCACAATAATACCTGTCTACGGCATCTGTTTTCGTATAAGGATGAAAATGAAGCCACTGTTGGGGATAAATCTTTTTCATATAAAACTCTATAATATTATTAAAATTACATACATACTTACTTAGTGTTGCAAATAGAAGTTCATAAACCTTCTTCATGCATGACTAAAATACAAATCAAATCTGAATAAATTACACCTTTTGGCGAAATATTTTCAATCATGGAGGATTTCAATACTCTTACTCTTCCTAATTTCCGCAAGCTAATGCAAATTATCTGCATGAGCTTGTCACGGAACACACACGCTTTGTTACCCTCCGAAAACAAGATACTATTACCCTTATTTACAACCAGATAACCTATCAAACCTCAGTCTAACGTCATTAAGGTTTTATTTTAAATGAGCAATAACCAATACCGGGTTATCATCATAATCCAGTGAGTCTATACTTCCCTTTTCCTTCAAATCTTTAGCATTGTCAATGACATTTCCAGCCTCTTTTAAAGACACAATACAATTGGAACTACTTCTACTACCTATAAGTGGTTCAAAAGCCAAACCATTCATAATATCATCCTTAAATCCAGGATTATCACCTTCTACTGCATTATAACCTGTTTTTGAAGACTTGTCATATACAAAATAATTCAGCTTATTCTTAAATGCATAAGTTATAATCACCAGATTGTCATTTTCGAATATATCCCTCACACTCATCGCCTTTGCATATTTCTGTATATCCTTATAATCTTCTCGCCCATTATTATTACCTCCACCAATAATCTGATAAGCAGGATTCATATCCAACATATTATCTATCCGATAAACAAACTCAGTTACCGCATTCTTATAGAAAATTTTTCCATCATACCGATAAAAGAAAGGAAAAGTAAACAAGATTGCATTGTCTTTTGCTGAAGTTACTGTAGTGGGTTGTTTTTTTATTTGCTTTCCTTTAGAATCCAATAGGAAAAGTTCGTATACATCCTCTTTTCCACCTATCCTGTTATAGAGAAAATTATAACATATAAAGTTATCACCCTCTTTTTCCAAAGACCAGCTAACCAGGTCCGTTGAAATTTTTTCGATAAATTTACCATCATGGCTATACTTATTTAATCGCTTGGCATTAGCATCAATGATATAGACATAATCTTTATCGGCATAAAAAGAAATAGAATAAAGATACTCTTCAGGACCTTCTCCACGTTTACCTATGGTATTGAGAAACTTACCTTTGCTGTCAAAACGATAAAACTTCTGTGCCTTCTGGTCTCCTACTATAATGTCATTATCTCCAACAAATACTTGTAGTTCATTACTTAACAGACACTCTTCTGTAGTTTCCAGCGGAATATACTCCACTTTTTCAACAAATGTACTTAATGAAACAGAGCGACTGTTCTCTAAATTGTCTATTAGATTAATCGATGAAGTCTGTGAATAAGAGATAAAAGGAAACAGACTGAAACAAACTGTCAAAACAAGGTTCTTCATAATTGTAAAATCTTAGATGTAAAACTATGATTATTTTGCTATTATTGAGGACGAAATACCACAAAGGTAAGAAAATCATCGTCACTTATATATGTTCCATTATATTCAATGTTCAGCCCCTCTTCAGTAACTATTACTACAACCTGTCAGGCTGAGTAATATAATACCTTTTGCTATCAGTGTTTTCATTCTTTTAAATTACTTAGTTATATGATGCAATATAGATAAAAGAAAAGACAAACAGGCAATGATAAAATGAAAATTATGTTTTTTTATCTCAAAGCCACTAACCGTTAAACAATGTAAACATACCCTCTGAAACTCGCCCGTTTATGTACAAGAATTCGAGTAACGCAAAAAAATGGATTCTCACGGCTCTATATTTCACATATTATCCTATCAGTCAATATAATAAGACCTATTTCCTTGCTCTATTTTCCCATCGAAAGAGCACAAAATACAGGCAAACCGGAGCCCTCCCCCTCTCATTTTTTGAAAGTTTCCGACCATTCTACCCAAATCGCCGGCATATTTTTACCCAATCTTCTAATTATTTTGGAGAAAATATATAAGCATTTTCCCAAAAATAATTAGAAGATTCCCCAAAAACGTCGGCATGATTTCACCACTGCCCCATAAGACAAGCAAAAAAACTTCTCTTTTTCTCTCTAATTGATGCAATTCAAACAGAGCAGAATGTTATAAAATATAAATAAAGGTTTCTTTTTGCCAATACATGATGCAATGATTTGGTAAATATCAACTAAGTTACTCTAATATCACAACCACTGGGTTATCCTCTTCGTTGGCACTCTCATTATATTCCGTTGCAGGAATAAGGCCGAGGAAAGTTCCGTCTTCAGTTACAGTCTGCAACTTATTGATGCTGATATTTTTATTGTTATCAAGAATAGATTCTGTATCCG
>JARIAN010000060.1 GCA_029257865.1 Phocaeicola sp.
TTTGTACTCGAAGCGGGACTTGAACCCGCACAGCCGCAATGGCCAAGGGATTTTAAGTCCCTCGTGTCTACCGATTCCACCATTCGAGCAGCCTAAAAGAGCGGAAA
The DNA here is from genome assembly GCA_029257865.1 of Phocaeicola sp. Classification (GTDB taxonomy): domain Bacteria; phylum Bacteroidota; class Bacteroidia; order Bacteroidales; family Bacteroidaceae; genus Phocaeicola. Next base: position 108 of record JARIAN010000060.1, read on the forward strand.
ACGAGACTCGAACTCGCGACCCTAACCTTGGCAAGGTTATGCTCTACCAACTGAGCTATTTCCGCGTTTACGGGTGCAAATGTAAGGAGTTTTGTGATACACTCCAAACATTTTCCCGATTTCTTTTAAAAAATATAGCTTAACGCTTCAATAATGCCTTTTCTGCTTCTTCCACCTGAGAGAAATTAAATCCACCTAGCACTTCATCCATCAAGATACTAATCTTGTCATTACACAGGTTTCCGATACTTCCAGCATGAGTATGATGCACCTCTTTTGTGTGAGTAAACTTGCCTGCTTCAATGTCCAGTCCTACTTTCTTATAGGCATCACGGAAAGGCATTCCTTCTGAAGCAAGACGGTTTACCTCCTCCACACTGAAAATATGCAGATACTTGTCATCATCCAAGATATGCTCGTTCACTTTCAGTTTGTTCATGATATAAGTGGCCATCTGCAAACAGTCCTTGAGTTCTTCAAAAGCAGGCACAAACACCTCCTTGATAATCTGAAGGTCGCGGAAATAACCAGAAGGAAGATTGTTCATGATAAGCATGATCTGCTGCGGGAGCGCCTGGAGCTTATTGCATTTCGCTCTGGTAAGTTCAAACACATCCGGATTCTTCTTATGTGGCATAATGCTGGAACCTGTGGTACATTCATCCGGAAGTTTGATAAACCCGAAGTTCTGACTGCTAAACATACAAGCATCAAAAGCCATCTTGGAAAGAGTTCCAGCCACAGAAGCCAGGGCAAACGCCACATTACGTTCCATCTTACCCCTACCCATCTGAGCATAGACCACATTATAGTTCATCGAATCAAAACCCAACAGACGAGTAGTCATCTCACGGTCAAGAGGGAAAGAAGACCCATAACCGGCTGCCGACCCTAAAGGGTTTCTGTTACACATACGATAAGCCGACTGCAAGAACATCATATCGTCTACCAGACTCTCTGCATACGCACCGAACCACAATCCAAAAGAAGAAGGCATGGCAATCTGCAAATGAGTATATCCCGGCATCAGAACATGAGCGTACCGGTTGCTTTGTGCGATAAGCACCTTAAACAAATCGTCTACTGCTTCCACTACCCCACGCAACTGTTCACGGGTAAACAGTTTCAAGTCAACCAGCACTTGGTCATTACGTGAACGTCCGCTATGTATTTTCTTGCCCACATCACCCAATTTCCGAGTAAGCATCAGTTCCACCTGCGAATGTACATCTTCTATACCATCTTCAATGATAAATTCACCTTTTTCGGCTGTTGCATAAATTTTGCGCAACTCCTCAAGCAAAACTTCCAGTTCGCCGGCTTCCAACAAGCCGATATGTTGCAACATAGTGATATGAGCCATTGAACCCATCACATCATGCTTTGCTAGATATAAGTCCAGATCACGGTCGCGACCAACGGTAAAGCGATCGATTTCAGCATTTACTTTTACGCTTTTTTCCCAAAGTTTCTGAGCCATAACATTACTATTTGAAAATACCTAAAAATCAATATGGAATCATAGAAAGCATTTCGGCCAACTTCTCCACCCCGTTTTGCAACGGCTTTGCCACCATTGCCTTCATAAACATATTCACTTCGGCACGGATGGTCACTTTCAGTTTTGCTTCTGTATTTGTTACAGGCAGAATCTGAATCCACAGGTTCAATGGAATAGGCGACTTGTCCCCTTCAAACTTGATGCATTTCATCGGTTCACGTTCTATGATACGCAGTGTAAGACTAATACCTTTCACCTTCATCGACAAGCTGTCGCGGTCGAAAGTCAAGTCTTCTAGTTCCCCGTTTAACTTGTCCTTTATCATATCCAGACGGTCACGAACGGACGCCAGGTTGTTCAGATCAGACAACTTGTTATACACTTGTTCCTGCGAATAAAACACATGCTTTACGCTACTTTCATATTGAGCCATAGTTATATACAATAAAAAAACACGGATTTCAGCACTGTGCGTCCTGCATACAGGCCACACTTGCGTGGAATCCGTGCTTAGATTAATAATTTAATTGATTATTTTCCAGTCCAGTGAGAAGGGTCTTCTCTCCAAGCCTGAAGAATAGGAATTTCCTCTTCGTTGATATAGTTGGTTTTCAGAGCAGCATCCAGCACAGAGTTGTAGTTAGTCAATGTAATCAATTCCACGCCAGCTTCCTTGAATGCCTGTACCGAAACATCAAATCCATAAGTGAATGAAGCCACCATACCAATCACTTCGCAACCATTGCGACGGATTGCATTTACAGCTTTAAGGCTGCTGCCACCTGTAGAAATCAAGTCTTCTACCACTACTACCTTCATGCCCGGACGAAGTTCACCTTCAATCAGGTTTTCCAATCCATGGTCTTTTGGGCTTGAACGCACATATACAAACGGGAGGTTCAATTCTTCTGCCACCAATGCACCCTGAGCGATTGCTCCTGTTGCAACTCCGGCAATAGCATCTACATCTCCGAACTTTTCAAGAATTACTCTACACAATTCCAACTTTACAAAATTACGCAAAGCCGGATAAGACAAAGTCTTACGGTTGTCACAATAAATAGGCGATTTCCAACCTGAAGCCCATGTGAATGGGTTTGCCGGCTGAATCTTTACAGCCTTAACTTTCAATAATTTTTCTGCAAATAATCTTTCCAAAGCTTTCATAACTTTTAATATCTGATAAATACAAGCGCAAATGTACAGAAATCCTCTGGGAATAGGAAATATATGTGTATAATTTTTGCCGCTTACCTACTTGGCCCACGCCAAAGTCAATACACTGAAGGAGATGTCTTCTATCTCCGACAAAGCATCGGCACAAGCCACCAGTGTAGCTCCCGTGGTAAGCACGTCGTCTATCAGCAACACATGTTTATGGCGAAGTTCCTCCCCTTGGGGAGTTGCAGCAAAAAGTCCTTGCACATTGCTCCAGCGTCCATAGGCACTCTCGTGAGTCTGCGTGGTATTGTTTCTCACTCTCACCACCGCTTCCGTATTTATTGGAATATCAGTAACAGAAGAGATTCCTTGAGCTAGAAGTTCACTTTGGTTATAACCTCTCTGAGCTAAGCGTGCCGGTGCCAACGGAACCGGAAGAAGTACATCTATCCCATCAAAGAAACCGGTAGAAAGATACTCCTGCGCCACCTTCTCCCCCATCTGCCTACATAGCACACGGGCTCCGTGATATTTCATCTCATGAAGCAGACGGGCCACCTCTCCACCTTTGGCATAATAAAAACCGCTCACAGCCTTCTGTATCGGGAAGCGCCCCCAAAAACAGCGCACCATCTCATTGTCCAAAGTCGGAGAGAGATGGGTGAAAGGCAGATGATACCAACAAGAAGTACACATCGCACTCTCATACGGCTGCAGCTTCCTGCCACACGACAAGCAGAAACGAGGGAAAAAAAACGCTCTAAGGTCAGTCAAAAGATTCATCATCCCAATCTTCCTTCACAAACTTCAATATCTCATCCATTGCAAAACCTCTTCCCACAGCAAAACGTATCAGCTTAGTGTTCCGTTCATATTCGTTGCGGGCAGAAACTGTCTTGCCCTTTCGTTTCAAGAGTTCTTTCAGACCATCCATATATTCATCCTCGTCGATACTTTCCATCGCTTGCGACATCACTTCCGAAGGGAGGCCTTTCATCCGCATTGCCTGCATGATTTTCACCCGCCCCCATCCGGCAAAGCGATATTTGTCGCGCACAAAAGCTCTTCCAAAGCGACTTTCATCCAAGAAACGATCTTTTTGCAAGCGGACAACAATCTGCTCGCTCACCTCTGGATCGGCTCCCCACTGACGGAGTTTGGACATCACTTCGGAAATACAATGCTCTGCTGCCGAACAATAAGCTTCTGCCTTGTTCTGCAATTCCTTTTCTGAATATTCTTTCATAATCTATCCGTTATTTTTCTCATTGGCGACAGGCTTTTATCATACGGTCGTTGCCTGAGAAATCCTTACGCAACTCTATCGAATGATACCCCAATGACTCCAACATCTCCATTGTCTCTCTGCCGTAGGCACGGTTTATCTCAAAATAGACCGTTCCTCCCGAGACAAGGAGCTGGCATCCCACCTCTGCAATTCTCCGGTAGAACTTCAAAGGGTCGGCGTCTGGTACAAACAAAGCTAACCCCGGCTCCCAATCAAGTACATTGTGCTCCATATCCGTTTTCTCGCTTGCTGTAATATAAGGCGGATTGCTCACCAACACATCTACCGCAAGCCTAGGATAGGTATCCGCCAAAATATCTTGATGACGGAAAGAGATATCTGCCCTATTCTTCTGCGCATTGCGATGTGCTACCGCCAAGGCTTCTTCCGAGATATCCCACGAAGCAACAGAGGGGTTCCATTCTTCCAGCCTTTTATATAAGGTAATAGGAATACATCCGCTGCCAGTTCCTATATCCAAGATACGGACTCCCACCCTGCCGGAAAAGTCAGAAACTGCCCAGTCTACCAGTTCTTCCGTTTCGGGGCGAGGAATCAATACCGCCGGAGACACTTCAAAAGTATATCCTCCGAAAGAAGTTTCTCCTAGGATATATTGCATGGGTTCAAACCTCTTTAGGCGCAAAAGAATCTCTTCCAGCCTGCCTTGCTGACTGGCTGAAAAGTCTGTATCTCTGCCGGCATACAAATCAATTGCGGTAAAATGGAAGACATCGGTCAGTATCCATTTGGCCAACGCACCGGCTTCACTGTCGGAATAACAGTCTTTTAATGTTTGCTTGATGTAACTATATATAGGATGCATAGGCCACAAATTTAATCATAATATTCCTATCCGTAACTTGCGTGCCGAAAAAAAACAAACCCTCGGCTCCGCCCCATCTAAGTTTTCAAAAGGAGATAACCTTATTGTTTTTTATCGTACCTTTGCAAGCATACAAACAGCAAACATTCCATCATGACTCAAGATGAAAAATATATGAGCCGCTGCATCCAGCTGGCTCGCAACGGACAGCAGACTACCGCCCCTAACCCGATGGTGGGAGCAGTAATAGTATATAAAGACCGTATCATCGGTGAAGGCTATCACATTCGCTGCGGAGAACCGCATGCCGAAGTCAATGCCATCCGCTCGGTAAAGGATGAAGCATTACTCCGGGAATCGACCATCTATGTCAGTCTTGAGCCTTGCTCTCATTATGGGAAGACTCCTCCTTGTGCCGACCTCATCATCAGTAAAGGTATTCCACGGGTGGTAGTGGGATGCATGGACCCTTTTTCTCTAGTGGCAGGAAGAGGTATCCAAAAACTGAAAGACAAGGGTATCTCTGTTACTGTAGGTGTATTGGAAAAAGAATGCAGGGAGCTCATCAAGCGTTTTATCACCTATCATTTGAAAAAACGTCCGCTCATCACTTTGAAGTGGGCGCAATCGGCCGACGGGTTCATCGACCTGCTCCGCCAAGACGGAAAACCAGTGGTACTTTCCACTCCAATCACTTCGCTGCACGTGCATAAACTGAGAGCCGAAAACCAGGCAATCCTTGTAGGAAGACGTACTGCCTTGCTGGATAACCCTTCGCTGAATGTCAGAAACTGGTACGGAAAGCATCCGCTGCGAATCACCATCGACAAAGACCTGACTCTCCCCTCACACCTGAACTTGATGAACGGAGAATTTCCTACTCTGGTCTTTACTGCCCGAAAAGCAGCAAACAAAAAGAATCTGGAATACATCACTATCGACTTCACCCGGGATATCTTGCCGCAAATGATGCAGGAACTATACAGCAGAAAGATACAGACTCTGCTGGTAGAAGGTGGAAGAGCCTTGCTCCAATCATTCATTGACGCCGGACTTTGGGATGAAGCCTATATTGAATGTGCTGCCAAACAACTAGGGAGCGGAGTAAAAGCTCCAGTCATTCCCCAAGGAGTCTGTCGGGAATCGTCCTTGCTAGACCACACCTTATTAATATATATGCTCAACACCCATTCTCAAAAATAAGACAGGAAGTACTGCATAATACGGAACAACGCCGACGTTCTTAAAAAGACTTGCAGCTGCATACAACGCCCCAATCGCCCGTTGTATGCAGCTATAAACAACACTCGGCCAACGTAGACATCACAGAAGCCAGCCGTCTTATAGCAAACCTTGACAATCTCAATGACAGCTCTTTTCTGAGCATCATTTGGTTACGATACAAGCCCGCCCTACATTATCTATCAATATTACATTACAAATTAAAAGTTAAAGCAAGAACCTAAAAAACAGCCCGAAAGTAGCTTTTCAAAATCGTAGGCATATTTTTATCAGAATGACGACATATTTTTTCTCAATCGTCGACATATTTTTGTCAGAATGACGGCATATTCTCACCAGAATGTCGACACAATCTCACCAAAATAACGGCAAGATTTTCAAAAGATATAAAAAACACTTCTTTTTCCCATACCCGAGATAGCAACGGGAAATAAAAAACATTGAACAACAGGGAAAAAGGTAAGTTTATCACTAATTTTATATAAAACTTGAAATAAAAGTTCTATTTCGCCAAAAAACTTTCTACTTTTGCAACTCATATAACAAAAAGAATCCATTTGCAAATGAGAATAAAGTTTTTACCCGCACTGATGGCCAGTCTGTGTATCTCTACAACCTGTGTCATGACGTCTTGTCTAGATAATGATGATGTACCGGAATACATCCCTAGTTCAAATTCCAGCATCACCAGTTTTTCTTTGGGAACCCTCAAGGTAAAAGGTATAGCCAAAGACAAGGATGGCAAAGATTCCATCTACTATGACGATATCGATATGTCGAAATATCCTTTCACAATCGACCAGATTAGACGTACCATAGAGAATAAAGATTCATTGCCTGTGGGAACAGACATCTCCAGAGTCCTCACAAAAATCTCGGCAGATACACAGTATATATTATATGGCAAAATCAACAAAGAAGGGGAAGAGCCTAAAGATACGCTGTGGACTGAACAGGATTCTATCAACTTTGCCATCGCACCTAAACATACCTTGATGTTTAAAGTGGGCGCCATGAGCGGAGTAATGGGAAAACCATACAGCATCAAACTGAATGTGCACAACTTGGTGCCGGATTCTCTGCAATGGGCTTCATACACCGTTGAAAACCGATTCAATGCCGGACCTCTCACCCAACAGAGAGCTTTACACCTCGACAACTGGATTTTTGTGTTCGGGAAAAACGAAGGCAAAACTCATGTGGAATATACACAACTCATCCCGGTAGAAACCACTACAGACAACAAGACAGTGGTAGCAGATGTGAAAACTGATAAATGGACACAGCTTAACGATGCCAATGGTATCGTAAATACTGCGGAACCTTACTCGGCTATGGTATGGAAAGAACAAATCTACTTCCTCTCAAAAGGAAAAGTATATTGTATCGACCCGAAAACAAAAGAAGTAACAGAGGCTGAGGAGTATAACCGTCAGGAACTCAACTTCAACCAACTGATTTCGGGAGTCACTACTCCAAACGGAAGCGACCTGCTGTATGCACGCACTCAAGACGGATTCCTGACCTACAGCAACGGACAATGGGGAAAAACAGAAAACAGCCAGATAGAATATGCTGAGCCGGGAAGCAGAACTGCTACCGCCAACCTGCCTGTATCGTATAACAAAAACCTGATACGTACTGTGGTGATGAGCTACCGTGACAAGGAAAACTCACCATACGGCACAGTAAGCCACCGCATTAACAACGACACAGAGTGGACCAGCTACCAGTATGAACAGGTAGATACCTTTACGTGTCCAAATATAGTAGACCCTAGCATGATTTACTATAACAAGAAACTGTATGCTTTTGGCGGTGAAATCACCAGCAAACCTCATGACAAGTTTAAGGAACCATTCAGCACATTCTTCTGCTCTTCGGACAACGGACTGAGCTGGAAGCCAATAAGCCGCCATGTATGCTTCCCTAGCGACCGCTCATTTGCCGATTTATACGGAGCAGGCATAGCCGGAGAAGGAGCTTACTCTTGCACTATAGACGATTATCAATTTATCTGGATTATCTGGTCGGACGGCCGGATGAGCCACGGAAGAATCAACCATCTGGGCTTCGCACCTAAATGGTAATCTTTCTGCCAAACTAACAGAATACTATATAAATGACACTTTATAGAAATCAATTAGACCCAACACGTATCCCAGCCCATATAGCCATCATCATGGACGGCAATGGACGCTGGGCGAAAGAACGAGGTGAAAAGCGGTCGTTCGGCCATCAGGCAGGAGCGGAAACCGTGCACAGAATAGCAGAAGAGGCTGCCAGGCTGGGAGTGAAATACCTCACCCTCTATACCTTCTCTACCGAAAACTGGAACAGACCGGTAGATGAAGTGACCGCCCTGATGGCACTGCTCATGGAATCTATCGAAGAGGAGATTTTCATGAAAAACAATATCAGCTTCCAAATTGTGGGCAACTTGAAACAACTCCCCGACGAAGTGAGGGACAAACTGCTGCAGTGTGTGAAAAACACTTCTGCAAATACCGGCATGTGCCTGGTTCTGGCTTTGAGCTACTCGTCGAAATGGGAACTGACAGAGGCCGTGAAGCAAATAACACAAGAGGTTGTGGAAGGGAAAATCAAAGTGGACGAGATTACCGACCATACCATAGACCGGCATCTTGCAACGAACTTCATGCCTAACCCTGACCTGCTGATACGAACAGGTGGGGAAATCCGTCTGAGCAACTATCTGCTTTGGCAATGCGCATACTCGGAACTGTACTTCTGTGATACGTTCTGGCCCGACTTCGGAGAAGAAGAACTGTGCAAAGCCATCTGTGATTATCAACGTAGAGAACGCCGTTTCGGCAAAACCAGTGAACAAATCTTGAAATAAAAATGCGAAAACTTATTTCCTCTATTCTCATTGCTTTATGCTGCATTTACTGCTTCACAGCAGAAGGATATGCACAAGAAAACAACCAGCCGGGAAATGAATCGTTTATTTTATATAATGGGACTTCCAAAAGATATGAAATAGCCGACATCAAAGTTACCGGTATCAAAAATTATGAAGACTATGTATTGATTGGAATCTCAGGACTGGCTGTTGGACAGACCATTACTGTGCCTGGAGATGATATCACCGGAGCTATCAAAAGATATTGGAGACACGGCTTGTTCTCTGACGTGAAAATCTCTGCCGACAAGATTGTGGGTGACAAAATCTACCTGCATATCGAACTGAAACAAAGGCCACGTATCACGGACATTCATTTCCACGGAGTGAAAAAAAGTGAAAGAGAAGACCTACAGGCAAAATTGGGACTGGTGAAAGGTAGCCAGATTACTCCTAACCTGATTGACCGTGCAAAACTCATCATCAAAAAGCATTTCGATGAAAAAGGCTTTAAAAATGCTGAAGTGAACATCATTGAAACAGAGGACAAGGAGCATGAAGACCAGGTATATGTAAACGTGAACATCGACAAGAAAGAAAAGGTGAAAGTGCACCTGATTACCATCGACGGAAACGAAATCTTGAGCGACAAGAAACTGAAACGCATCATGAAAAAGACCAATGAAAAAGGTAAACTGGTCAACTTGTTCCGTACTAAAAAGTTCATCAATGAAAAATATGAGGAAGACAAGCAGAAAATCATTGACAAGTATAACGAACTGGGATATCGTGACGCTATCATCTTGGTAGACAGCGTTTCTCCTTATGATGACAAGACGGTAAACGTGTATATGAAAATCAACGAGGGTAACAAGTATTACTTGAGAGACATTACCTGGGTGGGTAATACCGTGTACCAGTCGGACTTGCTGAACGAACAGCTGCGCATGAAAAGCGGAGATGTATATAACCAGAAACTGCTCAACGACCGTGTGTCGAACGATGAAGATGCCATTGGTAACAACTACTATAACCGTGGATATGTGTTCTTCCACCTTGACCCTGTAGAAGTGAACATTGACGGTGATTCCATTGACTTGGAAATGCGTATCGTGGAAGGTCCACAGGCTAGCATCAGCCACGTGAGAATCAACGGTAACGACCGCCTCTACGAAAATGTGGTAAGACGTGAACTTCGTACCAGACCGGGTGACTTGTTCAGCAAGGAGGCGCTGGAACGTTCGTATCGTGAAATTGCGCAGATGGGACACTTCAACCCGGAAAACATCAAACCGGATGTGCGCCCGGATGTAACAAACGGTACGGTAGACATCAACTGGGGATTGGAATCAAAAGCCAATGACCAGGTGGAATTCTCTGCCGGATGGGGACAGACCGGTGTCATCGGTAAACTGAGTTTGAAGTTCACCAACTTCTCGTTTGCCAACCTGTTCCGCAAGAACAAGAACTACCGTGGCTTCCTTCCTCAAGGTGACGGACAGACACTGACCATCAGCGGACAGACCAACGGACGCTACTACCAGTCGTACAGCGTTTCATTCATGGACCCTTGGTTTGGCGGCAAACGCCCGAACTCATTCTCGGTATCGACCTTCTTCTCCAAGCAGACCGACGTGAGCAGCCAGTATTACAACTCGGCCTACATGAATAACTATTATAACTACCTGAGCGGTTTCGGAAACTATTCGGGAGGCTATTACGACAATTATGAGTCTTATTATGACCCAGACAAGTCTATCAAGATGTTCGGAGTATCTGTGGGATGGGGAAAACGTCTCCGCTGGCCGGACGACTACTTCACCCTATCGGCTGAACTGTCGTACCAACGATTTATGCTGAAAGACTGGAGCTACCTGTATATCATGCTCAACAACGGACAGTATATGAATACAGGAAACTGCAACAGTTTGAGCCTGAACTTGACCTTGTCGCGTAACTCAACAGACAACCCGATTTTCCCACGCTACGGTTCTGAATTCAGTGCTTCACTGAGCATCACCCCTCCGTATTCACTGTTCAGCAAAAAGGACTATGCAACCTACGGAAAAGACAACTACAAGGATGCAGCCAGCATGTATAAATGGATTGAATACCATAAGTGGAAATTCAAAGCCAAAACCTACACTGCACTGATGGACATCAAGAAATGTCCGGTCATCATGACCCGTACCGAATTTGGTATCTTAGGACATTTCAACAAGCATAAACGCTCTCCATTTGAAACCTTCTACATGGGTGGAGACGGTATGAGCGGATATAGCTACAACTACGCTTCTGAAACCATCGCCCTTCGTGGTTATGAAAACGGTGCACTGACCCCTTACGGTGAAGAAGGTTATGCCTACGTGAGACTGGGCGCCGAACTCAGATACCCACTGATGCTGGAAAACTCAACCAGTATCTATGCTTTGGGATTCTTGGAAGCAGGTAACGCCTGGAAGGAAGTATCTAAATTCAACCCATTCAAGCTGAAACGCTCGGCTGGTGTGGGTGTGCGTATCTTCCTCCCTATGATTGGTATGATGGGTATTGACTGGGCATACGGATTTGACAAAATCAACGGCTCTACCCAATATAGCGGAAGCCAGTTCCACTTCATCATCGGACAAGAATTCTAACCTTATTGATAGATAACGAGAATTAAGAATTAAGACTGCACTCCTTTTTGATCCTTAATTCTCGTTTTCAGTTTTAATTAAAACTTCAGATTATGAAAAAACTATTCCTCACAGCAGCAATGCTTATGGCCTGCATCTTAGGCATACAGGCTCAACGATTTGCCTTGATAGACATGGAATTTATTTTGAAACAGATTCCTAGATACGAACAGGCCAACCAACAGCTGGAAACTCTTTCTCAACAATGGCAAAAAGAAATAGAAGCCAAGGGTAAGGAAGCCAAGACACTGTATGAGGCTTACCAAAAAACAGCCGCCAACTTGTCGGCCGCTCAAAAGAATGCCAAGGAAGAAGAAATCATCAGAAAAGAAAAAGAAGTGGCCGAACTGAGAAAAAAATATTTCGGACCGGAAGGGGAAATATTGAAGAAACGACAGGAGCTGATTACTCCTATCCAAGACGCCATCTACCAGACGGTGAAAGAGGTAGCCACACAGAAAGGATATGACGCCGTAATAGACCGGGCGTCTGCTCAAAGCATGATTTTTGCCTCTCCACGCATCGACATCAGCAATGAAATCCTTTCAAGATTAGGATATTCGAATTAATTTTATACATTTGCAAACGGTTAAAAGATAACCACACAGAAATACAGATAATTAATAACAAATAGAATAAATTAAGATTATGTTTAAGAAAATTGCTTTATTACTTTTACTCATTGCTCCAATGAGTGTTTTTGCACAGAAGTTCGCTCACTTCAAGTCTATGGATATCATTCCTGTAATGCCGGAATATACTAAAGCACAGACTGACATCCAGGCTATGCAGAAGCAGTACGAAGACGAAATCAAACGTGCTTCTGACGAGTTCAACAAGAAATATGCTGAATACCAGAAGGAACAGAAAACTCTTCCTCAGAACATTCAGGAACGCCGCCAGAAAGAGTTGCAGGAATTGTCTGAAAAAGGTATGCAGTTCCAGCAGGATGCTCAGCAGCAGCTGCAGAAGGCTTACGGAGAAATGATGGAACCTATCTACAAGAAACTGGAAGATGCTGTAAAAGCTATCGGTACAAACGGTGGTTATACTTATATTTTTGACTTGAACCGTACTGATATTCCTTATATCAACGAAAGTATGTCAAAAGATGTAACTAACGACATCAAGACAAAACTGGGAGTCAGCCTGACTGCAGTACCTGCTCCTATGGCAGCACCTATTCAGTAAACGAATAGCATCTCTATAATTTAAACGCGGACAGATAAGAGGCACAGCACAGCCTGTACCACACAGCATCTGTCCGCGTTTAACTTTTTACTTCTAGATTGTTTCATCTATTAATCTCTTTAGTGTATGTATCCTATTTGTGGCCCTATCGGGGTGTTCGACTCTGGTTATGGGGGACTGACCATACTCGAAAAAATAAAAGAGCAACTTCCGCAATATGATTATCTTTATCTGGGAGACAATGCGCGTACTCCTTATGGAACACGCTCTTTTGAGGTAGTGTATGAATTTACACTGCAGGCAGTAAGAAAACTGTTTGAAATGGGCTGCCCACTGGTTATCCTGGCTTGCAACACGGCTTCGGCAAAGGCGTTACGAAGTATTCAGCAGAAAGACCTGCCTTATCTGGATGCGTCCAGAAGGGTATTGGGAGTTATCCGCCCTACCGCTGAATGTATCGGCGAGCTGACTCAAACGCGCCATATCGGACTGCTAGCCACCGAAGGTACGGTGCGATCCGGTTCCTATCCAATGGAAATAAACAAACTTTTTCCCGACATAACAGTAAGTAGCATTCCTTGTCCGTTGTGGGTTCCGCTGATTGAAAACAACGAGTTCAACTCGGAAGGGGCGGATTATTTCGTGAAAAAGTATGTAAACCAGCTGCTGGAAAAAGACCCGATGATTGACACGTTCATTCTAGGATGTACGCATTATCCACTGCTAATGCAAAAAATACGAAAATTCACTCCACCACATATCCAGTTGGTGGCACAAGGAGAATATGTGGCAACCAGCTTATCTGACTATCTGACAAGACATCCGGAAATAGAACAACGCTGTACCAAAAAAGGGAACTGCAAGTTCCTGACTACCGAATCGGAAGAGAAGTTCCAAGAGTCGGCAAGCCTCTTCTTGCATCAGGACATCCTGGTAAGGAGCATTTCACTGGAATAAAGGTATCACCTCAGATGATACCTTTATACTCTATGAAATGGAATTATTTTTTTACAGGGAATTTAAAATCAGGTTGCTCCAGCAGTTCTATCGCTTTAGAAATACTATGGTTCAACCCGTTTACAGTTTGAAAATACTCGCTCATATCCCACAAATCTCGTGCTATAAGGGCTTTCAGTTGTGTCTTGATTAACGGCAAAGCCAACAGGTATTCTTCTTCCTTATACTCCACTTTCAACTCTTTTCCCAAAGCTACCAGTTCATCCAGCATTTCTTTGGTCACTTCAAACGAATGGTTGAAATGATGGAAAGTCTTGTATTTCTTGAGCCATTGTTCTCGATGGCGGTCTACCAACTTCATGTTCATCTGCACGATAGCTCCCTTGTTGCGAAGAGCCAAATAATAATTGGTATACATAGTAGTGTCTACAGGAACAAAATAGTCGGGCATAATCCCTCCGCCACCATATACCGTACGCCCCAGTTTAAGTGTAGTACGTTTCAACGAGTCTGGAAAATGAATACTATCGGCACTTACCATCTCCCCTCTGTTATAACGTTCTATTAGGTCTTTGTTATACTGCTCTATACTTTCATAAGGTTTTTGGATACAACGCCCCGAAGGAGTATAATAACGAGCTACCGTAAGACGAATCATGGAGCCATCGGGCAAGTCGATAGGTCGCTGTACCAATCCTTTCCCGAAGCTTCTTCTACCTACCACTATCGCACGGTCCCAGTCCTGCAAGGCTCCTGTTACAATTTCACTGGCCGAGGCAGAAAACTCATCAACCAGCACCACCACCTTGCCTTGCTGGAAGATACCGTTTCCTTCCGCTTCAAATTCAGCCCTCGGATTACGGCGCCCTTCTGTATAGACTATCAACTCGTTCTTTCCCAAGAATTGGTTGACTACCCCGATAGCTGCATTCAGATATCCTCCACCATTTCCTTGCAAGTCGAGAATTAGGCTCTTCATACCTTGCTGTTTCAAGCGCAAGATAGCTTCGGCAAACTCCTGACTTGTCGTTGCTGCAAAACGGCTGATGCGAATGTATCCGATACCTTGCTTGACCATATAAGAGGCATCCAAGCTATATACTGGAATCTTATCACGCTTCAAGGTAAAAGGAATCAGTTCCTTCACCCCTTTTCGCAACACCTTTACATTAACTTTAGTCCCCTTCTTTCCACGCAGACGGCGCATCACCTCTTCCATACTCATCTTCACACCGGAGATAAGTGTGTCGTTGACTTCCATAATACGGTCAGCCGCCAAGATTCCAGCTTTTTCGGAAGGGCCGCCAGAAACCGGCTGTATCACGAACAAAGTATCTGTAGCCATGTTGAACTGAATTCCGATTCCATCAAAATTACCTTGCAACGGCTCATTCAGCTTTCTCACCTCCTCCGGATCGGAATAAGTGGAATGAGGGTCCAGTTCCTTGAGCATACTGACAATGGCAGTTTCTACCAACTTGCCTTCATCGACTGCATCTACATATAAATTGGAAATAGCAAACTCAGCCAACTGCAATTTACGCAAAGGAGAATTAAGCAGTTTGTTTTGGGCTCCCGCCGATGGGATAAAGAAAAGGCAGCCTAATGCTGCCGTAATTATTCTTGAATTCATTTTCATTCTAAATATTAATATCCAACCCTTCCGGAAGGAATGAAGTTACATCTTTACCATATTGCAACAACTCACGCACAATGGTAGAACTGATAGAAGTAAGTTCCGGCTCGGTGAAGAGCAGGATTGTTTCAATGTTCGCCAACTTACGATTGATATCTGCAATGGTCTCTTCATATTCAAAATCGCGTACTGTGCGGATTCCTCTTATAATGAATCCCGCTTCCCTTTCACTGGCAAAGTCAACCGTCAGTCCGTTATATGCCTCTACCTTAATGCGCGGCTCACCAGCATAAAGCTGCTGTATCATTGCCACCCTTTTCTCGGTAGGAAACCAAGTACGCTTGCTGTCATTCACTCCGATACCGATGATTATCTCATCCATAAATGTCAATGCACGCTTCACCACCGAATAATGTCCAATCGTAAAAGGGTCGAATGTTCCTGGAAAAATAGCTCTCCTCATACCATTATTTTATCAGTCAATAATATCTTCTTCTACAACCAAGTTGTCAATAATGAAGTTCTGGCGCTCCATCGTGTTCTTTCCCATATAGAACTCCAGCAGCTCCTTCACCGTATCTGTCTTTTTCAAAGAAACCTGCTCCAAACGCATATCCTTGCCAATGAAATGTCGGAACTCATCGGGCGAGATTTCACCCAATCCTTTAAATCGTGTGATTTCGGGGTTAGGTCCCAGTTCCTCTATCGCCGCACTGCGTTCCTCTTCAGAATAGCAATAGATAGTTTCATACACCCCTTTCTTGCGGTTTCTCACACGGAAAAGCGGTGTCTGAAGAATATATACGTGACCTTTCTTAATCAAATCGGGAAAGAACTGCAAGAAGAAAGTAATCATCAGCAGACGAATATGCATACCATCCACATCGGCATCGGTAGCTACAATCACCTTATTATATCGCAATCCGTCGAGACCATCTTCAATATTCAAAGCAGCCTGAAGCAAATTGAACTCCTCGTTCTCATATACCACTTTCTTGGTAAGTCCGAATGAGTTCAGAGGTTTACCTCGCAAACTGAATACCGCCTGTGTGTTCACATCACGGCTCTTGGTGATAGAACCACTTGCAGAGTCTCCCTCCGTAATGAAGATGGAACTTTCCAAACGAGGGTCGTTGTCCTCGTCTTTCTTCCCTCCCTTCGCATCATTAAGATGAGTACGGCAGTCTCTCAACTTTCTATTGTGCAAGTTTGCTTTCTTGGCACGCTCACGAGCAATCTTAGTCACTCCGGCAATAGCCTTACGCTCCTTTTCCGATTCCTGAATCTTCTGCAGCAGTACTTCGGCTACATCGGCATGCTTATGCAAATAATTGTCGACATTCTCCTTAACAAAATCACCAACAAACTTATTTACACTCACTCCTGAAAGCGGATAAGGATTCCCCTCAGAGTCTTTTTCCGGAGCCATAGTCAGCGAGCCCAACTTAATTTTGGTCTGACTTTCAAAAGTAGGCTCAATCACATTGATAGCCACAGCAGCGACCAGTCCGTTTCGTATATCCTGGAATTCCATATTCTTTCCAAAGAACTCTTTGATGGTACGTGCAATGTGTTCCTTAAATGCACTCTGATGTGTCCCCCCTTGAGTAGTGTGCTGACCGTTGACAAACGAATAATACTCCTCACCATACTGCGGACTATGTGTAAAAGCAATCTCAATATCTTCATCTTGAATATGAATGATAGGATACAAACCTTGTGCAGTCATGTTATCATTCAGCAGGTCCTCCAGCCCGTTACGGCTGATAATGCGATGCCCATTGTAATAAATGGCCAATCCGGTATTCAGATAAGTATAATTTCGGAGCATCGTTTCAATAAACTCCGGACGGAAATGATAATTGAGAAACAAGGTAGCATCCGGCTCGAAAAAGATATAAGTACCGTTTTCTTCATTGGTAGGCATAGTATGGTCGCTCACCAATTCTCCTTTAGAGAACACAGCCTCACGCATCTGTCCTTCGCGCACACTTCGCGCAATAAAGCGTGTGCTCAATGCATTGACAGCCTTTGCACCTACACCATTCAGCCCCACACTCTTCTTAAAAGCCTTAGTGTCGTATTTACCTCCGGTATTCAACATAGAAACCGCATCGACCAAGCTACCTAAAGGGATACCACGACCATAATCGCGCACAGAAACGCGCAAATTGTCCTCCATTTGGATTTCAATACGCTTCCCTGCTCCCATCTTAAACTCATCGATACAATTATCTACCACTTCCTTGAGCAAGACATAAATACCGTCTTCCACTTGCGAACCATCGCCCAAACGCCCAATATACATACCCGGACGGGTACGCACATGCTCCATATCACTCAAATGACGAATGTTGTCTTCTGTATAGGCAACAGGAGTTTGAGTAGATTCATTATTATTAAATTCTTCCATTCGTCTTAATACAATTTACAAA
Organism: Phocaeicola sp.; assembly: GCA_029257865.1. Taxonomy (GTDB): domain Bacteria; phylum Bacteroidota; class Bacteroidia; order Bacteroidales; family Bacteroidaceae; genus Phocaeicola. The sequence continues at coordinate 17,889 of JARIAN010000060.1, forward strand.
CTTTTCTTGAAAGCCCTTCTACGCTTATGCTGCACCGATTCAAACGCACTCCACTGAGCCTGTACTTTGGTATTGAGTTCCAATTCAGGATTACTTTCACCATATTCAAATCCCATTTCACGATAAATCGGCACCAAATCATAAAACAACAGTGCATTGACTCCTTTACTCTGATATTCGGGCTTAACCCCAACAAGCAACAAGTCGAGCACCTTAGGCTTTTTTATAAACAATGCTTTCAACAAATGGAACCATCCAAATGGAAGCATCTTTCCCTTGGCTTTCTGCAACGCTTGAGAAAGAGAAGGCATTGAAATACCAACCGCCACTAAATTTCCTTCGGCATCTTCTACCAACGAAACCATACGCAGGTCTATCAGCGGTAAATACATCTTAACATATTGGTCAATCTGTCTCTGAGTCATCTTGGAGTAGCCGTAAAGCGGTGCATATGCTTCGTTGATTAAATCGAAAATCTTTTGGCCATAATTGCCCTCTTTAATTTCACTACGTTTCAACTTCTTGATTTTCAGATTATATTTCTTCAAAATAATTTCTGAAATACGTATAAACTTTTCAGGCAGTTTGTCGGGAACCATCAGCTTAAACTCTACCCAATCGGCTTCTTTTACCAAGCCCAACTTCTCCATGTGAACGGGATAATAAGGATAATTATAGATGGTGGCCATTGTACTCAACTGGTCAAAACCTTCCACCAACATTCCTTCGGCATCCATGTCGGTAAATCCAAGAGGACCTACCAACGTATCCATTCCACGCGACTTCCCCCATTTACCCACTTCATCCAACAACTTTTCAGACACTTCCAAATCGTCAACAAAATCTATCCATCCAAAACGAACCTCTTTCTTATTCCATGTTTCATTGGCACGATGGTTAATGATAGCAGCCACACGCCCTACCAACTTACCTTCTTTATAAGCTAAAAAATAATCGGCTTCACAAAACTCAAATGCCGGATTCTTCTTGGTGCTGAAAGTATTGACCATATCATCACAAAGGTCCGGAACAGAATAAGGGTTATTCTTATATAATTCGTAATTAAAACGAATAAAGTCTTTCAGTTCTTTCGACGAACTTACTTTCTTAATTATAATAGCCATTGGTTTGTATTTCTTGATATTTTCAGTCTGTAAAGATAACACATTTTATCTGAAGAAAGGCCTTATTTACTGCATTTCATACCAACCTATCTACTTTTATCTACTGTTGCATAATGAGATACATAGTATAAATCACATAAGCGGTCATTAAAAGTACACCTTCGAAACGAGTAATAGTACGTTTTTGAAAAAACCAACCAACAAGCCAAAACAGCACAGATGACAGCACAAGTACAAAAATGTCAATATTATTTATCTTCCCCATAGACAAAGGAAAGACTGAGGCACTACATCCCAACACGAAAAAAATATTAAACAAATTACTTCCTATCACGTTACCGATAGCAATACCCGGATTCTTCTTTAAAGCAGCTGTAACAGAAGTAGCCAGTTCAGGCAAAGAAGTACCTCCTGCCACGAGGGTAAGCCCAATCACAGATTCGCTCACCCCTAAGATACGGGCTATCCCACTGGCTCCATCTACAAAACATTGCCCACCAAAAATCAAACCAGCCAAACCACCTAAGATAAACAAAGAAGAACGACCAAGCGACATTTCCTTTATTTTTTCCCCATCGGCCACTTCTTCTTGCGAACCTTGACGCGCGATAGAAAAAGTGTAACGCATAAAAATCAAGAAAAAGGCCAGCAAAATAAATCCATCAATCCTGCTTATCACATTCCGAGATCCTCCGTCAAGCCATACGTCATTGGATAAAAATGCAAAAACTAACGAAGAAAGAATCACTAATGGGATTTCTTTACTCATAATTCCCTTGTCCACCTTTATCGGAAACACCAATGCCGTACATCCTATAATCATCAATATATTGAAGATATTGCTTCCCACTACATTTCCGATTGCCATTTCGGCACTTCCCTGAATGGCTGACAGCAAACTAATTACCAATTCAGGCGCAGAAGTGCCAAAAGCCACGATAGTAAGCCCTATAACCAAATCGGAGATATGAAAGCGTTTTGCTACCGATGCGGCACCATCTGTAAGAATATTGGCACCAACAAGAATCAAGGCTAAACCGCCTAAAAGAAATAATACATGTCCAATCATAATCATTAATATTTTAAGAATTTACAAAAATCAACGTTGTTTCTTTCATCCTTCGCAGAAAATGAAAGGATCATACCAATCACTTCGGCATAGTTCCTCTGTCCTGAAGATATGCGATTCCCTTTCAGATAAAAGTCATATATGACCGACTGAACCGCCCCCAGCCATTTACTATAACGTCCCTTCCAATATTCCTGATTCGTGGAAAATTGCAATAATACCTCCGGGCGAACAGTTTGCACCCACTTCCGGAAATCTGTTTCGGAAAGTAGCCCTCTCGCATTACTGAACACATAGGGAAACAACCCTAAATAACCACTATAACGAATGGATTGATTAGAAGAACGAATACAGATTTGCCAAGCCCAGAAATTTGCTTCTGCTTCACTACTCACTCCCAACAAATGGGATAATTCATGCGCATAAGTAAACGGACGCTGAACAGGCAACAGTTCATGATTTAAATGAGATTCGCAAAAGAAAGGTCCCATAAATCCCAAGACTCCCACACGAGAATAAAGCGTATTGACCAAAGATTTCTTAGGATGCTGAAATGAATAAGGTACAGATAGTCCAAAACGCTCCGGAACTTTTTTATATAGATACTTGATTTCATTTTCCATCTCTACCTCCCCAACAAATGTTTGTACAGTAAAAGTTTCATTCAAGCTGTCTGTATAAACAGATAAAAACCGACGAAAATGCTCTTCTTCATATACTGCCGGCCTAACACCAGAGCGGACAAACCAATCGTCACGAAAATAATTCATTCCCCATGTCCAATAAAACCAAGCGAAAAACAAGGCTAACACTCCTAATTCATGAAGCAATAAAATCTTCATCTTTTTCTTTCCATACATCCAACAGGGATAAATAAAAAGAAACAGCAAAACTGAAATCACGCAGACTTCACACAAAGAAAAAGGTACGACAGAAGCTGCTACCGACAAAAGAAAAGAAATTCCCGGATATAGCTGCCTTGCATACCATTCTCCTGCTCCCGGAATCCAACGAAACAGAAAGACAGTCACTGCCGGAAAAAGCATCAAAACTACTCCTAACTTTCTGAAAGCAATATTTTTCATAGTTGCAAAGGTAGGATTATTCCAATTAAAATCTTTAATTTTGTGGAGTTAATGATTGTCAATATTTAAACTTATCATAGTGCATGGTACTCAATTATATTTGGATTACTTTTTTCCTTGCAGCCTTTCTGGTTGCAAGCATACAGCTGGTTTTCTACGGAAATACAGAAGTCTTTCCAGCCATCATCAACTCTACTTTCGAGTCATCCAAAACAGCTTTCGACATTTCACTCGGACTGACAGGAGTACTTTCACTCTGGATGGGTATCATGCAGATAGGAGAAAAAGGAGGAGTGGTGAGTTTCTTTTCCAAGATACTTAGCCCTATATTCACCCGTCTCTTTCCAGACATACCTAAAGGACATCCTGTAACAGGAAGTATCTTCATGAATCTGACAGCAAATATGCTCGGACTCGACAATGCAGCTACCCCTCTTGGACTGAAAGCTATGGAAGGGCTGCAAGAACTAAACCCCGATAAGAAATCAGCCAGCAACCCGATGATCATGTTTCTGGTGCTGAACACCTCCGGACTTACTATCGTACCTATCAGCATCATGGTATATCGAGCACAGATGGGAGCAACACAACCTACCGATGTGTTCGTTCCGATTCTGCTTGCCACCTTCTTCTCGACATTAGCGGGTATCATTATGGTAAGTTTGTACCAGCGCATCAATTTACTCAACCATACAATCTTGCTTTTCTTAGGAGGAATCAGCCTGTTTATTGCTGGTATCATCTATTTTTTCAGCACCCTTTCACGGGCTCAAATCGATGTGTATTCTACCAATGCCGCCAACATACTCCTTTTTTGTCTTATCATTGGATTCATCCTTTCTGGCATCAAACGGCGCATCAATGTATATGATACTTTTATAGAAGGAGCAAAAGAAGGATTCCAGACAGCTGTAAGAATCATCCCTTACCTAGTGGCTATATTAGTAGCCATCGGAGTATTCCGGGCTTCGGGATGTATGGACTTCATCATTCAAGGTATAGCCCAATCAATACAATGGGCAGGACTAGACAGCGATTTTGTAGGAGCTCTTCCCACAGCACTCATGAAACCGCTTAGCGGAAGTGGCGCACGGGGACTGATGGTAGATGCAATGAACACTTACGGAGCCGACTCTTTTGTAGGAAGAATGGCCTGTATATTTCAAGGGTCGACTGATACCACCTTCTACATTCTGGCAGTCTACTTTGGCAGTGTGGGAATAGTGAAAACAAGACATGCTGTACCATGCGGACTGATTGCCGATTTGGCTGGAGTCATCTCTGCTATTTTTATAGGATATTTATTTTTTAACTGAAATTCGATATGATTACTTATCAAACAGAAGACATTGAAATGCCCGCTATCCGTAAGCGGGAAACTTCGGCATGGGTAAAGGCTGTTGCCGAAAGTTATGGAAAGAAGATAGGAGAAATAGCCTATATCTTCTGCTCGGACGAAAAGATTCTGGAAGTAAACCGACAGTATCTGCAACATGATTACTATACAGATATCATCACTTTCGACTATTGCGAAGGCAAACGTCTCTCGGGTGATCTGTTCATCAGTCTAGACACCGTACGTACCAATGCAGAACAGTTTGGTACTCCATACGAAACAGAGCTGAACCGTGTCATCATTCATGGTATCCTCCACCTGTGCGGCATCAACGACAAAGGACCGGGCGAACGTGAAATCATGGAAGCAGCCGAGAATAAGGCTCTTCAGATGAGAAAAGATTTCATCTCAGAATAAGCCTATATTTACAACAAAACGTCGAGACATTTCAATAAAAATATCCCGACGTTTTGTTGTAAACGACACCTTCTTTTCCTAAAAACGTCGAGACGTTTTCCGCCCTGCCTTTTCACGGTCGCAAAATCCCATGAAAACGTTCCATCTTTACCAAGTTTCTTTAAGTTCTTTTTTTACCCACCGAATCTGCTCCACCCGTTTATTTTTCGTATTTTTGCATCAGATATAAAAACCTGTAAAACGAATGGAATTTAAGTACGATGTGATTGTAATAGGTGCCGGACATGCAGGCTGCGAAGCTGCTGCTGCCGCCGCCAACCTCGGTTCTAAGACATGCCTAATCACCATGGACATGAACAAAATCGGACAGATGAGTTGTAACCCAGCTGTAGGAGGTATTGCCAAAGGACAAATCGTGAGAGAAATAGATGCACTGGGAGGTTATATGGGACTGGTCACAGACCGTACCGCCATCCAGTTCCGAATGCTGAACCGCTCTAAAGGTCCTGCAATGTGGAGTCCTCGCGCACAATGCGACAGAGGCAAGTTCATCTGGGCTTGGAGAGATATTCTGGAAAACATCCCTAACCTGCATATCTGGCAGGATACCGTGGAGGAACTCCTCGTTGACAACGGACAGGTGACCGGAGTGGTTACTTGCTGGGGAGTAACCTTCTATGCCAAATGTGTAATCCTTACCGCAGGTACTTTCTTAAACGGACTTATGCACATCGGACATAAAATGCTGGCCGGAGGACGATGTGCCGAACCAGCATCTTACCATCTGACTGAATCCATCATACGCCACGGAATCACTGCCGGACGAATGAAAACAGGAACACCGGTAAGAATCGATGCCAGAAGTGTCGACTTTGGACTAATGGAAACCCAAGACGGAGAAAATGACTTCCATCACTTCTCTTTCATCAGCGAACCTAGAAAACTTAAACAACTACAATGCTGGACTTGCTTCACTAATGAAGAGGTGCACGAAACTTTAAGAAAAGGACTGAGCGACTCACCACTATACAACGGACAGATCCAAAGTATCGGGCCACGCTACTGCCCTAGTATCGAAACAAAAATAGTTACCTTCCCCGACAAGCCACAACACCAGTTGTTCCTGGAACCGGAAGGAGAATCAACAAGGGAACTTTACCTGAACGGATTCTCCTCTTCACTGCCAATGGAAATACAATTAGAAGCATTGAAGAAAGTTCCTTGCTTCAGAAACATTGTTGTATATCGTCCAGGATATGCCATCGAATATGATTACTTCGACCCTACCCAACTTACCCATACCCTGGAAACCAAACAAGTCAAGAACCTTTTCCTTGCCGGGCAAGTAAACGGAACTACTGGATATGAAGAGGCAGGCGGACAAGGTATCATAGCCGGTATCAACGCACACATCAACTGCCACGGAGGAGAACCTTTTGTACTGGGACGCGATGAAGCTTATATAGGTGTCTTGATTGATGACTTGGTGACAAAGGGAGTAGACGAACCTTACCGTATGTTTACTTCTCGCGCAGAATACCGCATCTTGCTCCGTCAGGATGATGCCGACATGCGACTCACCGAACGTGCCTACAAACTGGGACTGGTAAAACAAGACCGATATGATATGCTCTGCAGAAAGCGTGCCGAAATAGAACGTATCATCGAGTTTACAAAAGGCTATTCTATCAAAGCCGACAAGATTAATGATGCCTTGGAAAATATCGGAACAGCCAAGTTAGCACACGGATGCAAACTAATAGAACTATTGAGCCGCCCACAAATTACCATTGAAAATATCGCACCTCATATTCCTGCTTTTAAAGCAGCACTCGATATGATTACCGAGCGCAAGGAAGAAATCATTGAAGCTGCAGAAGTATTGATTAAATACCGTGGATATATCGACCGTGAACGATTAATTGCAGACAAGATACACCGCCTAGAAAGTATCCGTATCCAAGGGAAATTTGACTATGCCAACCTACAGTCTCTTTCAACAGAGGCCCGACAAAAACTCATAAAGATTAATCCAGAGACACTGGCACAAGCCAGCAGAATACCTGGTATATCTCCTAGCGACATCAATGTCTTGCTGGTTTTACTGGGCAGATAAATATAGTGTTTCACGTGAAACAAGTAGTTTAAAGAATTTATATAACAAATTGAATATGAACAAAGAAATATTAAAGCAAAACCTACGTGAGATACCTGACTTCCCAATTCCGGGAATCTTGTTCTACGACGTGACTACCCTTTTCAAAAGTGCAGAATGTCTACAGGGCATGATAGATGAACTTTATAAAATGTATAAAGACAAAGGTGTCACCAAAGTAGTAGGAATAGAGTCTAGAGGTTTCATCTTGGGGGCTGCTCTTGCCGCTCGGCTGGGAGCTGGTTTCGTAATGGCACGAAAGCCAGGCAAACTGCCTGCCGAAGTAATGGAGGAAACCTACGCCAAAGAATATGGCACTGACACAATCCAAATCCATAAAGATGCCATCAACGAACATGATGTAGTATTGCTACACGATGACTTGTTGGCTACTGGAGGTACAATGGCCGCTACCGACCGTCTGGTAAAAAAATGTGGAGCAAAGAAAATCTTCATCAACTTCGTCATCGAGCTAGAAAAACTGAACGGAAGAAAGGCATTCGACGAAGATGTGGAGATTACGACTCTGCTAAAATTATAATATACGGAAGCGAGCAAAAATACAAACTGACAGTTTCTCTTACGGAGCGAAGAATCGAATTTGCTATTTCGACACTTCGCTCCATATTTTTCAAAAGAGAAATCTCTCCCACCTAAATACCCCAACTTAGCCTACTCCCTTCATACAACAAACAAGCAACATCATGGAAGAATTAAACACTAATGAATATTTAAGAGGCATCGTACTGAACCTGCCCGACAGCCCGGGCATCTACCAATACCTAAATCATGAAGGAATCATCATCTATGTGGGAAAAGCAAAGAACTTGAAGCGGCGGGTCTACTCCTACTTCTCTAAAGATCATCAGTCACCAAAGACTCGTATCCTAGTCAGCAAGATTGCAGATATCCGATATATTGTAGTCAAGACTGAAGAAGATGCCCTTCTGCTAGAAAACAACTTGATAAAAAAATACAAGCCCCGATATAATGTGCTATTGAAGGACGACAAGAGTTATCCGTCTATCTGTGTCACCAACGAATATTTCCCTAGAATATTCAAGACCAGAAAAGTCATCCGAAATGGCTCGTCTTATTTCGGTCCGTACAGTCACGTACCTTCTATGGTAGCTGTACTTGAACTAATCAAGAAACTCTATCCACTACGCACCTGTTCACTTGCCTTGACTCCCGAGAATATTCAAGCCGGAAAGTTCAATGTGTGTTTGGAGTATCATATCAAGAACTGCAAAGGTCCTTGCATAGCCTTGCAATCACACGAAGAATATCTGGCCAACATTGCACAAATAAAGGAAATATTAAAAGGGAATACACAAATCATCAGCAACCTGCTGCTAAAAGAAATGCAAAGCCTGGCCGAAGAGATGAAGTTTGAGGAAGCACAAAGAGTCAAAGAGAAATACGACTTGGTGGAAAACTACCGTTCCAAGAGCGAAGTAGTAAGTAATGTACTACACCACATTGATGTTTTCTCTATCGAAATGAATGAAGACTGTGCCTATATCAACTATCTGCACATTACTAATGGATGCATCAATCAAGCCTTCACTTTTGAATACAAGATACGCACACATGAGAGCAAGAAGGAGTTGCTACAACTGGGTATCGCCGAAATGAGAGAACGATATAAAAGCACTTCAAAAGAGATTATCGTACCTTTTGAAATGGATATGGAGATGGAAGGGGTTTCTTTTACAATTCCTCAAAGAGGAGACAAGAAACATCTACTGGAACTCTCCCTGCTAAATGTGAAGCAGTATAAGCTGGACCGACTCAAGCAAACTGAAAAGCTGAATCCCGAACAGCGAAGCACTCGACTGCTAAAGGAAATACAAGAGCAGCTACATATGGAAAAAATGCCGGTGCACATTGAATGTTTTGACAACTCAAACATACAGGGTAGCGATGCAGTAGCAGCATGTGTAGTCTTCAAAAAAGCCAAGCCTAGCAAAAAAGATTACCGCAAGTATATTATCAAAACAGTAGTAGGACCTGATGACTATGCTTCTATGCAGGAGGTGGTAAGAAGAAGATATTCCCGCATCTTAAACGAACAAGGAGAAATGCCCGACTTAATCCTAACAGATGGAGGCAAAGGGCAAATGGAGGTAGTAAGACAGGTAATAGAAGATGAATTGAAACTAAACATCCCCATAGCCGGACTTGCTAAGGACAACCGTCATCGCACCTCCGAAATCATGTTTGGCTTTCCACCTCAAAATATCGGTATCAAACAAGGTACTCCCCTCTTCCACCTGCTGGAAAATATCCAAAATGAAGTACATCGGTTTGCCATAACTTTCCATCGCGACAAACGAAGTAAAAGCCAAGTAGCTTCTGCGCTTGACAATATAAAAGGTGTAGGAGAAAAAAGAAAAACAGAATTACTCAAGACATTCAAGAGTGTGGCTCGAATCCGAAAAGCCAGCATGGAAGAGATTGCAGCGGTAGTAGGTGAAGCATGTGCCAGAAACGTGAAGGAGGCACTGGATAATCCGAAGAATGACGAACATATAAATAAGTAGACCTCCACCTTGTCTGCACCTCGAAAAAGCACAATCGAATTTTACTTTATTTTTTCGACTTGTTAGATAGAAATCGCAGATTTTTATGTATGTTTGTAGAAATAGGAAAATATGAGAATAGTTATCCAACGTGTAAGCTACGCTTCCGTAATAATTGGAGGTGTGTGCAAATCGGCCATCAAAGAAGGGTATATGATTTTAGTTGGCATAGAAGAAGCCGATGAAAAAGAAGATGCTGATTGGTTGTGCCGAAAAGTGATCGGACTAAGAGTGTTTGATGACGAAAATGGTGTAATGAACAAATCTATCAATGATATCGGAGGAGAAATCCTAGTGATTAGCCAATTTACGCTAATGGCTTCCACTAAAAAAGGGAACCGTCCTTCTTATATCCGTGCAGCCGGCCATGAAAAAGCGATTCCACTGTATGACTATTTCTGCAATGAACTAAGTATTGCACTAGGAAAACCTGTCGGAACGGGAGAGTTTGGCGCAGACATGAAAGTGGAACTACTCAACAACGGACCTGTAACAATTTGTATGGACACTAAAAATAAAGAATAATATGACTCTGGAAGAAGCTCAACAAACAGTGGACAACTGGATAAAGGAATATGGAGTAAGGTATTTCAGCGAACTGACCAACATGGCAGTACTTACCGAAGAAGTGGGTGAACTAGCTCGCATCATAGCTAGAACATATGGTGACCAGTCTTTCAAAAAAGGAGAGAACCACGACTTAGGGGATGAAATGGCTGATGTATTATGGGTACTTATCTGCCTTGCCAACCAGACAGGAGTAGACTTGACTGAAGCATTCAAGAAAAACCTGGAGAAAAAAACTACCAGAGATAAAGAACGACATAAAAACAATCCAAAATTATAAGATTATGAATCATAACGAACATCATGAATGTGATCACCATCACAATCAAGAAGAAATGGAAATGCAAATGGACAAATACCATTTGGCACTGAGCAAATATAACACTACCCTATCGGACGAAGAAATCCAGGCAGAAACTGCAAGCATCCTGGAAAAGCATCTGGAAGAAAACAATACACTGGAAGTTAAGAAATTCTTGTTCCACTGTATCGACCTCACTACTTTGAAATGTACTGACAGCGAACAAAGTGTAATGAAGTTTACCCAGCATGTCAATGAATTTGTAGATGCATATCCTAATCTGGATAATGTGGCTGCTATCTGTGTATATCCCAACATGGCAGAAATCGTAAATGACACACTGGAAGCAGACAATGTAAACATTGCATGTGTCTCTGGCGGATTCCCTTCTTCACAAACATTTACCGAAGTGAAAGTGGCAGAAACAGCCATGGCCCTGCATACCGGAGCAGATGAGATTGACATCGTTATGCAGGTGGGCAAATTCCTTTCGGGGGAATATGAAGAGGTGTGCGATGAAATTGAAGAGCTGAAAGAAATATGCGGTGACAAGCACTTGAAAGTAATCTTGGAAACAGGAGCTCTGGCTAATGCTACCAATATCAAAAAGGCTTCTATCCTATCTATGTATTCGGGAGCAGACTTTATCAAGACTTCTACAGGAAAAGAAAAACCAGCAGCTACTCCTGAAGCAGCCCTGGTGATGTGCAAGGCCATTAAGGAATATTTCCTGGAAACAGGTAGAAAAGTTGGTTTCAAACCTGCAGGTGGACTGAATACCGTACACGATGCCTTGGTTTATTATACCATCGTAAAGGAAACCTTAGGTAAAGAATGGCTTTCTAACGAATATTTCCGTCTAGGAACTAGCCGACTGGCTAATCTGCTACTGTCTGACATTGTGGGAAAAGAAGTGAAATTCTTCTAAATACCGAGCAATACCACACAAAAACAAATGCCATCATCTAGTCTTTAAGACTTTGATGATGGCATTTGTTTTTATCATATAGAACCACTTATTTCTTCCGCTCTATTACATAATCAATATAGGCCGTCAATGCTTCCCTCAAGTCAGTATCTGTAGAATCAGGAAGAAGCGACAATGCTTTATCACGATATTCATACATTCTCTTTTCGGCATATTCAATACCTCCTTCAGCTTTTATGCAAGCTACAAAAGAAGCGATTTCATCAGGAGTAGCTTCCAAAGCACGAATCCTCAACGCTAAATCTTGCAGCTCCGGATATCTATTTTGGTTGAGCACATATAGAGCCGGCAAAGTAAGTTTGCCTTCCAACATGTCATTCCCCGTAGGCTTACCTAACTCCGGGCTCTCAAAATAGTCGAAAATATCATCTTTAATTTGAAAAGCAGTACCGATAAATTCGCCCAAAAGAGCTATTTTCTGTACCATTTCGGCATTAGCATCTACCGATAAAGCGCCACTTTCAGCACTTGCAGTAAACAATGCAGCCGTTTTCTTACGAATAACATCAAAATAAATCTGCTCCGAAAAATCTTTATTCGATATGTTGGTCAACTGAATGATTTCCCCCATCGACAGTTCTTGTCCCAACCGAGAAACCAGTTTAACCAGTTCTATCTTGCCAGTCAATGCAGCATGCTGAAGACTAGTGGCCAACATAAAGTCACCCACTAATACAGATACCTTATTATTATATATTGCATTGACTGATGACTGCCCACGACGCTTATCACTCTCATCCACCACATCATCATGCACCAAACTGGCCGTGTGCAGCAACTCTAGAGCAAGAGCAACATGATAAGTCGAAGAATTGATACACCCCAAAAGTTTAGCCATCAACAACACTAAGATAGGGCGCATCATCTTGCCATTACGCCGTTTGATGTATCCTAACACTTCATTGATTAAAGGAACGGAACTTTGGAGTGAATCGTTGAATAAAACTTTAAATTCATCCAGTTCTTTTTCTATCGGTTGTCTTATTAATTCAATCTTATCCATCGGAGATTTATTTGCCTACAAAAATAATAATAAAACCACTAATACGGTATTTTTTTGTATTTTTACGTAGAAAAACTTAATTTTTAAACGAATGGAGAAACTATTCTTACTAGATGCGTATGCGCTGATATATCGTGCATACTATGCTTTTATCAAAAATCCACGAATTAATTCCAAAGGTTTCAATACTTCTGCCATTATGGGATTTATCAACACCCTAGAAGAAGTCTTAAAAAAAGAATCCCCTACTCATATTGGTATTGCATTCGACCCGTCCGGACCTACATTCCGCCACGAAGCGTACGAGCAATACAAAGCACAAAGAGAAGAAACTCCAGAAGCAATCCGACTGTCGGTCCCTATCATCAAAGACATTATCCGTGCCTACCGAATACCTATCCTTGAAGTAAAAGGATATGAGGCCGATGATGTTATCGGAACTCTTGCCACCGAAGCAGGAAAAAAAGGAATCACTACATATATGATGACTCCCGATAAAGACTATGGACAACTCGTTTCGGAAAACGTATTTATGTATCGCCCTAAATATGGAGACAAAGAATTTGAAGTGATGGGAATAGAAGAAATTAAGGAAAAATTCAATATCCAATCTCCACTTCAAGTCATAGATATGTTGGGATTAATGGGCGACACAGCTGATAATATTCCTGGATGTCCTGGAGTGGGAGAAAAGACTGCACAAAAGCTCATCGCACAATTTGGATGTATAGAAAATTTACTAAACAATACAGACCAATTAAAGGGTGCAATCAAGACAAAAGTTGAAAATAATCGTGAACAAATCAACTTTTCAAAATTTTTGGCTACCATTAAAACTGATGTTCCTATTACTCTTGATATGGAAGCTCTGAAAAGAGAAGAGCCGAATGAAGAAGAGTTACGCCGAATTTTTGAAGAACTTGAATTCCGGACTTTATTGGACAGAGTACTGAAAACTGAAAAGAAAGCAAGTGTTAATCCTACCTCTTCACAACCCGATTTATTTGGATTTTTTTCGAAAGAAAGTACAGACGATAGCAAAAATTCAAATCTCACAGCACTTGAAGACCTCAATTACAACTATCAACTTATTGATAATGAAGAGAAATTGACAGAATTTCTACAAATTATGTTTACAAAGGACTCTTTCAGTCTAGATACAGAAACCACAGGAACAGACCCTATCCGTGCAGAATTAGTAGGAATGAGCTTTAGCTATCAAGAAAATCAGGCTTTTTATATTCCAGTACCTGCTCAACGTGAGGAAGCTCAAAAACTGGTAGACAAAGTAAAACCATTATTAGAAAATGAAAAGACCCTAAAAATAGGACAGAATATTAAATATGACATATTAGTACTTGCCAATTATGGTGTGGAAGTAAACGGGCCTATGTTTGATACCATGATTGCGCACTATGTGCTGCAACCGGAATTGCATCATGGTATGGACTATCTAGCCGAAGTTTATCTGAAATACCAAACGATTCCAATAGAGAGTCTGATTGGACCTAAAGGAAAAAATCAGAAAAATATGAGAAACTTGGCTCCTCTAGACGTGTATAAGTATGCATGTGAAGATGCTGACGTGACATTGAAACTGAAAACTTGTCTGGAAGAGGAATTGAAAAAGAACCACATAGAATCACTCTTCTATGATATTGAAATGCCATTAGTTCCCGTATTGGCCTATATGGAAAGAAATGGTGTACGCATTGATACAGAAGTGTTAAAGGAAACCTCCGTGCATCTTACTGCACGTATGAATCAGATAGAAAAAGAAGTTCAGCAAATGGCTGGTATGGAGTTCAACCTCGCATCTCCTAAACAAGTGGGAGAAGTACTCTTTGACCGACTTAAAATTACAGACAAGGCCAAAAAGACTAAGACCGGACAATATGTAACCTCTGAAGAGGTATTGGAATCATTGAGAAGCAAACATGAAATTGTAGGAAAAATATTGGAACATAGAGGATTGAAAAAACTGATTAGTACTTATATTGATGCTCTCCCAGCATTGATAAACCCTGCAACCGGACGTATCCATACTTCCTTCAACCAGACGGTAACTGCTACAGGACGACTCAGTTCAAGCAATCCGAACCTGCAAAACATACCTATACGAAACGAAGAGGGAAAAGAAATCAGAAAAGCCTTCATCCCAGATGACGGATGCGAGTTCTTCTCTGCCGACTATTCACAAATAGAACTGCGCATCATGGCTCATCTAAGTGAAGACCCTCACATGACAGAAGCTTTTCTTAATGACCTTGATATCCATACTGCTACTGCAGCCAAAATATATAAGGTGAAAAATGAAGAAGTGACTAGAGAGCAAAGAAGCAAGGCCAAAACTGCCAACTTCGGTATCATCTATGGTATCTCTGTCTTCGGATTAGCAGAACGGCTCAACATAGAACGCAAGGAAGCTAAAGAACTTATCGATGGATATTTCGAAAATTATCCGCATATAAAGGAATATATGGACCAAAGTATACGTACGGCCCAAGAAAAAGGATATATCGAAACCATCTTCAAGCGGAAGAGATATTTACCAGACATCAACTCCAGAAATGCGGTAGTAAGAGGATATGCTGAACGAAATGCAATCAATGCACCCATACAGGGAAGTGCTGCTGATATCATCAAGGTGGCTATGATTCATATCTACCAACGCTTCAAAAAAGAAGGAATACGCTCAAAGATGATTCTTCAGGTACACGATGAACTCAACTTCAGCGTTCTGCCGGAAGAAAAGGAAAAAGTACAACAAATTGTGATTACAGAAATGGAGAGTGCTTACAAAATGAAAGTTCCTTTGCGCGCAGACTATGGTTGGGGTCAAAATTGGGTAGAAGCTCATTAATGTTAACAAACCTTTAAAATATAACATTTTGATAATTTTGATAATTTTTCTGTCCAAATTGCTAGTTCATATCAAAGGTTTTACTAATTTTGCAGCGTCTTAAAAAACAAAATGATAGTAAAACCTTTAAATATTAAAAACATGAAGACAATGAATTTTATCAAAAGTTTATTAGTATTAGCCATTGCATTTATTGCTAACCTTACAGTTTCTGCTAGCAACCCTGAAATTAGTTTGGTATATAATACAGAAGAAATAAACGGGGTAAGATTGTCTGAAACTGTATATCATATGAGTGAAGGTATCTTGACTCACTATGCTAAGTACAACTACAAGTACAATGATAACAAGCAGGTAGTGGAAAACCTAATGCAGAAATGGGACAAGAACAGTTCTGAATGGAAAAATGATATGTGTATCAAATATTTATACACAGAAGGAACTATTACAATGGAATATTATAAATGGAACAAAAAGAGCAACGAGTTTGTTTTGGTTCCTAATATGACCGTTACAATGAACAAGTAAAAACAACAAGAATAAATCATAAACTCTCTTAAGCAAAGAGGCACCTCGTGATGAAGTGCCTCTTTTATTATTATCTCTATCAACAATCGAAACTACCAATTGATACTTTCAATTTATAACTACCCCACGTGAAAAACATTAAAACGAACTTCAGCTTACTATTTGTAAGCAACTCGTGAAAATACATCCTTTGCATATATAAACTCTCACAAATCTTCTCCTCTTCTTTCTATACAGACACTCCTGAAACAATCTTTGGTAAATCTGAAAGAAATCCGTAAATTTGCAACCAATATACAACATCGTTATTTCGATTAAAAGATAGAAAATTAATATATTATGGCATTACAATGTGGTATTGTCGGTCTGCCTAATGTGGGTAAATCGACTCTTTTCAACTGCTTATCAAACGCAAAGGCTCAGGCAGCCAACTTCCCTTTCTGTACAATTGAACCTAATGTGGGCGTAATCACAGTACCAGACGAACGTCTGAACAAACTAGCCGAACTGGTAAACCCAGACCGTATCGTTCCTACTACAGTAGAAATCGTAGATATCGCCGGGCTGGTAAAAGGTGCCAGCAAAGGAGAAGGACTTGGCAACAAATTCTTGGCAAACATCCGTGAAACTGATGCTATCTTGCACGTACTAAGATGCTTTGATGACGAAAACGTAACTCACGTAGATGGTAGTGTAGATCCTGTACGCGACAAGGAAATCATTGATACTGAATTGCAGCTGAAAGACTTGGAAACCATTGAAAGCCGTATTCAGAAAGTACAGAAACAGGCTCAGACTGGTGGTGACAAAGTAGCCAAACAGACTTATGACGTTTTAGTACAGTATAGAGATGCTTTGCTGCAAGGCAAATCTGCCCGTACCGTACAGTTTGAAACTAAAGACGAACAGAAAATAGCTCATGAATTGTTCCTGCTTACTTCTAAACCAGTAATGTATGTATGCAACGTAGACGAAGCGAGTGCTGTAAACGGCAATAAATATGTAGACCAGGTACGTGAAGCGGTAAAAGACGAAGGCGCTGAAATCTTGATTGTCGCTGCTAGAACAGAAGCCGACATTGCAGAACTGGAAACTTATGAAGACCGTCAGATGTTCCTTCAGGAAGCAGGATTGGAAGAATCTGGTGTGAGCCGTCTGATTCGTGCAGCCTACAAACTGCTGAACCTCGAAACTTATTTCACTGCAGGTAAAGTAGAAGTCCGCGCATGGACATTCCACAAAGGTTGGAAAGCTCCTCAATGTGCCGGAGTTATACATACAGACTTTGAAAAAGGTTTCATCCGTGCAGAAGTAATCAAATATAACGACTTTATCCAGTATGGTTCGGAAGCTGCTGTACGCGAAGCTGGCAAACTGAATGTAGAAGGTAAAGAGTATATCGTAGAAGACGGTGACATCATGCATTTCCGTTTCAACGTATAATACATTCTTTCAAAAATATCAAAAATCCGTTGCAGATGGCCTTATAGGCAGTCTACAACGGATTTTTTCTTTTATCGGTTAAGATATTTGCACAATTCTTCCACCGCACGTGCACGGTGGCTGATACAATTTTTTATTTCATTGCCCAGTTCGGCAAAAGTTTGTTCATATCCTTGTGGAACGAATACCGGATCATATCCGAAACCGGAAGTTCCGTGCTTCTCTTCAATAATCGAACCATTGACAATCCCTTCAAACAAATGCTTCTCTCCCCCTTCAATCAAGCAGATGCAAGTTCTGAAACGAGCCTTCCGGTTAGTTTCCCCCTGAAGTTCGGCAAGCAATTTGCGCATATTAGCTTCCGAATCATGTCCGTTACCTCCTGCATAACGTGCCGAATAGACTCCTGGAGCACCATTCAAGGCTTCCACTTCAAGACCAGTATCATCAGCGAAACAATCCAAGCCATAATGCTGAAATATATATTCAGCCTTCAAGATAGCATTCCCCTCTAATGTAGCTGCTGTTTCAGGTATATCGGCATCACACTGTATGTCTTTCAGACTCAGCACCTCAATCTTATCCCCTAAAATGGCGCGTATTTCGTCCAACTTATGGGCATTGTTTGTAGCAAAGACCAATTTCTTCATCTTCTTATCAATTTTAGTTTTCGCAAAGATAAAGAAAAAAAGTCCTGTCAACGCAAGTGATGGAGTTTAATTTCCACCTTGTCCAACGACTGCCCATCGGGTGAAGATACGATGATTTTCTTGCTTCTACCAGGGAACAAATCAAAGAAATTATCACTGAATTGAGCACCCTGTACCGGTATCTCAACAAATACATCCCTTGCCAATTGCTTTGATTTCAAAGTCAGTTGTAAACTGCCGTCGGATAGCAAACGGCGAGTCAACTTGATAGACGGATCAGACAATTGCTGGTCCTTGGGATAAACCGGATAAAACACTTCTTCTGATAATATTTTACCCGTACTCTGTTCTTTCACTACCATCTGAAGATAAGAAGTAGCAAGATTACAATCCTTAAAAGCGTCTTGGCAACTTTCCTCATAAATCAATGAAGAGGTGTTTGCAGGCATCTCTCTCTTTAGCTCTTTCTTACGATGTACTTTTCCTGAAAAGTCAAACACATTGAAAGAAACAAGCACTTGAGCAGATTCCAGACAATCGGATATAAGATAATATTTCAACTGTCCCTCTTTTTTCAACACATTTATCAGCACCGGTGAAAAAGCCCTCTTCAACTGATATTGCATTGCTTTCCAATTGCCAAAATAATCAATTGCCGACCAAGATGCCACCGGCCAACTGTCATTCAGCTGCCACGGAAGTGTTCCCATACAATAAGGACGGTTTCGCCGGTGTGCTTCTACCCCTCTCCTAATGCCATATCCCTGCAACACCTGACTCATATAAACCAAATCTTCAAATTTATCGGGAACACGATAATACAATCCCATGGTCTGCTTTATCAGTTCATTGCCAATACTACTTTTCTGATGAGCCTTCATCACTTGAGAATCAATTGCATAATCTTCGGGAGAAGCAAATGTACGAATCGTTTTCATCTCCGGAAATGCCAAGAATCCAAATTCACTCATAAAACGTGGGATAGACGTATCTAGTGTTTCAAAAGGCTTTTTCCCATGCCATATAGCCCAATTATGACTATCGGCTATCCCCCAACTGTTGGGGCGGCCCCAATTTGATTCATAAGGAGAACCTTCCAGATAAAAGCGTCCGCCATCAAATCTGCGCACCAGTTCTGGAAGCATTTTACGAAACAAAGTATCATAACCCTGCTGCATGCGCCGATAAACAGCCTTCGAATATCTCTTCTTCCAGCCCCAATAACGAATCCCTTCATAAATCTCATTATTTCCACACCACATAGCCAATGAAGGATGATTACGCAAACGCTTGATGTTGTATTCTGCTTCTTTTGCTACATTCTGCAAAAAGGTTGGGTCGTGCGGATAAGTGGTACAAGCAAACATAAAATCCTGCCAAATAAGAATTCCTCGCTTGTCGGCTTCTTCATACAGCAAATCATCTTCATAAATACCTCCACCCCAAACACGCAACATATTCATATTAGAAGTCTGCACGTCATCCAGCAAACGAATATACCTCTCGGGAGTTACACGTGGCAACAAGGCATCCGATGGTATCATATTAGCACCTTTGGCGAACAAAGGCTTGCCGTTTACTTTAAAATAGAAACTCATCCCATGCTCATCTTTCTCATTGATTACCTGAATATCTCTAATCCCTGTACAGACTGTCTTTTCTGCAATACAGACCTCTCCTTTCCATACAGTGAGCTTAAACTGATACAAATAAGGTACTCCCCACCCATTAGGCATCCACAGCTTTGGCTTATCAATATCGAGCGGTAAAGACACCTTATTCATTCCAGGCTGGAAAAGTTGTGTCCGCACTATTTTGCCTTGCTGATTCCCACAAGCATAGTTAAGTTTAACCGACAATTCCAACGGTTCTCCGGATACTTGATTTAATTCTATTACATTTTCAAGTTCCGCTTTTTCCGATGTGACCTTCAACTGCTTTATATGAAAATCCTCTATCGAAGCCACGTCAAACAATTCTAACGACACTGGCCGCCAAATACCCGAAGTAGCCAAACGGATTCCCCAATCCCATCCATAAGAATAAGGAGCTTTCCTACTGAACACACTCAGTTTCTGCGGATAATGGTCATTATCTGCAGGGTAATCAAAACCATTGCTTTCGCGCTGTGGCATAGTTTCACGAATAGGTGAACGGAACCTTATTACCATACGGTTCTCCCCCTCTACCAAAAAAGGAAGAACCGGTACACGATAACCCATAAACATATTGTCAGCCCTGAGAATCAAGGCTCCATTCAAATAAACATCTGCATAAGTATCCAGCCCTTCGAAACACATCAGTGCACCTCCCCGCTGCAACTGCCGGGCAGAAAGCTGAAAAGAAGTACGATAAACCCAGTCCTTATCTTCCACCCACTGCACCCGCGCTTCATTCATCCCATAAAAAGGGTCGGGCAACAGTTTATGAGACAGCAAGTCTTGATGGATAGTGCCTGGCACTTGCGCCTCTTTCCAATCCCATTTGCCATCTTCCGAAAACTGCCATCCGGCATTCAATATCACCCGTTCTGCTTCGCTCGCAGCATAGACCTTACTCCCCGACCACAATAACCAAGACATTATACTCATTAGAAATATCCTCCACATATTAGATTTTTGATTTTATATTTAGTAAATAGAATTATTCATAACTACAAAAATAAAGCAAGTTTATCCGAAAAAAATCTTTATCCGAATAAACTTGCTATATTTTAACTAAAAAAGGAGCATCCCCTCCTTTCTCTAAAAGATTATTTCACCTTCAGTTCATCAAAACCTTCCCCATATACTCCTACCACATTACTCTGTGATATAAATGCATCCGGATCAATGTCTTTAATCAAGCGAAAAATATCGAGCGATTCTCTTTTCTTTGCCACTACCACCACCACTTTGATTTCCTTTCCGCTATACCATCCGTGACCATCCAGCAAGGTTACACCACGATTCACTTTAGTTGAAATGCCTTCAGCTATCTCATGATACTTCTTTGAGAAAATCAAAAACTGCACTGATTGCCGGGTACTGTTTATTACATAATCTATCACAATACTCATAACAAACAAGACACAGAAGCCAAACAACACTCTTCTCCAGTCATGAAAGACAAAATAGCAGGAAGAAATAATCACGATATCGCAATACATCATCATCCGCCCCAAAGAAACATCTTTGTACTTGTTGATAATCCATGCAATGATATCAGTACCTCCTGTACTGCCATTGTTGCAGAATACAATTCCAATCCCCAAACCAAGCATCCCGGCTCCAATAACACAAGCCATGAAATCTTGCCCCGGTCCCAAGAGCATCGGTAACTCTCCGTTTGCATCTCTGAATATCTGCTGGAATGCCCAAAGAAGAAAAGTCAGCATGAAAATTGCATAAATAGTCTTGATACTGAAACGAGGACCTAAAATCTTCAATGCGAAAATCAAGAAAACCGCATTGATGATAAAATAAGTGTTCTGGAGTTCAAGTCCCGTAGCATAGTAAACGATGGCAGAAATACCAGTGACTCCTCCGGTAGTAATCTGATACGGCAGCATGAACAACACCCAAGCCAACGCATAAATAATTAAACCGAAAGTAATGGCAAGGTAGTCTTTCGACTCCCTGCCTAACTTTTTTTTCAAATCAGCTTCCATATATAGAACCCTTTTTAATTAGGCCATTTATCCGAAGACATCCAGCCTATTATCAAAGTACGATGTTAACAATCTTCTTAGGCACAATAATCACCTTTTTAGGTGTTCTGCCTTCAATCCATTTCTGAGCCTGCTCATCGTTCATTACAGTACTCTGAATAGTATCGTTGTCAGCATCTGCCGGGAATTCCATTGTAAAGCGAGCTTTTCCGTTAAATGAAATGGTATATTTTACAGTATCTTCCTTCAGATAATCTTCATTGCAAACCGGCCACTGGGCATCACATACTGATGTTTCATTACCCAGCTTCTCCCATAGTTCTTCTGCCAAGTGAGGAGCAAACGGAGCAATCAACACTACCAAATGGTTCAACACACTCTTGTTGCGGCATTTCAAGGCGTTCAGTTCGTTCACACAAATCATAAACGCACTGATAGAGGTATTATAAGAGAATGTTTCAATGTCACCAGTCACTTTCTTAATCAGCTTATGCATAGCTTTCAACTCTTCCTTAGTAGCCTCGCCCTCTACTGGAAGGAAATTATCCTGACGGTCATAAAACAAGCCCCAAAGTTTTTTCAAGAAACGGTGTACTCCGTCAATACCATTGGTATCCCAAGGCTTAGACTGTTCTACCGGTCCAAGGAACATTTCATACATACGCAATGTGTCTGCTCCATATTTCTCAACGATAATGTCAGGATTTACCACATTATACATTGACTTGCTCATCTTTTCAACAGCCCATCCACATACATACTTTCCATCTTCAAGGATAAATTCTGCATTGTGGTATTCCGGTCTCCAGTTCTTGAAAGCTTCTACATCGAGCATATCGTTTGAAACAATGTTCACATCTACATGCAATGGAGTTACATCATACTGGTCTTTCAGTCCCAGAGAAACAAATGTATTGGTATCTTTAATACGATATACAAAGTTGCTCCGTCCTTGAATCATACCCTGGTTCACCAGTTTCTGGAACGGCTCTTCTTTTACACTCACACCGCAATCGAACAAAAACTTATTCCAAAAGCGAGAATAGATAAGGTGTCCGGTAGCATGTTCAGTACCACCTACATAGAGGTCTACATTCTGCCAATAGCTGTCGGCCTTTTTCGAAACCAACGCTTCATTATTGTGAGCATCC
The DNA here is from genome assembly GCA_029257865.1 of Phocaeicola sp. GTDB lineage: Bacteria > Bacteroidota > Bacteroidia > Bacteroidales > Bacteroidaceae > Phocaeicola. The sequence continues at coordinate 40,803 of JARIAN010000060.1, forward strand.
ATATAGCGAAGATAATAAGCACTTGAGCCAGCAAATCCCGGCATGGTGTTCAATTCAAGAGGGAATACGTTTACGTGGTCAATCTTGCTATTTTCCACTACTTCACCAGCATTTACATCCCAAGCCCACTTGGTAGCGTGTCCCAATGGAGGTTCGCCCGATTCGGTAGGAAGGAACTTGTCTACTTCAGGCAACTGAAGTGGAAGTTTGCTTTCGTCAATCATATAAGGCATACCATCCTTATAATATACAGGGAATGGTTCTCCCCAATAACGCTGACGAGAGAAGATTGCATCACGCAGGCGGAAGTTAACCTTCACACGACCCAACTGATGTTCCTTCACATATTTCTTGGTGGCTGCAATTGCTTCTTTGATAGTAAGACCATTCAGGTTCAGGTCACAATAAGGAGTAACCCCTTCTTTCGGTGAATTGCAAACAATCCCTTCCTTGGCGTCAAAACTTTCTTCGCTTACATCACATCCTTCTACCAAAGGAATGATAGGAAGGTTGAAATGCTTGGCAAAAGCATAGTCACGGCTATCGTGTGCAGGCACTGCCATAATAGCTCCTGTACCATAACCAGCCAGCACGTAATCACTGATCCATACAGGAACAGCTTCACCGGTAAACGGATTGATGCCATAAGAACCGCTGAATACACCGGTCACACGGCGGTCGGAGATACGTTCACGTTCGGTACGCTTCTTGGTTCTTTCCAGATAAGCTTCTACTTCTGCTTTCTGTTCTGGTGTGGTCAACTGAGCCACCAGCTCACTTTCAGGAGCAAGTACCATAAAGGTAACTCCGAACATCGTATCGGCACGAGTAGTAAAGATAGTAAATTCTACGTCACTGTCTTTTACCTTGAAGCGAACTTCAGTACCTTCCGAACGTCCAATCCAGTTGCGCTGTGTTTCTTTCAAAGAGTCTGTCCAGTCTACAGTGTCCAGCCCGTCGAGCAGACGCTGAGCATAAGCCGAAACACGCAAGCACCACTGACGCATCTTCTTCTGAACCACCGGATAGCCGCCACGTTCCGAAACTCCATCCACCACTTCATCGTTTGCCAATACGGTGCCTAACTGTGGACACCAGTTCACCATGGTTTCTCCCAAATAAGCAATACGATAATTCATCAAGGTTTCCTGCTGTTCTTTTTCCGACATAGCCTTCCATTCTTCTGCAGTAAATGAAAGTTCTTCGCTGCATGCTACATCCAAACCTTCTGTACCCTTGGTTTCAAAAGCTTCCACCAGTTTGGAAATAGGCTGAGCCTTGCCACACGAATTGCAGTAGAAACTGTTGAACATTTTTTGGAAAGCCCACTGTGTCCAGTGATAATAATCAGGCTCGCAAGTACGAACCTCACGGCTCCAGTCAAAGCAGAAACCAATCTTGTCCAACTGCTCACGGTAGCGGGCAATATTGACAGCTGTAGTTACAGCCGGATGTTGTCCTGTCTGGATAGCATACTGTTCGGCTGGCAAACCATAAGAATCGTATCCCATCGGATTCAACACGTTAAATCCTTGCAAACGCTTGTATCTGGCATAGATATCGCTAGCAATATATCCTAACGGATGACCTACGTGCAATCCCGCCCCTGATGGATAAGGGAACATATTCAACACATAGAATTTCTTCTTCGACTCGTCTTCCACCACTTTATAGGTGTTGTTCTGGGCCCACTGTTGCTGCCACTTTTTCTCTATCTCTCTGAAATTATATTCCATAATATGTATATAATTGATTTTTAAATGTTTCGATATTGATGTGCAAATATAGTGAAAGTAAACTGGTTTTAAGGTATTCCAACCTTGCAATTTTCACTCTGTAAGCAATAAGGTGATTATTACTTTAATTCATTATTTTCGTTTTCTATTCATCTCAATAGATTTTTACCTTATCCCGCTTTCATCGGAAAAGAATCGGAAGAAATGCATGCCTCGCATCATCTTACTGACCTTTTCTTATGCAAATCAAATTTGCAAAAAGTTACTCTTATATACATTTTATAACATTTTGAACTGGTTAAATTGTATCAATTAGAAAGAATATAAATAAGATTTCCATCTATTTTATGAGAAAGTTGTGAAATCATACCGACATTTTTGGGGAATCGTATAATCATTTTTGGGGAAATATGTAATTATTTGGGCTGAAATAATTAGAAGATTGGGCAAAAATATGCCGATAATCTAGATGAGACGGTCGGATGAGCCACCAAAATAGAAAGAAAAGAGGTGTTTTTGCCTGTTTTTTATTTTTTTTGAATGAAAACAGAAGATATGAAAATCGGGGATATAATTCTGATAAACAATATAATACAGAAAACATTAAGCCATGAGAATCCTTTCTTTGAAAAGACTCGAATACCAGTACGCAAACGAACAAGTATCGGATAGCGCATTTACATTGTTTAACTGTTAGTGAAGACAGTAGGAAGACAATTGTTTTTATTTGCAAGTTACATAAAGCATGGATAGTTATTCAACTTAGCTGAAAAAAATAATCTCTAGATTTATCAACCAAACCCACTAATCTTGTTTAAATAGACTTTTGCTTAAGTTCTCAAAAAAAACAACTGATTACCCAAAATCTTTTAAGGACATAAAAAAAGCTCTGATTCTTTTGAACCAAAGCTTTTTTATGCGGTGCGTACGGGACTCGAACCCGTGACCCCATGCGTGACAGGCATGTATTCTAACCAACTGAACTAACGCACCAAAGTTTCGCTTGAATTATAAAGTCTCTTTTTGTGCGGTGCGTACGGGACTCGAACCCGTGACCCCATGCGTGACAGGCATGTATTCTAACCAACTGAACTAACGCACCAAAAAGTTTCTTTATAAAAGCAATCTCTCTCGATTGCGATGCAAAGGTACTGCTTTTTTTTGAATCTGCAAGACTTCAGAATATTTTTTTTCAAAAAAAATCATTTTTCAATCTCACCTGACGGTATAAAAAGGCTTATCATAATACATAAACAAAAGATTATCAACCATATACAAAATACCCTATGTAACATAAAAAAATGTATCTTATCAAGCTATCCCTTGTATAAGATACATTCCTTTCTAAAAAATCATCCTTATATTCTTTAGAGTAAACAGGTATTTATGCAATAAAAATATCTGTTTACTCTAGATTGTATTCCCAATTATCAAATTTCACGAATACTAATAGCCACTCCCCCACTTGGAGCCAGTCTCTGCTTAAGGATGGTCTTACTACTTACCTTACGAGTGCTTATTACATAATCTTTAGGATTTGTTTTCCAGTGGGCTTTCTTTCCATCGGCATAAACAATGGCTTGATATTTCTTCCCTTTGGGGAGAAAACTAAAGTCAATGCATGCTTCACGGGCATTCTCATCGGTTATTCCTCCTACAAACCACTCGTTCTTTCCTTTTGCCTTACGAGCTATCGTGATATAATCGCCCGGTTCAGCCTCCAAAATATAAGTATTGTCCCAATCTACTGCCACATCCTTGATAAACTGAAAAGCATCCAAATGTTTTTCATAATTCTGATAGAGGTCGGCAGCCATTTGGAGCGGGCTATACATGGTAACATACAGAGCCAACTGTTTAACCAAAGTAGTGCCCAGTTTAGCCTTATTATTTCCATATACCGAAAGGTCACCCTCAAAAATACCCGGTGTATAATCCATAGGACCTCCCATCAGCCGGGTAAAAGGCAGAATGGTCTGATGGTCCGGACGGATACCATTAAACGATTCAAACTCCGTACCTCTGGCAGATTCCTGTGCTATCCAGTTTGGATAAGTACGACACAGACCAGTAGGTCGCACAGCTTCATGTGAATTTACCATGATTTTATACTTAGCAGCCGTTTCCGCCACACGGTTATAATGGTTTACCATCCACTGTCCGTCGTGATGCTCGCTACGTGGAATTATCGGCCCCACATAACCAGTCTTTACAGCATCATATCCATATCGGTTCATAAAACGGAAAGCATCGTGCATCTGCCGCTCATAGTCCACCACCGAAGAAGTCGTTTCATGATGCATGATTATCTTCACCCCTTTTTCGGCAGCATAACGCTGCAACTCTGCCACATCAAAATCCGGATAAGCCTTGGTAAAACTATAGATATACTCCTTTGCATACGCATAGTTATCCTCCCATCCTTCATTCCATCCTTCCACCAATACTGCGTCAAAACCATGTTCATCCGCAAAATCAATGTATTCTTTCACATGAGCAGTATTGGCCCCATGATGACCATTGGCCTTCAGTTTGGAATAGTCTGTCTCACCAATCACGATATCTTGTGTATCGGTATAAGCCCAAGTGGAACCTCCCCCTATAAAATACTCCCACCATACACCTACATACTTTACCGGCTTAATCCATGAAGTATCCTCCAGTTTGCAAGGTTCATTCAAGTTTGCTATCAGATTAGAAGCCAGAATATCACGCGCATCATCACTGACCACTACCGTACGCCATGGAGTATGGCTACCGGTCTGTATGAATCCTTTAACTCCGTTCTTGTCGGGAGTAAGATGAGCACTCATCCGAAAAGTCTTGGCATCAAGGTTCAAATGCATTGCCGGATAATTGACCAATGCCGCTTCATGGATATTGATATACAATCCATCATCCGACTTCAACATTAGCGGAGTCTGCACCGCCAAGTTTGGTGAAGGTGACTTGCAGGCCAAGGCCTCATTACGTGCTTCATCAATCAACTGCGGCACCTCAGCAAGTTTGGAAGTCGTAATCTGAAACTCATTGGTGTCATAATCTGCCGGTATCCAGAAAGCCTTGTGATTACCCGACAAGCAAAATTCGGTTACTTCCTCATTCAAAGTAAAATGTCGGAGTTCTTTCTGAACCGGAAATTCATAACGGAATCCCAGTCCATCATCAAACAAACGGAAACGGATATTGAATTGCCATCCGGTGTTTTCTTGCTGCAAAGCCACAAACAGTTCCTTATGATAGTCGCGAACCACACAGTTCTGCCCCCATACTGGATTCCAGGTTGTATCTGAAACATCCTCCTTTGTTTCTATAATGCGAAAATTTTTATCAAATTCATACGAAGGACGAATCAGAAATCCCATACGACTCTCCTTGATAACTTCTTTACCTTTATAAGTCAAAGAATAGACAGGCACATTGCCTTCTGCCAAATGGAAATCCATCACCAGTTTCCCGTTCGGTGAAGTCAATGTTTGCGCCCAGGCTGCCAATGACATCCCAAACAACCCTAATAATACAATCAGCTTTTTCATATCGATAGAATTAAATGATAATACTCTTACTTTCAGCATATAATCATTTGATGACTAATGCCTACAAATAAGAATTACAAAGGTATTTTATTCTGACCATAAACCAAAAGTAGTTCAACAGAAAATATACTTTATACCAATTCAATCCAAAGAAAGCCCCCGAAGTTCTTGTGAACTAATCAAACAAAAACTACCTTTACAAACAAAATCCTGCCTACGTTAACAGCAGAATTACATTGGTCACTTCTAACTTATCAATTTCTTATGGGACGACTCATTAAATTAGTATTGTACTACTTCGCCTATCAACTGGCCTTTTATGGAATATTCTCCTGCGGATATATGCTCTACCAGCATACCACCAATCTGCCCACCTCACCAAACGGTGATTATATGAACTGCATCATTTGGGCGCAAGCTCTTGCCACTGTTGCTATGGGCATTCATTTGATTGCCGGTAAATATGTAGCACTCAACCGGCAGACATGGAGCGGCATTGGAAATGGAAGACTGATGTTCACTTCCATAGCCTTCATGGTGGGCATGGGACTATGGAGCAACTACTTGAGCGAAAAGGTGGCACTTCCCAATAACCTACAGGAGGTGTTTAATTATATGATGAAGCATCCTCTAGGCATCCTCTCTATCACCGTATTGGCACCTATCGTAGAAGAACTTTTGTTTCGAGGAGCTATACAAGGTCATTTGATGCGCCTATGGAGAAATCCCACCTGGAGTATTGTCATCGCTTCACTGACTTTCGGTATCGTACATGGTAATCCGGCACAAGTGCCTTTCGCCTTTATCCTTGGACTGGCTTTGGGATGGATCTATTACCGGACAGGAAGCCTGCTGCCCAACATTATAATGCATTTTGTAAACAACACGACTGCCGTAGCGAGTTTCTTGACAACAAAAGACCCGGAAGCCACTATGACTTCTACTTTTGGAACAACAGGTGCTCTAGGCGCCGCCCTTCTAGGGGGCTTACTGACACTGGTCTGCATTTGGTATATTCAGACCAAACTTACCGCCCAACCAACTTTCTGGAAGAACGAAGAAGAACACTAAATCTTTACATCTTTGCGTTCATTCTACCAGCCCTTAATTTTTCTATAAAACCTATTAATTACCATATTAGGATAGCTAATAATCCATTATTTGTCCGTATCTTTGCACCCGAATTAGATTTTTGAAATAAATGAAGACATTTGAAGAACTCGGCGTTTCCGCAGAAATACGCCAGGCTATTGAAGAAATGGGATATGAATACCCAATGCCTGTACAAGAAGAAGTAATACCGTATTTGTTGGGAAACCGCAACGACGTAGTGGCTCTGGCACAAACCGGAACCGGAAAAACAGCCGCATTTGGTCTGCCGCTGATACAAAAAATTGAAGTAAAACGTTGTGTACCACAAGCTCTTGTTTTGTGTCCAACACGCGAACTTTGTCTGCAGATAGCAGGCGACTTAACAGATTACTCTAAGTATATCACCAATCTTAAAATACTACCCGTATATGGCGGCTCATCAATTGAAAGCCAGATACGAAACCTCAAAAAAGGAGTACACATCATCGTGGCTACTCCAGGACGTCTTATTGACTTGATGGAACGTAAGGTGGCACAGCTAAGCACCATCCAAGATGTTGTTATGGATGAAGCCGATGAAATGCTGAACATGGGATTTACCGAAAGCATCAATGCCATCTTGGAAAAAGTACCGGAAGACCGTAATACACTGATGTTCTCGGCTACTATGAGCCCTGAAATTGCACGTATCGCCAAGACTTATCTACACGATGCGAAAGAAATTACTATCGGTACAAAAAATGAAGGTAGCAAGAACGTACATCACATTGCATACGTGGTACATGCCAAAGACAAATACTTGGCACTGAAACGTGTAGTTGACTTCTATCCACAAATTTATGGTATCATTTTCTGCCGCACCCGTAAAGAGACACAGGAAATTGCAGACAAACTAATTCAGGATGGATATAGTGCCGACTCACTGCACGGTGAACTGAGCCAGGCTCAACGCGACTTGGTTATGCAGAAATTCCGCCAAAGACATTTGCAGCTTTTGGTGGCTACCGATGTGGCAGCACGTGGTTTGGACGTAAACGACCTTACTCACGTTATCAACTATGCTTTGCCTGACGACACCGAAAGCTATACCCACAGAAGCGGACGTACCGGACGTGCCGGAAAAACAGGTATCTCTATCGCCATCATGAATATGCGCGAAAAAGGAAAAATGCGCGAAATAGAACGCATCATCAAAAAGAAATTCGAAATCGGCGCATTGCCTAGCGGTCAGGCTATCTGTGAACAGCAACTGATTAAGGTAATTGACGAGATAGAAAAGGTTAAGGTAGACGAAGAGGAAATTGAAGCATTCTTGCCGGGAATCTACCGCAAACTGGAATGGCTGAGCAAAGAGGACTTGATTAAAAGAGTGGTCTCGATGGAATTCAACCGATTCTTGGATTACTATAAAAATGCTCCTGAAATTGAACAGCCAAAGTCTAGCGACAAAGGTGGTGAAACTAGAGAACGTAAGGATAGAGGCAGCGACCGCGAAAAGACCGCACGCAAAGCGGAAAAGGGATATACAAGATTGTTCCTCAATTTGGGCAAGACAGATGGTTTCTATGCAAACCAGATTATCGAACTAATCAACCGAAACCTGAAAAAAGAACATATCCAGATTGGTCGTATTGACTTGATGCAGAACTTCTCTTTCTTTGAAATCGTAGAAGGACAGGCTCCTGCTGTAATCAAAGCTCTGAATAAAGTGACACTCAACGGCGGACGTAAAGTTATTGTTGAAGTGGCTGGAGAAAACAATGGGAAAAGTGATAAAGGAGGAAAGAAAAGAGGACGTAAAAATGCCGAAACTGATTCTACAAAAGAAAAAAGAAGCAAAACTGACAGAAAGGAAAAACTGAGCAGAGAAGAAAGAGGATATACTTCTGCACGTGGACCTAAACGTAAAAATGACTGGCAACAGTTCTTTCAGCATGATAATGACTTCAAGACAGACGACTTTGCTGAAGAAGGATGGGCTAAACGTAAAAAACGTAAATAACCAGTTGCTCGCTTAATAAAAAACAGTATCCCCCTTGTTTTTAGTTGACTAAGAACAAGGGGGATATTCTTCTTTATAAAATATAATCAATAAACATTCTTATTCATCAGCGGATACGCTTGTATCCATATACAGCCAATCCACCAAGTTCCTCTTCTATACGGAGCAACTGGTTATACTTAGCCATACGGTCCGAACGACTCAAAGAACCAGTCTTAATCTGACCACTATTGGTAGCCACCGCAATATCGGCAATGGTAGCATCTTCTGTTTCACCCGAACGATGCGAAGTTACTGTAGTATATCCGTGACGGTGAGCCATTTCAATGGCATCCAAAGTCTCACTCAACGAACCAATCTGATTTACTTTAATCAAAATAGAATTGGCACAACCGGTTTCAATACCTTTCGACAAGAACTCTACATTGGTAACAAACAAGTCATCACCTACCAACTGACAACGAGCCCCGATTCTCTCAGTCAGTTTCTTCCATCCTTCCCAGTCATTTTCACTCATACCATCTTCGATAGAGTCAATAGGATATTTATCAATCAACTCTTCCAAATATGCCACTTGCTCATCCGAAGAACGCTTCTTGCCTTTCTCTCCTTCGAAGATAGTATAATCATACAATCCGTCTTTATAGAATTCAGAAGATGCACAATCCATACCAATCATTACATCCTTTCCCGGCACATAACCTGCAGCTTGAATAGCCTGCAAAATAGCTTCCAACGCGTCTTCTGTACCGTTCAATGCAGGAGCAAAACCTCCTTCATCACCAACAGCAGTACTCAATCCACGGCCATGAAGCACCTTCTTTAGTGCATGGAATACTTCAGCTCCCATACGCAAACCCTCACGAAACGAAGGAGCTCCTACCGGACGAATCATGAATTCCTGGAAAGCAATAGGAGCATCACTGTGAGAACCTCCATTGATAATGTTCATCATAGGAACAGGCATTACAAATGTATTGACACCTCCGATATAACGATACAACGGAACATTCAGATAAGCTGCAGCAGCTTTAGCTACCGCCAATGAAACACCCAAGATTGCATTGGCTCCCAAATTCGACTTGGTTTTAGTTCCGTCCAACTCAAGCATACGATGGTCGATAGTACGCTGCTCCAAGACAGACCATCCTACCAAAGCCGGAGCAATCACCTTATTCACATTTTCCACAGCTTTAAGTACGCCTTTTCCACCATAACGATGTGTATCATTGTCACGCAGTTCCAATGCTTCATGCTCACCCGTAGATGCACCAGAAGGAACCGAAGCACGACCTACTACTCCAGACTCCAATTTAACTTCCACTTCTACTGTTGGGTTACCACGTGAATCAAGAATTTCACGTCCTATAATAGCTTTAATTTTCATATCCAAAAGTTTAAAAAATTTGATAATCAGATTCGTTTGCAAAATTGTAAATATCTATCCTAGAAGACAATACCACAAATTAGGTATTTTCTACCCCCAAAAAGATGGCGGGGATTCTTTGTTGGTATCCACCTCACAAAAATTCCCCGCCACCAAATTTGCCTGTAAGCAAACTATTATGAAACAAATCAATAATTGTTCTTCTTCACTTCGAAATAAGCCTGTGGATGCAAGCAAGCAGGACAGATTTCAGGAGCTTCAGTACCTACATATAAGTAACCGCAGTTACGGCACTGCCATACCACTTCAACATCCTTCTTGAACACCTTGCCTTCTTCTACATTCTTTGCCAAAGCTACGTATCTTTCTTCGTGTCCTTTTTCAGCCACTGCAATTTCACGATACATCTTAGCGATAGCAGGGAAACCTTCTTCTTCAGCAATGTCGGCAAACTTAGGATAATCCAAACTCCATTCTTCATTCTCTCCGGCAGCAGCAGCCTTCAAGTTTTCTAATGTGGTACCGATAACACCTGCCGGATAGCTTGCAGTGATTTCCACCATGCCACCTTCCAGCCATTTGAACATACGCTTTGCGTGTTCCTTTTCCTGATCTGCAGTTTCAGTAAAGATAGCAGAAATCTGTTCGTAACCTTCTTTCTTTGCTGCACTTGCAAAATATGTATATCTCATTCTAGCCTGTGACTCACCAGCGAATGATATTGCCAAATTCTTTTCAGTTCTTGTTCCTTTAACGCTCTTTCCCATAATTGTTAGTTATTTATTGGTTAATTACTATATGTTTTATTTTTGTATTGCAAAGATAGTATATATTTTCAAGATTGTAATCATTACAATATTATTTTATTATTTTTTAATAAAAGACCTCATCTTTTGAAATTATAACCTTATATATATAAGGAATGTGCTGCTTTTTATATACTTTTGCACTTATTTTTGTGATTTATAACATCTATCATTTAATGAAAGCATTTGAATTCAAACCAAAATTGTTCGACACGCTGAAGAATTACAGTAAAGCGGACCTGACTACCGACATCATGGCCGGTATCATTGTAGGTATTGTAGCGCTTCCTCTAGCTATTGCATTCGGAATCGCCTCTGGAGTTAGCCCGGAAAAAGGTATCATAACAGCTATCATCGCAGGTTTCATCATTTCATTCTTAGGAGGTAGCAAAGTTCAGATTGGAGGTCCTACAGGAGCATTTATTGTAATTATCTACGGCATTATCCAGCAATATGGTCTTGAAGGATTGATGGTAGCAACTATGATGGCCGGAATTATCTTGATACTTTTGGGCATCTTCAAACTGGGAACTGTCATTAAGTTTATTCCATACCCTATCATCGTAGGCTTTACTAGCGGTATCGCAGTTACTATCTTCACCACTCAGATTGCCGACATCTTCGGACTGAACTTCGGAGGAGAAAAAGTTCCAGGTGACTTTGTAGGTAAATGGATTCTTTATTTTAATCATTTCGACACCATCAATTGGTGGAATATGATAGTAAGCCTTATCAGCATCTTCATCATTGCCATCACCCCTAAATTCTCCAAGAAAATACCGGGTTCACTGGTAGCTATCATTCTTGTTACATTAGGTGTCTACTTGATGAAAATGTATGGTGGCATCACCTGTATTGATACAATCGGCGACCGTTTCAGTATCCAGGCACAACTTCCAAAAGCGTCCGTTCCTTCACTGAACTGGGAAGCCATCAAGAATCTTTTCCCTGTAGCTATCACCATTGCTGTATTGGGAGCCATCGAATCATTGTTATCGGCCGCTGTAGCGGATGGGGTGATTAACGACCGCCATGACTCCAACACCGAACTTATCGCACAAGGTGTAGCCAATCTAGCCACCCCTCTTTTCGGCGGTATCCCTGCCACTGGAGCTATCGCCCGCACAATGACCAATATCAACAATGGCGGACGCTCTCCCATTGCCGGCATCATCCACGCCATTGTTTTGCTTCTGATTTTATTGTTCCTCATGCCACTTGCACAATATATCCCTATGGCTTGCTTGGCCGGCGTACTGGTAATTGTATCCTATAATATGAGTGGATGGAGGGTATTTAAAGGTTTACTGAAAAACCCTAAATCGGATGTAACAGTATTGCTGATCACTTTCTTCCTGACTGTGATATTCGACCTTACAATAGCTATCGAAGTCGGTCTGGTCATTGCCTGTGTACTCTTTATGAAACGTGTAATGGAAACCACTGAAATCTCTGTCATTACTGACGAAATCGATCCTAATAAAGAGTCGGACATGCAGGTTAATGAAGAACATCTAATTGTTCCAAAAGGTGTAGAGGTTTACGAAATCAATGGTCCATACTTCTTTGGTATCGCAACTAAATTTGAAGAGATTATGGCTCGTTTGGGCGACCGTCCTAAAATACGTATCATCCGTATGAGAAAGGTTCCTTTTATCGACTCTACCGGTATTCACAACTTGACTACCTTATGTAAAATGTCACAAAAGGAAGATATTCATATTATTTTGTCGGGTGTCAACACCAAGGTTCATCAAGTGTTGGAAAAATCAGGTTTCTATGAATTGCTAGGACAAGAAAACATATGTAGCAATATCAATGAAGCGTTGGAAGTAGCAGCCAAAGAAATCAAAGAACTGGAAGCGACTGAACAGTAATTGCATCTACGGTTCCATTTAGTACTAAAAAAGGATTAATGATGACTCATTCATCATTAATCCTTTTTTATATAGAGATGCGAGATGTCAAAGTATCATTTCACTACCCTAGCACAAACTTTGGAAAATACTTTCTGCCAATCCCCTAAAGTTCCTTAGTTACCACCTCCATTAATTCAAGAATTTATGGTATAACTTACATCTTACATTTCCAAGGTTTTAAATTTTATAATCCATTAGCTTCAGATTATATACATATACTATATTTAAGAAAAGAATTAACTCAATGTATATTTCATCTAAATGTTAAAACAGTTTTAGTTTGGAAGGCATATTCTTAAAACGTGTTATATAACATGATTTTTTAAGGGGAAAATTTGCAGATATCCGGAAAAGCCGTACCTTTGCAACGTGTTTTTCATAGTATTAGATTTAAGGTTAACAAAGGTTGGAGTACAGCGGTACTCCTTTTTTTTGCCC
>JARIAN010000052.1 GCA_029257865.1 Phocaeicola sp.
TATTTATATTTTTATCAAGAAAAAGTTGTCAAAGTCAGGAAATGAAATAGCCGTGCGATATTTACACAAAAAACTGGAAAAATATTTGCACATTCAAAAATAATACGTACCTTTGCATCGCTTTCGAAAAATAAAGCAACTCTAAAAGGAGTTTTGGAGAGGTGGCAGAGTGGTCGATTGCGGCGGTCTTGAAAACCGTTGTACTGCGAGGTACCGGGGGTTCGAATCCCTCCCTCTCCGCTGAAACAAAAACGAAGGACTTCACAAAAGCCTTCAAAAAGTCATTCAAAGCACCGTATATCAGTTGATTACGGTGCTTTTTTATTTTTGCGCCCCAACAAGGTGAAGGCCTGAATGTAGGGTTTAGCCTTCAAAGTTCGGTCATTATTTGCTACATTTACTGCTACACTTTGAAGACCCCTCAAAAAAATGTAGCAGTGACCGAAAAATGAAGCCCATTTTGAAGCCTATAAAATCATTGATTCATAACTGATTATGTAGAACTTTGTAGCCATGGTGCTACATTAAATTTGAGTCGTTATGAGAATGATTTTTAAAGTGTCGTACTATGTACGTTCAAACTACGAAAACAAGCAGGGAAAGTCTCCCTTGATGATCCGGATTTTCCTGAATGGTGAAATGCTGAATGTCGGTTCTTCCGGTATCTACATTGACAAGAAGCTATGGAACAATTCCACCAACCGGGTAAAGGGGCGTGGAAGCGAATCCTTGAATCTGAATGCTCAGCTGGACAACATCTCAAATTCGCTGCAGATGATTTTCAAGAAGCATGAATTTGAAGAAGACCTGACCCTTAACAAAATCAAGAGTATCTTTTTAGGCAAGAACAAGGTCAAGACTACGTTTGTCGAGTTCTACGACAAGTATCTGGAGGACATCAAAGCACAGGTTGGTGCAGGGAAAAGCATTGCCTTGTATCACAAATATTCGGCAGCCCGAAGCCATTTTGTGAATTTCCTCCATGCCAAATACGGCAGAAAGGATCTCATGCCGGGTGAACTGACGCATCTGATTATCCATGATTTTGAAATATACCTGAAGACAGTGGTTTCCCTGAAGTCAAATTCGGCTACCAAGACGCTCAAATTCTTCAAGACCGTGGTCATCTTTGCCCAGAAGTGCGGCGTGATGACGCACGACCCTTTCTTGAACCACCACTTTCACCTGGAACCGGTGGATCGGGGTTTTCTTACGGATGAAGAAATACAGCGCATCATGCAGAAAGATTTTGAGATACCTCGGCTTGAAATGGTAAGGGACGTTTTTATCTTTTCCTGTTTCTGTGGGCTTGCCTACATCGACGTGGCTCACCTGACGCAGGAAAATATCATCACCCTTGATAACCGTCCGTGGATTATCATCAACCGTCAGAAGACCAATGTGCAGAGTAATATCCCTTTGTTGGAGATACCTCAAATGATTCTTGACAAGTATAAAGGAAAGACTAAAGACAACAGGCTGCTTCCAGTCCTGTCAAATCAAAAGATCAATGCTTATCTCAAAGAGATTGCTGACCTTTGTGGAATCAAGAAACGTCTCAGCTACCACCTTGCACGTCATACGTTTGCAACGATGTTGCTCAGCAAGGGTGTTCCCATTGAGTCCGTTTCGAAGATGCTGGGACATACCAACATTAAAACAACACAAATCTATGCGCGTATCACCAACAAGAAAATTGAGCAGGATATGATGCAAGTCGCCGACAAGTTTGATGGCTTCAAAAACTGTTTCATCAATTAACCGACTTGCTTCAGTTCAATCCTTACTTCGAGGGAAAAGACCCGTTACACCTTTACCAAGCCGTATCATTCCAACAGGAAGATACGGCTTTTTCCATATTGTACCTTTCCTCATCCCACTTTTATCCGTCCGAATGCTGCCGGAACAGATTGCCGGAAATAACCAGCACAAACGCAAGCGTCACCAGCTTCCATATCAAGACGAAAGTTTTCTTTACTAGCCATAATGCCAACCGCAGCATTACGCGAATAAGCCAAAGTGCCAACCGTATCAGCAAACCGATAAGAATGCAGACCGGCAACATATATATAAGGAGTAACACTTCAAACATGGTCATCTGTTTTTAGTTATAAAAAATTCCTGCCGAGGTAGATTGTTATTATCAAATATACTAAAAATCAATGAGATACGCAAGAAATTATCTGTATTTTATTCGTGTAAATACATGTTCTTTCAACCTCATTTTCTGCATTTTATGACCATGAACTCGGTGCTTGTCAAGCATTGTCACTCTGCAACTTTGAACATCATGTTGATTGCCCGAAGTTTTGAATGTCCAGAATGTGTAGGTTCTACAATACGATTACACCTTATTCTTTTTATCCCTCCGGGTTCAGTTCCATAATTGCCAGTACCATTGTTCTTTTTTCCCTTTTATCACAGAACGCATGTTTACAGATTTTCATTGCTGAATGCTCTTTTCCTTGTGCTGTCATGGCTATTTTGATGACAAGCAAATATAAACATAGGTTGAATAAAGACTGATGCCATAGCTATATGTCCTATTGTCTTTCAGTTAATAGTCACATGGCAATATGATTGCACATTCTTCTGTTTACAGATTTGTTGTTCCTCTGTCTCTTGTTTCACTCATTATGAAAACTGTGCAACACCAATCAAACAAGCGCAGGATGATACAGCCATGTAACTGGCATGCCTCCGACAGCTAAACTTCAAACCTTGTTTCTATAGCCACATGAACAACCGTCAGTTTCTACTTCATGCTTCGTGAACATTTCACCATGATATGGATGAACAAGGAGTCAATGAACAGGAACTTGGAAAACCTTTGAATGCAAGTCCCAGAATGCTTGATACACAGGTGAATTTGACAGAAGATTTTCTCTCAGAAAGATGTTGTGCATTTTTGCGCTTCGCAAAATTTTGCGGTAATTTGGGTCTGAAATCATCCCGGAAGACATCGAACTGCGTTGCATATGGAGCCAAGCAAGTTGTACCCTTGTCATTACAAAACAAGTTTTGTCCTCACAAGGGTAACTTGCCGACTGCCGTGCAGCGGAGCGATGTGCATCGCTGTTTCGCTTCGCGAAAGAGGTGTCCGGGAATCCGAACAACTAAAGTCAAGGCATATGAAAAACCAGCGTACCAAAGTATTTCAGTTACGGCTTACCTCCGATGAATTGCTGAATCTGAAGGAAAAAGCCGTTCCCTACCAGTCCGTGAGCAATTATATCCGCAAAGCAGTTGAAGAATTTACCCATGTGGATGTCAAACAACAGATTGAGATGATGCAGGATTTGTGTGCATTTTACCGAAAGTTCCAGAACGAACTGTCCTGGGCTGGCAGCAACCTGAATCAGTCGGTCAGACGGGTCAACGAACTGGCGGTTGCCGGACTGCTGTCACCCGGTTATGTGAATGAAGTCTTGCTCCCTTCGATTCAGGATGTACAGAACATCTTGAAAAGGATAAAGGATGACTTGGAAACTTTGAACAACAGAACACGGCTGATTAAGTAAAGGTAAACGGATATTTTGTATTTGGGTGTGATGAATAGACTAACCTGTATCCGGTTTTACAAGCGACCGGGATTTTTAATCTGTCTGGTCCGCAACCCCAAATTTCATGAATCAGCAAACAAATATATAAATTATGATAGCAACCATACTTCCCGGAAGCGCAGACTTCCATGCAGTCGGTTACAACGAACACAAGGTCTATAAAGGAGTGGCCACCCTGCTGGAGATGCAGAACTTCGGTGGACTGGAAGCCTCGGAACATCCGACCGCCAAACAGCTGGTGCAATTTCTCCAGTTCTACAGTTCCCAGAACAGCCGGATTCAGAAACCGCAGTTCCATGTAGCCATTTCCTGCAAAGGCCATGAAATGTCGGAACAGCAGTTACTTGATTTCGCGCACCAATATCTGCAGGAAATGGGGTATGCCGAGCCCGGACAACCCTGGCTCATCTATGCCCATCACGATACAGACAACACTCACTTGCACATTGTGACTTCGAGAGTGGCGCCCGACGGTCGCAAGATACAGCATGACCATGAACGTAGACGCTCGCAGGCGGTCATTGACAAGATACTCGGTATGGACCGGCAGCAGAAAACAGACAAGGACATAGAGGCTGCCAAGCAGTACAGCTTCTCCTCCTTTGCCCAGTTCAAGGCCGTGATGGGAACCATGGGCTATGAAGTCTTCCAGAAAGACGGAAACGTCTTCGTCAAGCAAGGCGGCCGAATCCAAAAGAAACTCCCCCTGACAGAGATTGAAACTCTATATAAGAAAGGTTATCAGGACAAGGCGCGCAACCGACAGCTGAGAGCCTATCTGAAAAAATACAGGGACGTATGCGCCAACAAAGAAGAACTGCAGAAGGAAATGAAGAAGAGCTTCGGCGTGGATGTGGTCTTCTTCGGCAAGAAAGACAAGCCCTACGGCTACATGCTGATTGACCATGCCAACAAGACTGTCATCCATGGTGCCCGGGTTCTAGCCGTAGAAGAACTGCTCGACTTCGCTACCCCCGAACAACGCTTTGACCGGATAGAAGCATTCATAGACCGGCTGCTGACCCTCAATCCCAAGATAACTCAGGGAGAAATTTTCCAGAAACTCAAGAAACAGCATGCCTATATAAAGAAAGGCGTCATCTACTACGATGGCCAAAGCAGACCCTTGCCGCCTTTCATGGCCAAGGCCATTGACCGGAACAACCGCATCAGCTTCATTGAGAAGTTCCGTCCGCAGAACGAAGCCGAAGTGGAAATGCTGTGCAAGGTATTCAAGGTGGACCGGCCGGACCTGGTGGACATCTCCACGGAACGTCCTCCCAAGTATGCCGATTCCGTCGGCCGTCTGCATGAAATCTTCAATGATCCCGAAGTGAAGTCCCCCCGCAGCGCCATGTACCAGGAAGGCTTCATCATCCGTCAGGTTGATGATACCTACTATGCCATCAACTTCAAGGAGCATATTCTCATCAACCTGAATGAAGAAGACTTCGATGTGGAACGGGTGAAGAAAAAATCCAAGAAGCCAAAGCGCCAGGGAGTGCCGTTTAAGAAGTCCAAGAAGAAGACGCTCAATCCAGTCAAGAGTTTGCAGCGGAAGTCCCATCAAGGACTGGGCAAGCTACGGAAAGAAGGTATCGGCAGTCACAGCGCCAACCGCGAATGGGAAGTAGGGAAAAAGACCGACTACGATGAGGTGGATGATGGACGTTCATTAAGGATGTAAGGAACTTCTGGTCCTTTGCGGAAGAAGGAAACACTTGCTTACGGGAAAGTAACATTGTTTTGATCATGCAGATAAACGGCTCTTTGTGAAACAGGATATGGCTATAATCCGTAACCGGACAACCAATGGGGACCACTATTTTTTGAAAGACTTTCATGGGACTGCCTACTGCAACCAATTCGGGCATATAGATTGAAAAACCCAGGTTCATCCGACTTATTTACCCATGTTTCTGCAATCTCAAGCACATTGATGTTGTGCATTTAGGTTTTCAATATCTCTGCACATATTTTTGCTTGCAAATTTAACTCAAACGAAAAACAACATGATACAGACCCCTGTCATAGTAACCTTTGCCAACCAGAAAGGAGGAGTCGGAAAGACAACTCTTTGTGTGACCTTTGCCAATTACTTGGTGACGAAGGGTGTCCGTCTGGTAATAATCGACTGTGATTTCCAGCACTCGATTATGAAGTGCCGTAAGACAGACCTTAAAAAATATGGAGAGGAACAGGTGCCTTACGAAGTATGGGCTTATGAACCGGATGACAAGACGGCCATGACCTCCCTGATTGAAAAGTTGCATAATGATCCGGAGATTGATGTGGTGCTTATGGATTCACCGGGAAGCTTGAAAGCGGAAGGTCTGGTCCCCATGTTTGTCAATTCAGATATTATCGTTGTTCCTTTCCACTATGATCTGGTGACCGTTCCTTCCACAGCCAGTTTTCTGCTTTTTCTTGACAGACTTCGTCAGGTAGTTGGAGACCGTATGAATGCACAGCTCTTCATCATTCCCAACCTCAATGACAACCGCGTAGGAAAGCGCTCAGAACTGATACTTTGGGACAACACACGGGAAACTTTTTCTAATTACGGTTATGTAACCGGGAAAATACCGAGGCGGGCTGATATGGAGCGGTTCAGTACAGTGGCTGCACTGGATATGCAGATTCGTTATGTTGGCAATGTTTTCGACAAGATCTATTTCAGCATTTTCGGCAAGGTAACTCCAGTGAGGGAGGCAAAGCTTACCGGAATACAACTGACGGATAATCTTAATCCGAAAATAGGCAAGAAAAAAAATCGGGAAGAAGGTGTTACACATATTGCCATGGATGAAGATGGAAATGAAGAAGAACGCGAAGCAGGAGGTCTGTCTGCTGATACAACCGATAAGGAAGAATCGGAATATGAATGACGAGATTAAATTTATCAGTAACCATCAAATAACATAGCGCATGAAAAAAGACATTCCGGAAATTGGTGACTTGACACAAGGCATCAATGATTCTGACATTATCCTGACGCACAAGTTGCCCGAAATGTTGGAAAAATCATCCGGCCTCCAGGATCGGACGAATGGTACAAGTGAGAAGAAAACGGAAAGTGACGGAGAACCTATCCATCTTTCTCCCTCAAAGGAGGTGGAAGATTATTGGACAGGATTTCTGAAAAATTTGGAAATTTCCGATGAAAGTAATGTCAAAAGCGAACGACTGGTATGCAGGCTGGACCGGGATCTGGCAGACTCGCTGGATGACTGCAACATCCATAATCGCAGCCGTTCGGATATGGTCAATGCCATTGTCCGTACATTCTTTGATATTTACCTTCTACAGCTTGTGCCGTTTCGCAGAGAAAAGAAATCATTGTTTACAAATTTCAATCAAAAAGATTATGAGAAAGAAAAGGACTAATTGGACAGAGCAGAAGATTGCGGTTCTTATCCAGCTCTATCCCATAGAAACAACCCCGAGAACCGCAGAGGTTTTGGGTATGTGCGAACGTGCTGTAAAAGAAAAGGCCCGCAGCTTGGGGCTGAAGAAAGCGGTCAAAAGCCGTTGGATGGAGCATGCAGATTATGTACGCAATCATTTTACTCACCGGTCTTATGCTGAGATAGGCAAGGAATTGGGAATTTCACGGGAATATGCCCGGCGCATTGCTGTTAGAATGGGATTGAAGCGTACTGCGTTGGAAGATTTTAAGGTGCTTTCACGAATCCATTCTGATATTATGCGGAGGGAAAGACGCAGGGTTATCTTCGGGCTGAGTCCCATCACCCGCATCAAGGTTGTGTCCAACCGGGCACGGGTAAGACTCCGTTCATGGCTCAAGTCCAAAGGCTACATTGCCGGAGAGGAATACGGTATCCTTTATTATACGGATGACCTTCACCGGATTCAGGAATCAGAGTTGAGAGGAGCCAAACTGGGCTTCCGCTTCCTGCCTTATCCGTCAGAGGAAACCATTGTATTGTCAAACATCCTATAACTACAGCTATGACCTACGGACAAGTAATCTTAATCCTCTTTGTGGTCTTGATAGGCTACTACGGCTTTCTGATATTCATGGACATCCAGCATCTGAAGGCAGCCGAGGCAGCAGCGCAGGAGAATCAATCCGAAGAGGAAATAGACATCACGGATGAAGCCCGTTCCTTCCAGCCCCAGCAGGTGATCCGGGACGATAAGAAGAAGGAAGAGGAAAAGAAGCAGGAAGAAGCAGGGAATGAAAATGATTCCAACACGTATAAACAGCAGACAACATCTGATGAGCAACCGAATGAGAATGCTTCTTCTGAAAGTGGTGAAGATGTTTCCAATCCGGAAGCATCAACAGCTACCGAACAATCAGATATTCCTGTTCCGGCAGAGAATCCTTCCTCTGAAACAGTATCACAGACTCAAACTGCTGAGCCTGATAATAAAGAAGAAATATCTTCTTCCGAAGCTGCTGATAAAGATGAAATTGAAGATACTACCCATGCGGATGCCGAAGCAGCCCCATCGGAAGCTGGAACTTCAACCGGATCCAACTTCTCACCGAGCTACCGGGAACCCATCCTGACAGACGGCATCCTGGTGGATGACATCTTCAAAGCCATCGACCAGCTGGCAGAAACCGGTGAATGTGACCTGGGTACCATTATCTATCACTGCGAAAGCATGCGATATGCCGGGTAAATGCACCCGAAACCAACCGGACGAAAGTCCACCGTTCCTTTAGCGACCTCTGATACTTGAATGACCTCTGTTTCTTTGGCGACCTCTGTTCCTTTGGCGATGAAATCCATTATCAAAGAAATATACAATGAAACAACTCAATCAACTCGTATGCGGAAACGAAAGCATCTTCCGCTCTATCCAGCGTTCTTCTGAAAAAGCAGTCAATCGCCTTATGGCCTGCAGTGTGGTACAGAAATGCCTCATGTTCATCTTTGCCCTTACGGTATCGGTCGGTGAAGCGATGGCAGGCAGCAAGGGAGCCGCAGGCTTTACCAAAGCCACCCAGGAAGTGAGTTCCTACCAAACTCCGGTGTCAAACTTGATGAAAGCGATTGCAGCCGTTATAGTTTTAGTAGGAGCTTTTAACGTTTATTTTAAGATGCGTGCGTCCGTAATGGTTGCGTGATAAATACTTCTTTGGCAAGAAGTTAGGATAGTGTTCCATGTAGAATGGACGGTCCAATTTTAGTAATTAACCTCTACTAACATGTAGATAACAAAGATTAACTGTATGTTTTACAACATCCTAATCCCATCAGCTATACCCTGCGGAGAAATCTATAAGGGGAAAACAGCAGGCTGGAAAAGTGGCAAGTCGGCGAACTGCAAAGCCGAG
>JARIAN010000115.1 GCA_029257865.1 Phocaeicola sp.
AATTTAAAGTTTCCATCAAAATCTGTGATAGTACCATTAGAAGTACCTTCCTCCTTAATAGTTGCACCAATGATAGGTTCTCCTTTAGCATCAACAACCTTACCCGTTACATTAATGTTTTTTGACGACTTTGGCTGCTGTAACTGAACCTTCTTCAAGACAATCTTCTTGCCTTGAATTTCGTAGTCCAAACCTGTCTGCCCTTTCAATATTTGATTGACAATTTCTTGTATAGTAGCATTTTCAGCCGACACGGAAACAAGCTGTTTTGTATTCACATCCGCCGATGAAAATACGAATGAATATCCTGATGTCTTCTTTAATTGAGCCATGGCTTCCTTTACAGTCACATTACTGACATTCAACGAAATATCCTGTGCAAAGGCCGACAAGTTAAGACAACAAGCCGCTGAAGCTATTAGCATAGCTTTACTAATTGCTCTCATAATTCTTTTGATTTAAGTTTAAATAAGGTAAATGTTTTATTTAAGAGTTAAGGATTTATTATCTTTGTGATATCCTAATTGTAGTTGCTTACATTCACGAAGCAACTTGCTGCTAATTCGGAGGATGTGCCAGCATTCTCCGATTAGTCAATCAATATTACCTAGCTTGAATTTGATTTTCTATTTTTCATACTCTACTTTTTTAAGGTTATACATATTTTATATACTCAATAAAGTATATATTTTCCATCTTCATAACGGTAACGCATCTGATGAGTAGAAGCTATAACAGAAAGGACCTCGTCAATCGTACTTCCCTGAACCTTGAAGCTACCATAGAAACGATGATTCTTAAGCGAATCAGCCACTTCTATCTTCACAGCAAAGCTACGCATCAAGCGTTTGGCTATATCTTCCAACAAATCTTCGTCAAAAAGTAATTCATCATTAATCCATACATTCGACTGAGATGCCCGTGTACTGCTCTTGATCATTTCTCCGGTCTGCTTGTTCAACACCATTTTCTCGTTCGGCTCCAGACAAAGCTCAGCCATCTCCTTCATCTCATTATGCAAGGACACTTTACCTTCCATCAAATTGACCGTCACTTCTTCGTCATCCGAATAATTGCGAAAATTAAATTTAGTGCCAAGTACGCGAAGTCCAACTTCCTTAGTCTGGATTTCAAAAGGAAGCCGCTCGTTACGTGTCACCTCAAAATATCCCTCCCCTTCCATTGCCAACTTACGGTCGTCCACTCCAAACCCTTGAGAATAGACCAACTTTGAACCGGCATTCAACCAAACCAATGTACCGTCTGGCAAATAAAGTTTGGTACGTGCTCCCATAGGAGCCTCAACAGAAATATCAGCAAACGAATGTTTTACCGACTCCTTACCCGACCAATATCCTGCCAATGGCAATACAAACATCAATATTACCGCCGCCACACGTAAGAATGAATTCCAGGAAATAGAACGCACCTTATGGGAAGAAAGAGTTCTAGTTTGTAGCCTGCGATTCATAAAACGTTGATAAGCCTTTCCTTTGTCAAAAAAAACAGGATTACCAGCAACTCCCACAGAAAACCATACTTCCAACTGATTACGGACATACAGACGATTCTCCTCCGACAAAGAAGCCCACCGGGTTAATTGTTTCAAGGATTCCTTGTCCAATGTACCTTCTTGATAACGGGAAACCCATTCATCTACTTGCTGCTGTTCATCACGATTCATAATTCATATGGTTTTATAGTTAAGACAAAAAGTATCCTTTTCAGGGTAGTGAACTTATATACTTTTTTTTAAAAGCTCCTTAAATATTTTCATAACATACTATTTATCAACCAGATAAAAAAATAAAATTTTATTCCATAAAAAGATATATCAATAAAATCTTAAGATAATCCCCTAACCGTTTCTGCAAAAATGCCAATGCATTTTTCATGTGATATTTAACGGTATTGACCGATATACCTAATTCTTCTGCTATCTCTTCGTACTTCTTTTGCTCAAAACGACTCTTTTTGAATACGACACGACACTCACTTGGAAGAGCCTCCACGCTATGAAGCAACTCATCTTCCAACTCCTGCTCTAACAAAATTCCTAATGGCTGGTCTGGTTCTACAAATAATGTATCTAGAAAATCTATATTCTCAGAAAGAAAAAACGAAGACAAGTGCAGCTTCTCGCGGTGTGACAGCGAATGCAATTCATTTAAACAACGGTTACGTACAGCACGCATCAGATAGGCACGGAATGAATAGGTGATTTCAATTGTTTCACGATGTTCCCACAGATAAAAAATCACATCATCCACTATCTCTTCAGCCAAAGCCTTATCATACAACATCTGGTTAGCAAAGCGACAAAGCAATTCATAATGGCAATTGTATATTTCACGAAAAACTCGTTCATCACCATTTCTCAACCTTTCCAATATCTGCAAATCCATCTTCCTAACTTCTTCCATTATTTTTACATCATTTATCGAAGTGATTTCAAAGGTAATAAATATTATTTCGAAAAAGCCAACATAACACTTGAATTTATTCTAAAGACTAGAGCAATACATTTTTGCTTCATACATCTAAATCGATTGCACCTTCGTCTAGATATTATACATCCAGTGTCTAGTTTTTAGACATTCAAAAGAAAGCCATAAAACAAGAATCCACTAATAATCAGCCCTATATTATTTTGGCATATTTCTTGTATCTACTCTGTTGAAAATTTATAAAAAAGTTCTACTATGATTAAAATTGAAAACCTATGTAAATCATTTCGTACTACTGAAGTTGAAACCATTGCGTTAAATAATGTCAGTATGGAAGTAAAAGATAAAGAATTTGTAGCTATTATGGGACCTTCAGGCTGCGGGAAGTCAACTTTATTGAATATTTTAGGGCTGCTGGAAAGCCCATCGGCAGGCAACTATTTCCTAGACAACCAAGAGGTAGGGCATTTAAAAGAAAAAGACCGCACCAAGGTTAGAAAGGGGAATATCGGCTTTGTATTCCAAAGTTTCAATCTGATTGATGAACTGAACGTTTATGAAAATGTGGAATTACCTCTTACTTATCTGAATATTTCCGAAAGTGAACGTAAAAAACAAGTAAACGAGATTTTATCACGCATGAATATCAGCTGAATGAAACTATACTTTTTCACACCGTATCAGAACCTTACTGCCATCGGACAAGGTAGTGGCAAATAGATAGACTTCCCCGCCTTCTTTCAGTTTGAGTTTTTTACGGAGCTCTGCCACGGTGTTCGGAAAATTGCGCACTGTAAGATTGGCCTTGTCAATGTCCGACAGCAGATTTTTCAAATCTTTCTTGCCGAAACCGGAAACAGCCTGTACCTGGAAACGACGCCCCGGAAAGTCCACCAACTCTGAGGAGGTATACAGATGGCTGTTGGGATGCAGTTTCTCTACCCCATAACGTTCGGCAATCAACCGATAAGGACCGGCCTTCAGCAAAGCAGCTCCCGGCTCATACAAATAGCGTCCTACCTGAGAAGCGATGGGACAGACTGCTGTCTTTTCTTCGGACGACGTGAACTGCAACGATTGATGCTCTGAGTTATTAACAATCTGTTCACAACTTATAATCACCTCACCTGCAGACAGTTCTTCCTCATCCGGTTGTTTACGAAGCACGATTATCAACTCCTTGCATTCGTTATTAACAGCCACGATATACAGGCGGCGCACATACTTCAAGTCTCTCAATGCCGAAGCCATATCCAACATGGGAGATAACTTGACCATCACCATCTTTCCTTTTTCTACCAACAGCGGCTCCAGTGTACATACATCCGGCTCACATTCCGAAATGGCCACCGTCTTCCCTCCATGAGAATCCCTGCGTGCCGGGTCCAGGAAAAGACAGTCTACCGGTTCCATGGTCTGCAGATATTCCGTACCGTCAGCATGATGGATACAGATATGTCCGACTCCCAGCAACGGAAAATTATGCTCCGCCAATCGGCAAAGCACCTCCTGCCGCTCCACATAGTCAGCTTTACGGAACTTACGCGCCATAAAAGAACAGTCAATGCCAAAGCCCGATGTCAGGTCGGCCATCGACTCCCCCTCTACCAGTGAGGCCTTGTATCTGGCCGTCACCTCCGATGAACATTGCTCCATCGACAAATGCTGCGGATACAGAATCCCTTCGGTCTGAGCCCATAAAGGCACTTTCTTTTCAGCAACCTGCCTGCCGGCTATCTGCACCACCGCTTCCGCCATATCCACCAAAGGATATTTCTTTGCCTGCAAAGCCAGTTTACGCACATCCTCATTACAATGTTCGGATATAAAAGTCCATGTTTCGGGAGATAAATCTTTCATCATATATACCATATTTATAGAAAGCAAAGATACATATAATCCACTCATCCCCTTGCTTTATCCAACCTAAAAATCGAAAGGCCCTTCAGGGCATCTTTACCTCTGAAGGACCTTTCTTACCTCTCAATATAACAAATCTAAAAATTACTTAGCCAGCAGAAAGTCATCTATCACTTTCTTGAAATCGGCTTTAGGCATTGCCCCACGAATCACTCTAGGCTCACCATTCACCGGTATAAACAACAAGGTAGGTACACTCTGTATCCCAAAGGCCCCTGCCAGTTCACGCTCCGCATCAGTATCAATCTTATAGACATCAATCTTTCCCTGATACTCTACAGCCAATTCCTCCAAAACAGGAGCAATCATCTTACATGGGCCACACCAAGTAGCATAAAAGTCGACAATAGCAGGTTTGTCACCTTCAAATTTCCATATCTGCGGATTCTTTTCATAATTATATACCCTTTCTACAAAATCTGCTTTATTAAGATGTTTCACCTTCACCTTATCAGAAGAGTTATCCTCCTTTGCATTTGCTACACTTACACCTCCTACTACGGCAATAGCCAACACACTAAACATCAAAAACAAAATTTTCTTCATTCAATACAATTTATCGGTTATTACTTCATATTCAACAAAGGAAAGGGTATAAAAGTTCTTCCAAAACAAGACTTTATCAATAAAAAAGAGTCATCCCCATCTGCACAGACAAGGATGACTCTTTAATTCTATCTAAAAACCTGAATTATCAGTCTTTCAGTTTAGCTTTGATGAAGTCGCGGTTCAAACGAGCGATATTGCTGATAGAAACACATTTTGGACATTCAGCCTCACAAGCACGAGTATTGGTACAGTTACCGAATCCCAGCTCGTCCATCTTAGACAACATAGCCTTAGCACGGCGAAGAGCTTCAGGCTTACCCTGAGGTAACAAGTTCAGCTGGCTAACTTTTGCAGAAACGAAAAGCATAGCAGAACCATTCTTACAAGCAGCAACACAAGCACCACAACCAATACAAGAAGCTGCATCCATAGCCTCATCAGCAATAGGCTTAGAAATCAGGATAGCATTTGCATCCTGAGGAGCACCAGTACGAACGCTTACGAAACCACCAGCCTGCATAATCTTGTCGTATGCAGTACGGTCTACCATCAAGTCTTTGATAACAGGGAAACCAGCCGAACGCCAAGGTTCAACTGTGATTACATCACCGTCTTTGAAACGACGCATATAGATCTGGCAAGTAGTAGCACCTGTAGCAGGTCCATGAGGATGTCCGTTGATATACAAAGAACACATACCACAGATACCTTCACGACAGTCATGGTCGAACACTACCGGTTCTTTACCACTTTCAATCAACTGTTCATTCAAGATATCCAACATTTCCAAGAATGAAGTATCGCCTGAGATATCTTTCATCTGGAAAGTATCGAAATGACCTTTTTCTTTTGGTCCGTTCTGACGCCAAACTTTCAGCGTAAATGATATATTTTTATCCATTTGTGTAAGATTCTTTAATAATTTAACTGTACTACTGATTAGCTCTTATAGTTACGAGTCTGTACTTTGATTGCTTCGTAAACCAATGGTTCCTTATACATCACCGGAGCCTTCTCATCGCTTCCCTGGTATTCCCAGCAAGCTACGTGGAAGTAGTTTTCATCATCACGTTTTGCTTCACCTTCTTCTGTCTGGTATTCTTCACGGAAGTGACCACCACAAGATTCGTTACGGTTCAAAGCATCGTAAGCAATCAGTTCACCCATAGTGATGAAGTCGTTTAAGCGGAATGCCTTATCCAACTCAACGTTCATACCCTCCTTAGAACCTGGGATGAACAGTTCAGTTTCAAATTCCTTACGGATTTCTTTCAGGCGTTCCAAACCTTTCTTCAATCCTTCTTCAGTACGTCCCATACCTACATAATCCCAAAGCACACGACCAAGTTCCTTGTGGATAGAGTCTACAGACTTCTTACCCTGGATACCCATGAAGTGGTCAATCTTAGTCTGAACAGCCTTTTCAGCTTCAGCAAATTCAGGAAGATCGGTAGAGAAGCGAGGTACAGTAATCTGATCTGCCAAATAGTTCTGGATAGTGTAAGGCAATACGAAATATCCGTCAGCCAATCCCTGCATCAAAGCAGAAGCACCCAAACGGTTAGCACCATGGTCAGAGAAGTTACATTCACCAATAGCGAACAGACCCTTCACTGAAGTCTGCAATTCGTAGTCAACCCAAATACCACCCATTGTATAGTGGATAGCAGGATAAATCATCATTGGGTTATAATATTTCACTCCGTTGATTTCTTTAGCAAGTTCACCTGGATTTACGTCGGTGATTTCTTCATACATATCGAACAGGTTACCATAACGCTGACGTACTACATCCAGTCCCAGACGTTCGATACTTTCAGAGAAGTCAAGGAATACAGCCAAGCCAGTGTTATTAACACCGAAACCATGGTCGCAACGTTCCTTAGCAGCACGTGAAGCCACGTCACGAGGAACCAAGTTACCGAATGCAGGATAACGGCGTTCCAAGTAGTAGTCACGATCTTCTTCAGGGATATCGCTACCCTTCTTAGTTCCAGCCTGAAGAGCTTTTGCATCTTCCAACTTCTTAGGAACCCAGATACGACCATCGTTACGCAAAGATTCAGACATCAAAGTCAGTTTAGACTGCTTGTCACCGTGTACTGGGATACAAGTAGGGTGAATCTGTACGTAAGCAGGGTTAGCAAACCAAGCACCCTTACGGTAGCAAGACATAGCTGCAGTACAGTTACATCCCATAGCATTAGTAGACAAGAAGTAAGCGTTTCCATAACCACCGGTAGCGATAACTACAGCATGAGCAGCAAAACGTTCCAACTTACCTGTTACCAAGTTCTTAGCAATAATACCACGGGCACGACCATCAACCAGCACTACATCCAGCATTTCGTAGCGAGTATATAATTTTACCGTACCGATACCAACCTGACGGCTCAATGCAGAGTAAGCTCCCAACAACAGCTGCTGACCGGTCTGTCCCTTAGCATAAAATGTACGCGAAACCTGTGCACCACCAAAAGAGCGGTTATCTAAGGTACCACCATATTCGCGAGCGAAAGGAACACCCTGTGCCACGCACTGGTCGATGATAGCATTTGACACTTCAGCCAAACGATAAACGTTAGCCTCACGAGCACGGTAGTCACCACCTTTTACAGTATCATAGAACAAGCGGTAAACAGAGTCACCGTCATTCTGGTAATTCTTAGCTGCATTGATACCACCCTGCGCAGCGATAGAGTGTGCACGACGAGGAGAATCCTGAATACAGAAGTTCAGAACACGGAATCCCATTTCTCCCAGTGAAGCAGCAGCCGAAGCACCTGCCAAACCAGTACCTACTACAATGATATCCAAACGACGTTTGTTAGCCGGGTTCACCAATTTTTGGTGAGCTTTATAATTAGTCCATTTCTCAGCTATTGGGCCTTCAGGAATCTTAGAATCGATTATCTTAGTCATAATGTTTTTTCAATTTTAATCAGTTACACTTTACTTAATTAGCAGGCACTGCATCCCAGCATATTCTTCAGGAAGAAGACTACAGCTACCAGGGCAAAACCCAGTACGATGATAGTAGAGTAGATGTTTGAGATGCACTTCCAACGGTTGATCCATACTTTGTTATTCCAGCCCAAAGACTGCATAGAGCTCCAGAATCCGTGAGTCAAATGGAACCACAATGCTGCCAACCATACCAAATACAGCACAAAGAACACTGGATTAGCGAAAGTCTGCATGATGTAACCGTAACCGTCTGTTGCGTGCAAACCACCCAACATAGGTTCATGCACGATTTCTGCAAACTGCATCTTGTACCAGAAGTTGTAGAAGTGAAGACCCAAGCCCAAGATTACTACGATACCTAAAGCCAACATGTTCTGAGAAGCCCATTCTACATTCTTAGGCTTTGCAGTAACAGCATAACGTTCGCTACCACGAGCCGCACGGTTCTGGATTGTCAGCCAGAAAGCGTAAATGATGTGAATCACGAATAAGGCAGCCAATCCCATAGTTGCAACCAGTGCATACCAGTTAGCACCAAGGAACTCACAAACCATGTTGTAAGCCTCGCCAGAGAACAAAGCAACAAGGTTCATCGCCATGTGAAATGTCAGAAACAGGACAAGGGCGATACCTGTTACACTCATCACCACTTTCCTTCCAATAGATGAATTACTTAACCACATAAATGATTGAATTTAAATTATTTAATTGTTTGTACTAAATTTTCCGTGCATAGGGTCTGAAATACGGTACAAATGTAGATGTTTTCCTTAGATAATACAAGCAATTACGGAAATAATTCTTTAATACAGACTCGTTATTAATTACAATTTGTCATTTCAATAATCCAAGTGGACAGAATCGTTCGTGCTCTCTATCTCATTTATATTCTTCTCTATCTCATTTTCAATAATATCTTCCTTAGTCTTGTTATACCTATTAATTATTACCCTCTACAAATGAAGTCTTACTATCTTTACTTCTTTTCACCTATATTAGGGCTGTTTTACAAATAGCGTACTTCAGAAACCAATAATAAAACACTCATTTCTAGGTATTGCCCAAATTCTGTTTTATCAAGAAATTTGCAACAAAAAAAATACAACTATTATATTATGAAGAAATTATTATTTATAATACTCTCTGTATTATGCCTTTACTCATGTAAAGATGACAATGAAGCTGTTTTAAACCAATTATCTGTACAATTAACCAGCGACCAGCCGATCAATGACTTCAGTACATTTAATATTCTATTGACCGACTTGAAATCAGGGCAGTCCTATAACCAAAAAGCAGATACCAAAGGAAAAGCAGTCTTCTCTCTTCCCCTCGGTTCTTATAATATAGAGGCTGAATGTCAAGATAAAGGAGCAACTGTGTCTTATGGAAGAAAAGACAATGTGATTTTCAGCGAAAATACTCAAGTAGAAATCAAAGTCGTTTCAGCAAACAATGCATTCGACAAGACATTTGTCTTGGATGAACTCTACTTTAACGGTAACAAGAACGGAAACTACGACTATACATTCTACGAACAATACTTTACCATCAGAAACATCAGCAACAAACCATTGTTTGCCGATGGGTTGTCGTTTGGTATAACCGGAGACTTCAATACTACAGAAGAAACCAGTGAAATGCAAAAGTTACTTCCGGATGTTGTTGTATTAAGCCAGTTTTATACAATACCAGGAAACGGAAGAACCCATAAAGTAGACCCAGGAAAAAGTATTGTCATTGCCATGTCTGCCATCAACCATAAAGAAGGTGGTGACAAGCCAAACAGCCTAGACCTTTCGGGTGCAGACTTTGAAATATATGTAGAAAATGCAATGACTCCCGATAATCCAGAAGTTGAAAATGTAATCGTAAACTTTTCTACCTACCAAGCGTTTAGCTGGCAGTATTCAGGCGCAACTCCAATGGTCTTGTTCCGCCTGCCTGAAAATGAAAGTGCCGAGAAATTCATTGCTAAAAACAAAGATAAATTCATCAATCCAAACTCTTTCGGAACAATGATACAAGACTATGTAAAACTTCCTTCTAAATATATCATAGATGGAGTGGAAACAGGAGTAATCAATGCTATGTATCATAAGACCCTACCAGGAACAGTAGACCTCAATGCCTTCATGATACCTGGAACAGGAATGCCTGGAGATGGATTCTACGGATATTTTGTACAACGCAAGCGAATCCAATCTGAAGACGGTCATGAAACCGTACAAGATACCAACAGTGGTAAGGATGACTTTGAAATGATTACAGGTGGTGCAAAGAACTATCCTAAGAAATAATCATAAAACAACTTTGATTCCCAATGGTGTTTGCATATTTCTTATGCAAGCACCATTCTTTACTTTATAAAATCTGATATAGTCTACTAATATTTACAGAGCCATCACATAACATCATGAACTTAAAATTTATCCTCGTACACATTTTGCTGTTCATCACTTTCTCCACTCAGGCACAGACCACACAGAAGATTACCATCAAAGGTAAAGTGATGGATACCGAAACCAAGCAAGGTATCCCTTTTGCCAGCATCTATATTGCAGACTTATATCAAGGAACTGGATGTGACATGGATGGGAACTTCCAGCTTTCTATACCTGTCAAAAAATCAATCGTCCTACAAATCAATAGCCTTGGATATGCTCCAAAAAAGTTAGAACTAGGAAAGAAAAGCGGATTCCTATACATCGAATTACAACCTCAGAGCATTGAACTGGATGAATTTACCGTCACAGCCAACTACCAAGACAAAATAGGAGGCAACGTGAAAATTGGACAAGAAGCTCTGGAGTATATACAACCCACTTCTGTAACCGATGCACTTCTGCTGCTTCCTGGAAGCATCACGGGAAGCAACAACATGCAAGCCCGTAACAATGTTTCATTCCGACAGTCGGGAAACGACTTGTCTACCGCTTTTGGTATGGGAGTAACTGTAGACGGGATTCCAATGTCGAACGACGGAAACAGAGTACAGATGTCAGGCTTTACCGGCAACTCTGCCATTGACCCCAATGGCAATTCGGCTGTCAATGCCGGAATAGACCTGCGCACCCTTTCTACCGACCATATAGAAAGTATTACTGTAACCAAAGGAATTGCTTCCGCCAAAGAAGGAAACCTCAGTAGCGGGCTCATCCAATTACACTCTAAAAAAGGAGAAACCCCTTTACGCTTCCGCACCAAATTAGACCCACTCAATAAATTACTCTACATAGGAAAAGGATTTAAATTATCTGATAGACTAGGAACTTTACATATAGGGGCAGATATCGTACAGTCGGCCGCAGACGTGAGAGAAATCAAGTCGGCTTATAACCGTATAACTACTCAAATCAACTATAACAATGTATTCTATTGGGGAGAAAGTAAAATCAACTTCGACCAAAAACTAAGTTTCGTAAGTTCATTCAATAATATGAAAAGTGATGAAGAAATTATTGAAAACCAAGAAAAATACAAGACTACCTATCAAAGATACACCTGGTCAACCCGTCTGGAAGCTACCCTCAACAAGCCTATTATCGATAAAATAGAGTTGTTTGTATCGGCCGACTTCTCTAAAGACAATTTATTTCACGACAAAAAAGTGTTCAACCAAGGAATATCAGCGATACAAAGTTCTTTGGTAGAAGGAGAAAGTGAAGGAGAATATCTTCCCAAAAACTATCGTACTTCCTATTCCATAGAAAATAAGCCACGCACTACCTATGCACGAATCAACGCCAATAAAAGTGGGAATTTCACTTCACACCTTAATTATACCATAGAGGCAGGAGGTACAATGCACCGAATAAAGAATAAAGGAAAGGGCTCGATAGTAGACCCTACCCGCCCACCATTCCCTTCTAGCTCCTTTATTCGCCCACGCCCCAACTATGCCATCCCAGCATTGGTAAACATGGCTTATTACTTGGACAGCAAACTACGTTATGAAAAGGAACAACATGAATTTATTTCCGCACTTGGACTTAGAGGCACTCAAATGTTCAATCTACCTCAACAATATACATTGCATAATAAGCTACTATTGGAACCACGTATCCAGTTTTCTTATACTTTGCACCACAAAGCCAAAGGGAAGGAAATGACCAATACATTCAGAGCCGGATTTGGCATAGAAAACAAGCTGCCTTCGGCAGACTATCTCTATCCAGACAAAATCTACCAAGATTTCATCGTATTAAATGCTTATTTTGAAGATCCGTCTAAACGTTTGCTGATTACAAACACCAAGATACATAACCCCGAGAATCCGCAGATACGCGAAAACAAGAACAAGAAAATTGAAATAGGATGGGATATGGCATGGAACGGATATAACTTTTCCCTCTCTGCCTTCCAAGAAAAAATGGCTGGAGGGATAGAATATTTCACCAAATATATCCCTGTGGCATACACGTACTACGACAAACTAAAATATCCAGTAGACGGCAAACCGTCAAAAGAAGATTTCAACTCTTATCTTAAAAAAGACTTTACCACTTACAACACCCCAACCAATAGTTCGAAAGTGGTGAAAAAAGGTATTGAATATCGTATAAGAATACCACGGATAGAAGCCATCAAGTCTGAGATTGAAATCAATGGAGCATATTATAAGACTTTATACACCAGTGGAGTGCCGGTCATGTTTCGTCCTTCAATCACTGAAAACAACAAGCCCTATCAGTTTGTAGGCATTTATGATGGATTCGACAAGACTTATTCTGAACGTTTCAATACCAATTTATGGATTAACACCCATATACCCAAACTAAAGTTGATATTCACCAACTTCTTCCAGCTTATTTGGATAAGGTCTTCACGTTTGGGAAAAAATGTAGATGTATACCCATCGCACTATATGGATACCGACGGTATCATTACTCACATTACCCCAGAGGAAATAGAAGCAGATCCTAGATTCCACAGTATGAAACGCGACTTCTTGTCGGCCAAGTACAACACGAATCGCCTTCCCGTATCAATGGTACTAAACCTCAAGTTGACAAAAGAACTGAACAAACATATCAGACTATCATTCTTTGCCAATAACTTGCTGGATATAAACCCTATATACCAAAACAATTATTTAAAGACACAAAGAAATTGGAAAGCTCCTTTCTTTGGGGCAGAAATCATTATGAATTTATAATTTGACTTCAAGACTTATCATAAAAAAATGAAAAAAATAATCTGTACAACTCTCCTCTTATGGAGTGCTTGCCTTCTTACATATGCACAAAACGACTTGAGCCTCAGCCTAAAGTTATCACCTGAGAGCCCCGACCATAAAGGTTTATTCTCTTTACGAGAGAACCCGGCATTGATACACTGGATGGCCAATGACTCTACCTTTTCATTAGGGCTCCCTTCTTTTCACAAAAACATAATCCGCTCGGGGATATATACGACCAAGACTCAAGGTGATTTCCTTTTTCACCAAGGCAATCACACCCTAGCCGGTGGCGCTTATGCGTCTGGTGAAAAACATTATACACATCTAGGAACTTTATATGGCAGCGCCTCTTATGTACGCGAATACAATAAAGATGTTTCACTAAATTATGCCATCAATCCTATGGATTACTATCCTTATTTGGTGGCAGACTCACTAGGAAGCGGAAAGGTGCGAAAAGAAACTTATACAGTAAAAGGAGGATTTGGATTCAACCTCCGAAAAACTTATCTGGGAGTATATGGAGAGTACGAAGGAATTGTTTCTTCCAAACAAACAGACCCCAAACAATCGGCTTACAATTCATGGTTCCGAATGAATGCCGGCATAGCCACTTCCTTCAGGAATCAAATTTTCTCTGCTTATATACAGCCTGAACTAAACAAGCAACATATTTCAGTAGGAGGATATAAACACGCTTCTGTTAAGTATTTCCAGTTCTATGGCTTTGGTGAATGGAGCCACAAAGAAAGTAAAGCTGGATATAACTACGGCCGGATGATGAGTATTAAAGGGGTTAAAAGCAATATAACTTTCAAGCGCCGGCTAAATCATATAGAAGATTTCAACTACCAGGCCAGCCTAAGCTACCACTTCCAACGGATGGATACGGAAGAAAACACCTACAAGAACCTCTTCCAAGCAAATACACACCAGTTATATGGTGAAATCATCTTATCAAAAAGATTCGGGAAATGGTCTACCTACCTACTCTATTCCGGAGATTACTCTATCCGAAAGGGTACAGAAAGTATCTATGAGAATAAAGAGGTTTCGGAGGAGCAGAGTTTATATGACTACACCAAAGTTGGAGAAAACCAACTCTATAAACTGACTCAAAGTCATTCTAATTTCACCTTAAAGGCAACCAATCATTTCTCTAACAGGCAAGCAATTGAGTTTTCACTAGGGAGCAAACTGCTTTATTATAAAGAGACTTACCTGTCGCCCGAAAAAGAAATTATGAACTCCATCGTCCAACCATTTATTGATTTGAGCTATAAATTACGCTTACAAAAACATCAAATGGAGTTCTATTCAAAATGGGAAAGCAGACTGCCTTTATCCAACACATTTAAGACCCCAATCTCATCAGATAATTTCATGGCTCTCCAGCAATCTTATATTCCTTACCTCATCAGAGGTGAGTCTGCACAAGCCTTTAGCCTACAAGCTATTCATGCATACACTTTAAAGAATAAACAGCGAATTGGTACAACCATAGGGCTTTCATATTACTATCGTAGTAAAAAGAATCACGAAAGTGCATATCAAATAGGATATCCTAACAGGCAACAAACAACAATCAACATGTCACTGTTTTATTTGTTTTAAACATGTATCAAAAGAGGGATTTCGAAGAGACTAAATAATCATCGGTATATTTTCCTCAGATCGTCGACATGTTTTTTTCAGATCGTCGGCATATTTTCATCAGAATGACGGCATATTTTTCACCAAATGTCGACATATTTTCACCAAAATAACGGCATGATTTGAACAGCAATAAAAAAGACGAGATGCTCTCTTTCTATATTAAAGAAAGAACATCTCGTCTCAAAACCACCTAAATTGAGCTTATTTATTCTTTTTCACCATAGCATAAATCACCGGCATCACCCAAGCCTGGAACAATATAAGAATGAGTATTCAACTCCGGATCAATGGCAGCACACCAGATTGTTGTCTTGTCGGCCGGCATCACTTTTGCCACATGATCTACCGCCTGCTGACTGGCAATAACCGACACTACATGTATATGGGCAGGCTCTCCTTTTGTCAACAACGCACGATATGCCAATTCCATAGAACCTCCGGTTGCCAACATAGGGTCTACCAATATCAACGTTTTCCCATCCAAACGAGGAGAAGCGATATATTCGATGTGAATATCGAAATTATCATCGTCTATAAATTTACGATAAGCAGAAACAAATGCATTTTCAGCATGGTCAAAGTAGTTCAAAAATCCCTGATGCAACGGAAGTCCCGCACGCAAAATCGTACCGATTACAGGTTGTATAGCTGGTACATTCTCCGTAGCTTGTGCCAATGGAGTTTGTATGGTTAATGACTTGTAGGGGAAATCACGACTAATCTCATAAGCCATAATTTCTCCGATACGTTCAATATTACGGCGAAAACGCAAGCTGTCACCTTGAATGTTTACATCACGGATTTCTGCCACAAATTGGTTCAACAAAGTGTTGGCCTGGCTGAAATTTACAATTTTCATATATTCGTTTATTTAATTTATCCCGAATGGACATTATGATTCTTTTACAAAGATAAAAAAACGTACCAAGATAAGCAAACAGATATCCAATTGTGTCAAAAAAGAAAGAGGTCATCCGAAAAGACGAATGACCTCCAACGGTTTTCAACTATTTTTCTTATTTCAACAATTTATTCAAGAAAGTATAAAATTCCGGGTCTTCACCTACTACAATCTTGATAATTTTTCCTTCTTTATCAATCACCATCTTGGTAGGATATCCAGAAACTCCGTACATGATAGCCACATCCGGATTACCGGCATTATAAACATTAATCCAAGGCAACTGATGTTCAGCAACCGCTTTCTTCCATTTAGTTTCCTTATCGTTGCAGTCTACCCCTACAAATTCAATCTTTGACTTATGAGCCTCATAGGCCTTCTTCATCTCAGGGAACCCCTTGATGCACCATCCGCACCAACTTCCCCAAAAATCAAGCACTACATACTTACCTTTCAAAGAAGAGAGCGAGAAATCTTTTCCTTCGATAGTCTTCAGGGTGAAATCGGGAGCCTGTACTCCTTCTTTTATCTTTTCACGGGCAGCATTACGGGCAACTTCTCTTTCACAGCTTTGCTTCATCATTTCATAAAGCGGTTTCATCACACCTGTTTTTACCGGTTCTGCCATCTCATCCAATAGTTTCTGACGTTCTGCCAATTTGATAGGAGTCTGAGACAGAATAAACAATGACACATCCTGGTCGGCATGGCTACGGATATAGTCTACCGCTACCTGACGCATATCTTCCAAAATCTGCTTGGATGGAGCATAAGCCTTGTGTACAGAATCGGCAGGCGCACCTTCCTGACTCATCTTGCTGCAATGTGCGCTCAAAGAATCCAGTTTCTCTTCAAAAGGTTTCAACTGAGCCTGAACAGAATTGTATGCTTCATAGAAAGCATCTCCCCCCAACGTAAAATCATCCAAAGAGCCTTTTATTGTCACTTGTTTTCCAGGAAGCAACAGCAAAACAGCCGGACGCATTGACATGGCGGCAATTCTACCTTGCGCATCGGGCACCATACTAGGCTTGGCCCAAATATACACTTGCTTCAACACATCGTTTTTTATGTTCAATGAAAACTTACCATCAGCCATAGGTACTGTGTCCATCTGCACCTCGTCTGGTTGTCCCGATGGAGTTACTGCGAAAGAACGTACCAGAAGAGTATCGCTCGCCACACCAGTAAGTGCTCCTGATACTTCATACCTAGAAGAAGGGGTACATGCTGTCAGCAAAACCCCGCCAAACAATGACAAATAAAAACTCTTTTTCATAATATTCTTACTATTTAATTTAATCTGCCGACAAATGTATAAAAAGCCCGCTTTATTTCAGACTTTTACCTAAAATTATTTATCAAAATTAA
This sequence comes from Phocaeicola sp., assembly GCA_029257865.1. GTDB lineage: Bacteria > Bacteroidota > Bacteroidia > Bacteroidales > Bacteroidaceae > Phocaeicola. The sequence goes on from JARIAN010000115.1 coordinate 16,994, forward strand.
CCAATAAACGGCGGCTCAAAAAACGTACCGGATACCATACAGACATAAAGCCGACAACCAAAACAGTGATAAACACCAGCAAGACATCTGAAAAATGCACACTGACCGGATAAGCATCTACTACAAAACTGCCCGATGAACCTAAAGATATAAATCCGTACTCTTGTTGCAGCCAGCACAGCAACAATCCGCCCAACACTCCAATTGAAGCTCCAAAGAAAGTAATCATACGCCCCTCGAAAAGGAATATGCGGATAATCTGACGGTCGGACGCTCCCAGGTTCCTCAATGTCACCACATCCTCTCGCTTGTCAATGATAAGCATAGAAAGAGAGCCTATCACATTAAAGCAAGCTATCAATAAAATAAAAGTAAGAAACAAATAGGAAATCAATTTCTCTATTTCCATGATGCGGTAAGTATCCGCCTGCTGCTCATAACGATTCTGAACCTTAAAATCATCGCCTAATATGGTTTGTATTTTCTTTTTCAGCACCGCAATATCGCTGTCAGCACGAAATTTTAAATTTAATGCGCTGGCCTCTGTTGTGTAACGAAACAACTTTCGTGCAAACTGAATAGATGTCAATATATAAGAGGCATCGTATTTTTCCTGATTGACAGCAAACACTAATCCAGAAGAAAACAAATTTCCCGTAGAAAAACTGGCAGCAGGATTAGCCAAATTAACTTTTGCCCCGCGTCGCGGCGCATAAATCTCCAAAGGGTCCAAAAACCGAATGCCAGTCCCCAAAGTGGAAGTCAACTGAATTCCGGGAATCGCATAATGAGCCACTTCATCATGAAGGCGTAACTTCCCACTCCCATAAAGAATACTGTCTATAGGAGTCAGGCGGTCAAAATTATCTTCCACCCCTTTCAGTATGGCCATAGCTTGCCGCCCTTTGTATTGCACCATGACATTATCCTCGAGCGAAGCAGAACTGACCTCCACTTCCGGCAAGCCACACACTTCAAATATTCGCTTGTCCTTGGTATCAAACACTTTGCCTTGCACTGCCGTCACCTTCAATTCTGGGTCAAATGCTGTAAAGAAAGTTGCTACCAAGTCTTGAAAGCCATTAAAAACAGAAAGCGTACATACTAACGCCAGAGTAGCAAAAGCTACTCCACAAACAGAGATGGCTGAAATCACATTGATGGCATGATGCGACTTTCGAGAAAACAGATAACGACGCGCAATATAAAAAGGAAAATTCATAATGACAACAAATACATTAAGATATAAAAATAAAGAAGCACACCGATGGTCTGTATTCCACAAACCGCCTATGTGCTCCTGCTATATTATAAAAGACGACTTTTATTATTTTTTCAGCAACTCATCAATATGCGCTGCATAATCTAGTGAATCATCCACAAAGAACTTGAGTTCCGGAATGATACGCAACTGATGACGAACACGATTTCCTAATTCAAAACGAATAGATTTCATGTTATCATTGATATTCTTCACAATCTCTTCACCTCTTTCAGAAGGGAATACACTAAGATATACACGGGCATAGCTCATGTCTGGACTGATGCGCACAATGCTTACAGATACCAACACGCCGGACATCGACTTAGTCTGAAGCAAAAAGATTTCACTCAGTTCTTTCTGAATGAGACGTGCAATCTTGTTTTGTCTGGTTGTTTCCATAATTTCTTTTTTATAATGTTATTTTTTCCGGATAATAGTCAATCCGTCGCGCAAAGGAAGTATCACTTTCTCCACACGACTATCCTCTGCCACCAAATCATTAAAATGCTTGATGCCTAAAGTCTGTGTATCAGACTGTGAAGTATGAGCCTCCAGTACGTGTCCATCCCATAATGTATTGTCGGCTATGATATAGCCCCCTGGAGTCATTTTCTGAAGAATCACCTCATAATACTCTACATAATGGCGCTTGTTGCCATCCATGAAAGCCAAATCGAAATGAATATCCATCTGGGGCACTATTTGAAGCGCATCACCGATATAAAAACGTATCTTATCGGCATAAGGAGAATTTTCCAGCCACGGACGGGTAAAGTCCTCCTGCTCATCATTGATTTCAAACGTATGAAGCAAAGCTCCTTCTTCTAACCCTTCGGCCAAACATAAAGCCGAATATCCACTGTAAGTACCAATCTCAAGCACCTGACGAGGACGGATCATCTGTACAAACATCTTAAGCATTCGTCCCTGAAGATGCCCTGAAGCCATACGCGGACGCAGCAACTTAACATGAGTAGCACGATAAAGCGCCTTCAAATAATCATTTTCAGGATCTATATGACGTAGGATATAATCATCCAATGCATCGGTTTCTTTCATCAGGAAAAGTATCTATCATAAAAACAATGCAGAAAATGAAAGTGGGCGATAAAAAGCCATCTTTCATTTCCTGCATCCTTTTTATCTGTTATTTATTAAAGATAGCGGTTGCGGTTTGGCAATTCATATTCACCAGCATTCTCTAATACATCATTCACCTGGTTGATTTCAAGGAATGAAGTATGAGTGCCTTTCTTACCACCACTCAAATAAGCCACCATATCTTGAGGAGAAAGAACTCCATCACCCATCAACTTGCGCAACGCAGTGAAATAATATTCTTGACCGCTGGCTTTTTCGGGCATATACATCGCTTCTACGCCATACGACAAAGCAAGATGACGCATAGTCTTTTCTTTATAGCAAACTGCTAACACTGGATATTTTCCACGGAATGCAGCCAGGCTACGAGCAGTAAGACCACTGAAACAATCTGTGATAATGGCACGGATAGGCATCAAAGTGGTAGCACGAACAGCCTGTTTAGCCAAGAATGAAGTTACATCTGTATTTTCTGGATTCAAAGGAATCTGGATATCATTTTCTTCCATCTTATCTTTTTCAGCCTGAGCAGCCACCTTAGCCATTGTCTTCACAGCTTCTACCGGATATTTACCATAAGCAGTTTCACCACTCAACATCAAGGCATCAGTACGATAGTAAATAGCATTGGCAATATCAGTAACCTCCGCACGGGTAGGACGAGGGTTATTAATCATAGTATGCAACATCTGGGTAGCTACGATAACCGGCTTTCTAGCCAAAATACATTTCTTTATCAAAGCACGCTGAATACCTGGAATACGTTCCTGAGGAACTTCAATACCCAAGTCACCACGAGCTACCATTACACCATCGGCAACTTCAAGAATTTCGTCGATGTTGTCCACACCTTCCTGATTTTCAATTTTAGCAATAATCTTAATATCACTATGATGAGCATCTAGTATGGCACGAATATCCAATACATCCTGCTTATTACGAACAAATGAGTGAGCAATAAAATCGATATCTTTTTCTATTGCATAAAGAATATTGTTACGGTCTTTTTCTGTCAAAGAAGGTAAGTTGATACGTACCCCAGGAACATTCACACTTTTACGGCTACCCAAAGTGGCATCATTGCATACAACACAATAAAGAATATTGTCTTTCTTCTCTACCACTTTCAATTCCAATTCACCATCATCAATCAATACACGAGAATCAACTGCAAGGTCATGTACAAAATTCACATAAGTTACAGCAATACACTCACGAGTGGTTTCCTGTTCAGGATTGCCTACAATCTGAACTTTATCACCTGTTTTAAAATCAATCGGACCTTCTGCGCTAGCTGTAGTACGAACCTCAGGACCTTTAGTATCCATCAAAATACCAATACGATTTGAAACTTCACGTACATTAGCAATTAATTTTTCGAATCCTTCACGACTAGCATGAGCAGTATTCATACGCACCACATTCATACCAGCATTAAAAAGGTCTCTGATAAAATCTACCTCACAGCGCAAATCCGAAATGGACGCTACGATTTTTGTTTGTTTGAGCATCATATTATTTATATTAACTGAATTTATTTTCCAATCTGTAAAAGAGCTTCAATCCCTAAGCGGTAAGAATCTAAGCCAAAACCACAAATCACCCCAACACATGCACAAGATATCATCGAATGATGCCTGAATTCTTCACGTGTATGCACATTCGAAATATGTACTTCAACCACCGGAGAAGTCACTGCACGAATAGCATCCTGAAGAGCAATGGAGGTATGTGTATAAGCTCCGGCATTTAATACAATCCCATCACACGAAAATCCTACCTCATGTATCTTATCCAATAGATACCCCTCTACATTTGACTGATAATAATCAATTTCCAATTCAGGATATTTTTCTCTTAACTCCACCAAATAATCATCAAAAGAAACGGCTCCATATATTGATGGTTCTCGCTTACCCAGCAAATTGATATTGGGGCCATTGATAATTTGTATTATTCTCTTTTTCATCCAAACAAAATATTTAATACATTTGTTGAAAATTTGGGACAAAGATACGAAAAAAGAATGAAAAATCACGAGAAATGCAATAAGATAATAATAAAGTATAGACAATATTTAAAGTTAGAAAAAGGATTGTCTGATAATACTGTAGATGCATACCTCACCGACTTGGATAAATTGTTGGCCTACCTTACTTTAGAAGACAAAGACATTACAGAAGTAAAGCTCACTGATTTAGAATACTTTTCCGCCGGATTACATGATATTGGGATACACCCACGCTCACAGGCTCGAATTTTATCGGGCGTACGCTCCTTTTACCGTTATTTAACACTGGAGGACTACATCAAACAAGACCCTTGCGAACTACTGGAATCTCCTCGTTTAGGCAAGCACCTCCCCGATGTACTTACTGTTGAAGAAATAGACCGCCTGATAGGACTAATAGACCGGAGCACCAACGAGGGTCAAAGAAACTGTGCCATCTTGGAAACTTTATATAGCTGCGGGCTGCGAGTTTCTGAATTGTGCAACTTAAAGTTTTCCGACTTATACCTTAACGAAGGCTTCATAAAAGTCACGGGAAAAGGTGACAAGCAGCGCTTGGTCCCAATCTCCCCACGAGCCATCAGCGAACTTAAAAACTATTTCATGACAAGAGGGGAACATCTCGTCAAACCAGAATACGAAGACTATGTCTTTATTAGCCGATTCGGAAAAAACATTTCCCGAATCATGGTTTTCCACATCATAAAAGAACTCGCCGTCAAAGCAGGAATAAAGAAGACAATCAGCCCGCACACTTTTCGCCATTCCTTTGCTACACATCTCCTTGAAGGAGGAGCAAACCTACGTGCCATTCAATGCATGTTAGGACATGAGAGCATAGGAACCACAGAAATTTACATGCATATTGACCGCTCCTTGCTAAGGAAAGAAATCATAGAACATCATCCTAGAAATCAAAGAAGAGACTAAAAAATACACAAACCGAACATTCCACTTCATTTTTTCGCATCCATCAAGGAAAAAAACAGGGAAATCATTAACACTTAATGTAGTTTTTCTTATCTTTGCCACAAATAATTAATTTCAATAATCGAATTGTATAATTTATTATAAACTTAATATTAAAGACCATGATTAAAAAGTTGTATTTGCCTTTAGTGGCATTATTAGTCCTTACTTTCTCTTCATGTAAGAAAATGGGCGAATTGTCTGCTGACTATTTCACAACAAATCCTGAAGTTTTGGAAGCTGTTGGAGGTAAGGTTCCTGTAACTATTACAGGTAAATTCCCTGAAAAATACTTCAAAAAGAATGCTGTTGTAGAAGTTACTCCAGTACTAAGATGGGAAGGTGGCGAAGCTAAAGGTCAGCCTGCTACATTCCAAGGTGAAAAAGTACAAGGCAATGATCAGACTATTATGTACAAAGCCGGTGGTACCTACACGATGAAAGTTTCTTTCAACTATGTACCTGAAATGGCTAAATCTGAACTTTATTTGGATTTCAAAATTAAAAGTGGTAAAAAGACATATACTATCCCTTCTGTAAAAATCGCAGACGGTGTAATCGCAACTTCTGAATTGCCTACTGTAAACTCTGCTAATGCTGCTTTAGCTCCAGATGCATTCCAGAGAGTTATCAAACAGGCTAAAGAAGCTCAGATTATGTTCTTGATTCAGCAGGCTAACCTTCGCGCTAGCGAATTGAAATCAGCTGAACTGAAAGATTTCCACAAACAGGTAGTAACTGTAGCTGGCGATTCTAAGAACTACAAACTGAACAACATTGAAATTTCTGCTTATGCTTCTCCTGATGGTGGTGTAGAATTGAACTCTACTTTGGCTAACAACCGTCAGAACAACACTGCTAAATACATGAACCAGCAGTTGAAGAAAGGCAAAATCAATACAAACGTAGATACTGAATATACTGCTCAGGACTGGGATGGCTTCCAAGAATTGGTTTCTAAATCTAACATCCAGGACAAAGAATTAATCTTGCGCGTATTGTCTATGTATACTGATGCTGAACAACGTGAAGCTGAAATCAAAAACATTTCTTCTGTTTACAAAACTTTGGCTGACGAAATCTTGCCTCAGTTGCGTCGCGCTCGCTTGACTGCTAATTATGATGTAATTGGCCGTAGCGATGAAGAAATCAACGAAGCATTCGATACAGACGCTAAAGCATTAAGCATCGACGAAATCTTGTATGCTGCAACTTTGACAGACGACCAGGCTCGTCAGAAAGCAATCTACAACAAAGCTATCGAATTGTATCCTGCTGACTACCGTGCATACAACAACTTGGGTATGATGGCTTATGCTGAAGGTGACCAAGCTACTGCTGAAAAATATTTCAAACAAGCTGCCAGCAAGCAGTCTGATGCTGCAGAAGCTAACACTAATCTTGGTTTGATTGAATTGGCTAAGGGCAATGTAGCAAACGCTGAAACTTACTTGAGCAAATCTACTGGTGCAAACACTGCTGACGAAGCTTTGGGTAACTTGTATATCAAACAAGGACAGTATGACCGCGCTGTTACTGCATTCGGTGATACTAAATCTAACTCTGCTGCTCTGGCTCAAATCTTAGCTAAAGATTACAACAAAGCTAAAAACACTTTGAACTCAGTGAAAAATCCTGATGCTTACACAGACTATCTGATGGCTATCGTTGGTGCTAGAACTAACAATGCAAACTTGGTAAAATCAAGCATGCAGAAAGTAGCTCAGAAAGATGCTACATTGGCTGCCAAAGCTCAGAACGACCGCGAATTTGCTAAATATGCAAATGAAATCAAGTAATTTCCACTTGATTATCTGATAATATAAAAAAGGAGCCGGGAACTAATCTTCCCGGCTTTTTTTATACCCCTACCCATCAAATACTTTTCAATCCACAAAAGAATAAGCTCCAAAGAATAAGGGGATTGAAATAATTTATGTATTTTCGCAAAAAGAATTTATTAATCACATGAACAGACTGTTTTTCTTATTACTCACTGTTATTGGCTTCGCCGGATGCCAAAACAATTCAAGTTTCAAACTCCAAGCTGAATTAGAAGATATCAAATCGGATACCTTATGGCTCATCTACGACAGTCCTTCATTCAAAATAGATACTATCTATCCCAAAAAAGGAGAGTTTACTTACCAGATACAAACAGATACACTCAACTTATGCAGGCTCTTATCGCCACAGGGAAAGTATATACCCATCTTTGCCAAACAAGGATGGAATGTAAAACTCAAAGGTTCCTTCAATAGTCCTAATATAAAAGGAGATGGAGAAAACAAATTATATGCAGATTTCCTTCAATCAATAGCCGATAAGCAAGAAGATAAAGCCGCTTGCAAACTACAGGCGGAAAAATTCATCAAAGAACATCCCCAATCGTATGTCTCTGCATATATCGCATACGATTTCTTCATACAAGACCCTGAAGAAACAGAAGAAAAAAAACAAGCTATCATAGCTCCATTGGAGGGGGGAATCAAGGACAGCTATATACTGAGATTCCCTAGTAAAAGCTTCCCAAAAACAAAAACAATCAACAATAACTATATCAACTACTTTTCGTGCAAAAACAGAACAGGGGAATACATCTCATGGAGTTCAGATAAAGAGGATTATACTTTAATCAACTTTTGGGCCAGTTGGGACAAGAAAAGTATTACACAAAGAGATTCTCTTGCCCACCACATTCAATCACTCCCTAAAAAAAGTCTGAGAGTTTTAAACATCTCTCTTGACTATGACAAAAAAGAGTGGGAAAATGCCTGCAAGGAAGAAAACTCTCAATGGATAGAAACCTGTGACTTTAAAGCATGGAGCAACCAAGTTATCCAACAAAACAACATCAAAAGACTTCCATCCAATATTTTAGTAGATAAAAACAGGAAAATAATCGCTACAAATCTATTTGGAAAGGAATTGTATGATAAAATGATGCAGCTAACCTCTAAAAACAAGAAGTAAGCCACACATTATCCATCCACACATGGAACAACCTTAAAAAATATATCTAATGCTAGTGAAGTTATTCGGTGCTGCAGTACAAGGTATCAATGCCACTATTGTTACCATTGAAGTCAACAGTTCCAGAGGAATCAAATTTTTTCTGGTAGGATTACCCGACTCTGCTGTAAAAGAAAGCCATGAACGGATTGTTTCAGCATTGCAGGTAAACGGATATAAATTCCCAACTTGCCAGATTGTGGTCAACATGGCCCCCGCAGACATCCGTAAGGAAGGAGCTTCTTATGATTTACCATTAGCCATCGGTATCTTGGCGGCAACTGGAACCGTTTGTCCTGACAAACTCGGGAAATACATGATTATAGGGGAACTCAGTCTTGATGGCAGCCTTCTTCCCATAAAAGGAGCTCTTCCGATAGCCATAGCGGCACGTGAACAGGGATTTGAAGGTTTTATCCTTCCCAAACAGAATGCCAAAGAAGCTGCCGTAGTTAACAACCTACAAGTCTATGGAGTAAATAATATTGTAGAAGTAATTGAGTTCTTCAACGGGAACAGGGCTTTGGAACCGACCATTGTCAACACACGCGAAGAATTTTTCAAACATCAGGACCAGTTTGCTTTCGACTTTGCAGATGTCAAAGGACAAGAAAACGTAAAACGAGCGCTTGAAGTAGCTGCCGCAGGCGGGCATAACCTGATTATGATAGGTGCTCCCGGAAGCGGAAAGTCTATGATGGCCAAGTGTATGCCCAGCATCTTACCTCCTTTTACTCTTTCTGAAAGTCTGGAAACGACAAAAATACATTCTGTGGCCGGAAAATTAGGGAAAGACTCTTCTCTAATCGCCACACGACCCTTCCGAAGTCCTCATCATACCATCTCACAAGTGGCGATGGTTGGCGGTGGGAGCAATCCACAACCAGGAGAAATCAGTCTGGCTCATAATGGTGTGCTGTTTTTGGATGAACTGCCTGAATTTGGAAGAAATGTACTTGAAGTGCTCCGCCAACCGCTGGAAGATAGAGTCATCACAATCTCACGTGCTAAATACACACTGGAATATCCAGCAAGTTTCACTCTGATAGCATCCATGAACCCTTGTCCTTGCGGATATTATAACCATCCTACACGCCCGTGTGTATGCAGTCCCGGACAAGTACAACGATACCTCAACAAAATATCCGGACCTCTGCTCGACCGTATTGACATCCAGATAGAAATCGTACCCGTTCCTTTCGAAAAACTTGCCGAACGCACTCCCGGAGAATCGAGTGCCGCCATTCGCGAACGCGTCATTGCTGCCAGAAAAATACAAGCTGAAAGATTCGCCCAAATACCAGGAGTGCATTGCAATGCACAAATGACCTCCAGACTACTGCATCAATATGCACAGCCGGATGCTATCGGCCTGAATCTTCTACGCAATGCTATGAACCGGCTGAATCTCTCAGCCCGGGCATACGACCGTATTCTTAAAGTTGCCAGAACCATTGCCGACCTGGAAGGGGCAGCCCAAATCATGCCTCAACATCTAGCTGAAGCCATCAGCTACCGAAACTTGGACCGAGCCAACTGGGCTGGATAAATGATGAGATTTCCCTACCTCCGCACTAAAAACTTAGGCAATAAATAACTATCTTTGCAGCTGATTAATGATGTATAAACATAAAATCATATACATATATGGAAAAGAAATTCAAAAGAACAACCGTAACCTCGGCATTGCCTTATGCAAACGGACCTGTCCATATCGGACACTTGGCTGGGGTGTACGTACCTGCTGACATCTATGTTCGCTACCTACGATTGAAAAAGGAAGAAGTCCTTTTCATTGGTGGATCCGATGAACATGGAGTGCCTATCACCATCCGCGCCAAGAAAGAAGGAATCACTCCTCAAGATGTAGTAGACCGCTATCATAACCTGATTAAAGATTCATTCAAGGAATTTGGTATTTCGTTCGACACTTACGGACGTACCAGCTCGGAAACACACCATAAAATAGCTTCCGAATTCTTCCGTCACTTGTACGACAAGGGAGAGTTCATCGAAAAAACTTCTGAACAGTACTACGATGAAGAGGCACACACTTTCCTAGCCGACCGATACATCACCGGCGAATGCCCTCGCTGCCATGCAGAAGGTGCTTATGGAGACCAGTGTGAAAAATGTGGAAGCACATTGTCACCTACCGAACTGATTAACCCTAAGAGTGCCATCAGCGGAAGCAAACCGGTAATGAAAGAAACCAAGCACTGGTACCTGCCGCTCGACAAGCACGAGGAATGGTTGCGCCAATGGATTCTGAACGACCACAAAGAATGGAGACCAAACGTATATGGCCAATGCAAGAGCTGGCTCGATATGGGACTGCAGCCTCGTGCCGTAAGCCGTGACCTTGAATGGGGTATTCCTGTTCCTGTAGAAGGTGCTGAAGGCAAAGTGCTTTATGTGTGGTTCGACGCACCTATCGGATATATTTCAAATACTGTCGAAAAGTTCCCTGACTCTTGGGAAAAATGGTGGAAAGACCCAGAAACAAGACTGGTTCACTTCATCGGAAAAGACAATATCGTATTCCACTGCATTGTGTTCCCTGCTATGCTAAAGGCAGAAGGAAGCTACATCTTGCCTGACAACGTTCCTTCTAACGAGTTCTTGAATTTGGAAGGAGACAAGATTTCCACTTCTAGAAACTGGGCTGTATGGTTACATGAATACCTGAAAGATTTCCCTGGTAAACAGGATGTGTTGCGCTATGTGTTGACTGCAAATGCTCCGGAAACAAAAGACAACGACTTTACATGGAAAGACTTCCAGGCTCGAAACAACAACGAACTGGTGGCTGTATATGGCAACTTTGTCAATCGTGCTTTGGTACTTACTCACAAATATTTTGATGGAAAAGTTCCTGCTTGCGGTGAACTGACCGATTACGACAAGGAAACATTAAAAGAGTTTGCAGATGTAAAAGCTGAAGTAGAAAAGCTACTGGACATCTTCAAGTTCCGCGACGCACAGAAAGAAGCCATGAATCTGGCTCGTATCGGCAACAAATATCTGGCAGATACAGAACCTTGGAAACTGGCTAAGACTGATATGGAACGAGTTGCTACCATCTTGAACATCTCTCTCCAGCTGGTTGCCAACCTAGCTATCGCATTCGAACCGTTCTTGCCTTTCAGCAGCGAAAAGCTTCGCAAGATGCTGAATATGGAATCTTTTGAATGGGAACAACTAGGACGTACTGATTTACTGAATGCTGGACATGCTTTAAACAAAGCTGAATTGCTGTTCGAAAAGATTGAAGACAGTGCTATCGATGCTCAGGTAGAGAAACTGCTCGACACCAAGAAGGCCAATGAGGCCGCTGCTTATAAGGCTAACCCAATCAAGCCGATTGTCGCTTTCGAAGACTTTGAAAAGCTGGACATCCGTGTAGGTACAGTCTTGGAATGTGAAATGGTTCCTAAAATGAAGAAACTGCTGAAATTCAAGATTGCCGACGGATTGGAAAACAGAACAATAGTAAGCGGCATTGCACAGCACTACAAACCAGAAGAATTGGTAGGCAAACAGGTTTTGTTCATTGCAAACCTTGCTCCTCGTCAATTCAAGAACGGATTGGTTAGTGAAGGCATGATTTTGAGTGCTGAAAACTTTGACGGTTCACTGGCAGTAACTTCTCTTCTTAAAGAAGTGAAACCAGGGAGCGAAGTGAAATAATATTTTTCTTTATGCTATTGGAAACCAGTCCTCCTTGCCTCTAAGAAGGACTGGTTTCCTATTTATCCATACAACCCACTACCACTCATTATGGCAGAAGCACAGAACTTAAAAGAGAAAGCAGCAAAAGGATTACTTTGGGGAGGTATCAGCACCGGAGGACAACAAGTGCTCAGCCTTTTCTTCGGCATCTACCTAGCACGGATACTGACTTCCGAAGACTATGGGCTGTTTAATATGCTGATTGTCTTTACCTCACTGGCTACCTTACTTCAGGAAAGCGGTTTCATTGTAGCACTTATCAACAAGAAAGAAGCCACCCACAAAGACTATAATGCCGTCTTTTGGTTCAGCTGCTGCATGGGAATCACCCTTTATATCATCGGTTTTCTGACAGCACCTCTGATAGCCGACTTCTATCATGCTCCGGAACTTGTTGCAGGAGCAAGAGTCCTGTTCCTTTGGTTCCTGGTATGCTGTACCTGTACTGTACACAATGCCATCCTTGTCAAAAAGCTCATGATTAAAGAACGAACCAAGGCCGACCTGACCGCCTTTACCATTTCCTGCATCGTGGGAATCATCATGGCCAGACAAGGAATGGGGTATTGGAGCCTAATAACTCAAATGGTGGTACAAGGCATCGTAAACACCTTAATAAGATGGTACTATTCCCCTTGGCGCCCTACTCTTTCTTTCAGCATACAGCCGCTCAAGGAGTTCTTTCCTTTTAGCGTGAAACTGTTGCTTACCGGTCTGTTTAATGTGGTCAATAACAACATATTTTCCATCCTGCTCGGACGATTCTATACCAAATCGCAAACCGGATATTACGCCCAAGGATATAAATGGGGATACATTGCCTACAGCGTGATATGGGGAATGCTCAACAGCGTTTCACAACCTGTACTTGCCCAAGTGGCACAAAACCCGGAACAACAGCAACTCGTGCTCAGAAAACTCATCCGTTTCACCGCTTTCATCACTTGCCCAGCTATGCTCGGACTGGCTTTTATCGCACCGGAGTTCATAACGGTAACTGTAACCGACAAATGGGTAGCCAGCACTCCGTTTATGCAACTGTTTTGTATTTGGGGCCTCATCATCCCCATCAACAACCTATGCACCAATACCATTATCAGCCGAGGTAAATCAAACATCTATATGTATGGCACCATTGCCTTGGATATTGTACAGCTGACCACCATCTATCTCTTGGCACCTTACGGTTTGTTTCAAATGATTATGGGATATATTGCAGTAAACTTCAGCTGGTTTCTTGTATGGAACTTCTTCTTGAAACGACTGATGCCTATCCAGACAAGCCAAGTGATATTCAGAGATATATTCCCTTTTCTGGTTCTTTCTGCTATCAGTATCTGCATCGCTTATCTGACCACTGGCGGAATAGAGAATGTCTATCTGCGTCTGTTAGGCAAAATCTGTATCGTAGCCATCTGTTATGCAATATTACTCTACTTATCGGGAGCTGTCATCTTCCGAGAAACTTTGCAGTTTTTCCAAAAAAGAATTAAGCGTTCACTCTAATCTTGCTTACCATATGATTACATTTAGTATCTACCCTAACCTAAAGGTCCATCAAGACCAAACAAACAATCCATATATAAAAGACTTTATTGCCGCTTTAAATAAAGAAGGCATATCAAAGGTTATCAACCCTCCACACAAAAACCCTCTCCTTAGTTTACTGAAACGGAAATATTGGGGAAAGGTATGGATTTTCAACTGGTTTGAAAGTATTCCAGATTATAAATACGGTCCTTTACAAGCTGTCATTGCTTGCGTCTTATTGATTGTTCTAAAGCTTACCAACAAAAAAATCATCTGGGTGCTACATAACCAATGTTCTCACGCTACCGGATATGAACAGCTTAAATCATTTTTGGCACGATTTATCTCTCATCGTGCCGATCTGATACTCACCCATTCTTTGGAAGGAATAGAAATAGTCCGACAAAACTACCCTTATGCCATCAATAAGGCTATCTTTATGCATCACCCTACACAAAACAGACTTCCACTCTCTTTACCTAAAGAAGATGAAAAGATATACGATTTACTGATATGGGGTACCATCACTCCCTACAAAGGTGTTTTGGAATACCTGTCGTTTTCCCATCAACATTCCTCTACACTACGTATTTGCATCATTGGAAAATGTGCGTCAGAAAACCTCAAACTACAATTGCAACAGTACCAGTCTTCTTATGTCACACTAATCTTCAAGGGGGTATCGTTCGAAGAACTCAAATCGTATATTGCGCAATCACACTTTGTATTAGCGCCCTACACCCCACAGTCAATCCTCAGTTCTGGCATGCTGATGGATTCACTTTCTTTCGGAGCCAAGGTTATAGGGCCAGCTGTCGGCTCTTTCAAAGACTATTCTCATGAAAAAACATTAAAAGTCTATACCTTTAAGCAAATGGAAGACATTGCAAGAATTGTACATGTCCACAAAGAAGATAAAATATCACTGATGGATTACCAGAATTTCCTAGACAACAATCAATGGAAACTGTTTGCTCCTAGACTTATCAAACATATACAACAACACTTAAAAATTCATTAAAACCATCCGTATGAATACCTATGCTCCTATTCTGTTATTCGTATACAACAGAGTTCATCATACCCAACAACTTATTCACTCCCTACTGCAAAACAATTTGGCCTGTCAAAGTGAACTATATGTCTATGCCGACTCTTATAAAAACCAGCAAGACCAAAACATGGTATTAGAAGTGCGACAGTTCATCCGCCAGATACAAGGCTTCAAAAAAGTAACTCTAATAGAACGCTCTGAAAACTGGGGACTTGCCCGAAACATCATCGATGGTGTCAGCACACAGATAAAGCAGTTCGGAAAAGTCATTGTATTAGAAGACGACCTGATAGTGGCACCTTATTTCCTACAGTTCATGAACGAAGCTCTAGATACCTATAAAGATGAAGAACGGATAGGGCATATCCAAGCCTGCGACTTTACAAAAGACCCTTCACTGCCCGACACTTTCTTAATCAAATGGACCGGAAGTTGGGGATGGGCTACCTGGGAGCGAGCATGGAAACATTTCAACCCCAACGGCAAGGAATTGCTACAGCAACTTCACTCTCGCAACCTCACCCACGAATTTGATTTCAACGGAAACTACAAGTTTACCCGCATGCTGAAACGGCAGACCGAAGGAAAAAATAATTCATGGGCCATCCGATGGAATGCCAGTCTGTTCTTGAACGATATGCTTTCACTCAATGTAGGCAAATCACTGGTGCAAAATACAGGCTTCGACGGCAGCGGCACAAACTGTGGTGGCGGTGGACTTTATGAGTCACAACTATGGATTCATCCTCTTCCTGTCATTCCTATCCGCCCTGTAGAAGAAAATAAAAAAGCCCGCAAAGCTTTCGAGCGATACTACTATCGAACCAATAACTTTTGGGCAAAAGCTATACGCCGGATAAAGAGAACGCTAAAAGGAGATTTTGGGAAATAGAGTTCTATGTATATCTTACACTTTCTTGCGCAATAAGGACAGCGGGATCCCTCCTAATTCCGCTGCCAACTCAGAAAAGGAACTGCCAAATGAGCCATATATCTTACGGGTAGCAGCCAAGGAGTATAAATCAACCAATCCGTCCCGGATTCCCTCTACCGAATCACGGTCGGCCTTTGCCTCCGAAGTGATGATTATATCCCCATACCGGCGATACATCTCCTGCTTCACCTCTTCCGAATCGGTAGCCAGAAAGACCTTCAAAGAATCATGCTCCTGCTTTTCTGTTTCAATGGCCTGAAAAAACAACTCCAAAGGACTCTCTTTTATAGAAACCACATTGTCTGTTCTACGTACATGCACCCCGATGGTATACTCCGAAAAAGCAGCACATCTTTCTTCCAACCTTTTCCGGATTAAAGCATTAGGACGAAACAGCTGCAAAATCAACGCCCGCTCATAAGCATAAAAAGGATAGCAGCAAGCCATGTATATACGTCCTTCCAGAGCATATCCTCCCACATCCTCTTTCTTCTGATACAAGGCAGTCATCTCCGGCTCATAAAAACAACGGTCGAATATCCAATGCTGAAAGACACGAGGAACAAAAAGATTCTTGCGCCGCGGACGATCCAGTGTCCAGTAATAGACCAAAGGCACATCACTGATTTTTACGCCAATCATATCCGGCATTTCAAACAAATCGGAAAAAGAAGCATTCAGGGCCCAGTCTCTAAACCAGCCCACCTGCACACTAGATTTCTTCTCACGTGCCAAACTGACGGCAGAAGCTACCGCACGCATTCTATTTCCCAATCCTCCTACCGGTACAAAAAACAGTTCTTTCATGGTCTTTTCAAGTTTTATTGCAAGAATCATTGACTTTCTACACCACAAAGATAATGAATTTCACATAGCAGTATCAAAAACAGTCACACATCCACAATCCTAAACAAAGAATAATGTAACTTTGCAACTTAATAAGTCAACCCAAAGAGAAGAATATACCCACTGCATATTCTATCTCTTTTTACTTTTTATTTATACTTAGCAAACAGAAAAAGAGCATTATGAGAATACTACTGATTAATACTTCGGAACGAAAAGGAGGAGCAGCCATAGCAGCATACCGCTTGATGGAAGCCCTAAAAGGAAGCGGCATCAAAGCCAAAATGCTGGTACGCGACAAACAAAGTGACCAGGTAACCGTAGTACCCCTCAAGAAATCATGGTGGAAAGTATGGCAGTTTGTATGGGAAAGAATCGTTATATGGATGGCCAACCGTTTTCACCGCCATAATCTCTTTGCTGTAGACATCGCCAATACCGGCACCAACATTACAGCCCTACCTGAATTCCAACAGGCTGATGTCATCCACCTGCATTGGATAAACCAAGGTATGCTCTCACTCAATGACATCGACAAGATTCTATGCTCCGGAAAACCTGTGGTATGGACACTGCACGACATGTGGCCTATTACTGGTATTTGCCATCACGCAAATGAATGTACACAATACACCGAGCAATGCCATCATTGCCCAATGCTATATCGAGGTGGGAAAAAAGACTTGTCGTATAAGGTGTTCCATAAGAAACAGACTGTCTACTCTCACTCACAGATTACTTTCATTGCCTGCAGCCATTGGCTGGAAGACTTGGCCCAAAAAAGCGCCTTGACTAAGAGTCATCCTGTCATCAGTATCCCCAATGCAATCAACACGAACTTTTTCCGCCCTGCCGACAAACAGACCGCAAGAAAAAAACTCAACTTACCTCTTGACAAGAAACTGGTGTTGTTCTGCTCTATGAAAATTTCCGACAAGAAAAAAGGTATTGACTATCTGATTGAAGCATGCAAGATTATCCGACAGAACAATCCTAAACTAGATAAAGAACTAGGAATCGTAGTGATCGGACAACACGCTGAACTGTTTGCCGACTTGTTTCCCTATCCTATCTATTGCTTGGAATATACTTCAAGTGAAAAGGAACTGGTCAATGCCTACAATGCTGTAGACCTCTTTATCAACCCTTCTCTACAAGAAAATCTGCCCAACACTATCGTAGAAGCAATGGCTTGTGGAGTCCCTTGCGTAGGATTTAATGTGGGAGGTATCCCACAAATGATTGACCATCTGCACAATGGATACGTAGCCCAATATAAATCGGCTGTCGACCTGGCCAACGGCATCTGCTGGTCGCTCAATGAAGGAGATTACGAAAGCCTCAGCGAAGAAGCACGACGTAAAGCTGTAAGCACTTACTCCGAACAAGCCATTGCTCGACTCCATATCCAAATTTACAACCAGATAACAGGAAACCATGCATAATATCCATCACTTACACCCTAAATTTTCGGTCGTTACCGTAACCTACAATGCCGGAAATGTCATAGAAGATACCATTCAGAGTGTCATTACTCAGACCTACAAGAATGTGGAATACATCATTGTAGACGGAAAATCAACTGACCGAACAATGGAGATTGTTAATCGGTATAAAGATCATATCTGCACAGTGATAAGCGAACCAGACAAGGGTATCTATGATGCCATGAACAAGGGAATTAAACTGGCTACAGGTGATTATGTATGTTTCTTGAATGCCGGGGATGAGTTTCACGAAGATAATACTTTACAAAGTATCGTTCATTCGTTGTCTGGACATTCCACGCTACCCGATGTCATCTACGGAGAAACGGCCATTGTAGATAAAGATGGGCATTTCTTGAGAATGCGCCGCCTCTCTGTCCCTGAAAACTTGAACTGGAAAAGTTTCCGACAGGGGATGCTGGTCTGCCACCAGGCTTTCTTTGCACGGAAGTATAAGTTGATGCCATACGACCTGCAATATCGTTTCTCTGCCGATTTTGATTGGTGCATCCGTATCATGAAAAAAAGCCATTCGTTCCACCACACTCACCTTACGCTCATTGACTATCTGAACGAAGGAACTACCACCCGGAATCATCGGGCTTCACTCAAGGAGCGTTTTCATATTATGGTCAAACATTATGGCATGATTTCCACCTTGCTGCTGCATTTCGGATTTGTACTCAGACTACTCTGGAAGAAATAAAATCTATACCTCGGGATAAGTTTAGAATAATGCCAGTTGTTTTGAGTCCTCAAAATACCTTGTTGGCATAACGTCTTAGATTATGACATACCGGTATCATGGTGCTGTCAACAAAACTTATACCCGTACATCTTCCGAACGCAAAAAGTTTAAGGAAGAAAACAAGTTTGAAGAATACACGCTGTTCCATTTCTACAAATCTGTTATATGATACAGCATTGGGGAAATCACGTTTCATGTGTTCACGAATACAATAGATGTAATAATGCTTGAAATTACGATAAGTTCCGAAATGGAAAAGGAGAAGAATGGTCATGATTTCACTATCAGACAAGGAGGCTTTCCGATTACGATGTTTCTTTCCATCAGTGACCGGAAGAAGATTTTTCTTCAGTTCAAACTCAAAATTCTTATCAAACTCATCAATAATACAGAAAATTTCCGTAATTTTATCCTTGGTAATCATTGCTATTAATTTTGTAATTACTTGTTTATCAGACTTAAATATACAAAATATTCAGTGATTACCAACTTTTAATGATACTTTCTTATCCCGAACTCACGAAATAATTTGATATTGTACCCTGTTTAGCTCAATTTGTTTGCAAAAAGAAACCCTTATATACATTTTATAACATTTAAGGCAAGCCGAATTGTATCAATTAGAGCAAAAAAAGGAAGTATTTCTGTCTGTTTTATGGGAAAGGGGTGAAATCATGCTGACGTTTTTAGGGAATCTTCTAATTATTTTCGGTGAAATATCTAATCATTTTATCCAAAATAATTAGAAGATTGGGTAAAAATATGCCGACGATTTGAATGGTATGCTTCAAAAGTTTCAAAAAACGAAAGATAGAATGATGTTTTTGCCTATTTTAGGTGCTATTTAGATGAAAAATAAAGATGTAAAAACTGCACTTATAACATTAACAACCAGCAATATACAAAAAATGTAACGCAGTGAGAATCCTTTCTTTGTCGATGCTCGAGTACCAGTACGCAAACAAGCGAGTTTCAAACAACACGTTTATATTATTTAACAGTAAATAGCATCCAACTGGAACATTCTATTTACTATTACCACCCTCAGATTAGCTACTATTTAACACCAACAAAAGCCGGACCAATTACCCCTTCAAAGGATAATCAGTCCGGCTTTTGCCGCTATTGAGATTTTGTATTATGCTTTCTGCTTCTTAAACCACAGCACCAACAAGAGCACAGCTCCTGCCAGCAGCAGACCTAATGCCCCAAAGGCTATCGCCTCAGTGATATGCAGCGACTGGGGGTCGAACACAAATTTCACTTCATGTTTGCCTGCCGGCACATTCATGGCACGAAGGATGTAATTGGCACGTCCGTGAGCCACTTCCTCCCCATCTACATACGAACGCCATCCCGGGTAATAGATTTCAGAAAAGACCACTGTTCCACCTTTTTGCGAACCGACTTCGTATATCAGTTCGTTCGGCTTGTAAGACGTCAACACCACTGTAGCAGTTGTATCTGCCCCCTCAGTCTGTTTCACCACTCCGGCAAATCTCCGGTCTACCACAGCCGTTTGTGCAGGATTAACCTGATGCAAAGATTCAATCTCTTCATTGGCATTGTCCACATAATCCACCTTGCCTACAAACCATGCATTGCCCAACGCATAAGGGTTCAGCAGCGGAAATTTCTTTCCCCCTTCCAGCGGGAAGATGAAATAGCGCGTATTCAGCATATTCAATACCGGGAAATGATTTCCGTCTACCTTGTTCATATCTCCTCCGGCAGCCGGAATCTCCTTGAACAATCGGCTCATCTCTCCCTGAATATGCATTTCTATCATCTCCTGATAACGGCGCAGTTTTGCCGCATGATAACCTCCGATACTTTTATGCCAATAGGATGTTTCATTTTCATTAAAAGTGTTGCCAGACAAGTTCAGTACCCTGAAGTCCAGTGTCTTGTCGGCCAATATCAACTTGTCTGTTTCCGAAGGGGTCAAGAACGGCTTCATTTCCGAGCCTTTTGCCACAAACTGGCCATCATATAGATAGCGCTTGTTTACCCCCCACATATCCACCAGACAAATCACAGCCAATGCAGCCACCATAGTCATGGCCTTGATCTTATGCAGCCCTGCATAAAGCCACAGCACCGCCACTCCAGCCAGTATCACAAAGAAACTTCTCCAGGCATCTGCTGTAAAGACCGCTGTTCTCATCTCTTCCAAATTCACCAGCACAGGTGCCAGATGCTCGGCAGGAAGCCCGTTCTGCAACGCCGATAGTTCCATCTGCGACAGATAACTGCCAAAGAAAAGGTGCGGCATCACGGCAAACAAGAGCGACAGACCAGCAGTAAGCCCCAAGCTGATACATACAGCCTTCAGCTGCTCTTTCCATATTTCCGGGCGAGCCACAATCTCCTTGAGTGCCATCATAGCAAGCAAAGGGATGGTAAACTCGGCAATCACCAAGATGGAAGACACGGCACGGAATTTATCATAAAGAGGCACATAGTCTATAAAGAAGTCGGTCACTCCCATCAAGTTCTTTCCCCATGACAATACAATGGAGAACACCGTACCCACTACCATCGCCCATTTCATAGGACCTTTTACTATCATGCACCCCAATATGAAGAGGAACATTACAAAAGCCCCTACATAAACCGGCCCCGAAGTGCCCGGCTGCTCTCCCCAATACTGCCCCAACTGGCCGTAGAGTCCCATATAAGCAGGATTGGCTTTCTCCATAGCCGTTTCGTTTTGGCTGAGCGGCACAGAAGCTCCTCCCTTCACGTTTGGAACCAGCAGCGAGAAAGTTTCACCTATGCCATAACTCCACTGAGTGATATAATCGCGTTCCAATCCGCTGGAAGTCTGGTTGGCCGAATTTTCTTTCACCAGTTCACTCTTTCCGCGCATACTCTCCTTACTATATTGATAAGTATGGTATAGGTTAGAAAGGTTGATACTGATACCTACCAGAGCCGCTACAGCCAGCACACCAGTCTGCTTGAAGAAGCGTGGCAACTCATTACTCTTCCATGCTATCACTCCATAAGCAACAGCCATGAACAACATGACAAAAAGGAAATAGTAAGTCATCTGCAAATGGTTGGACACAATCTGCAGCGCCACAAACAAGGCCGTAAGCAACGCACCCTGAACATATTTCCCCCTATACACCAACACCATTCCGGCAATAGTGGGAGGAATATATGCCAATGTCACCAGCTTCCAGATATGTCCGGCTGCTATGATGATGAAGAAATAAGACGAGAAAGCCCACATCACCGCTCCTAGTGCAGCCAGCCACGCCCTAAAGTCAAAGGCGCGAAGTAAGATATAAAACCCAAGCAGCATGACAAAGACATACCAGGTACATCCCGGCAGATAAAGATGATAAAGGTTCTGTATACTATTCAAAGTCTTGGTAGAAGGATAGCTGGGTGCAATCTGATAGGTAGGCATACCTCCAAACAACGCATTGGTCCAACGGGTGGTCTCGCCCGTCTGCTCCTGATAATCCTTAGCCTCCTGTCCGGCTCCGATTCCCGCCACGGCATCATGCTGGGCCAAGATACGGCCTTCAGTCACTGCCGGATAGAAATAGGCAAACGAAATGACTGCAAACAGCAAGACAACTACCATATCGGGGTAAAATCTTTTCAATGAATTCATCGTGTGATAGTTTATTAATTAATGTTTTCTGAGGACAAAGATAACATATTAGTCCATGAAAAATAGTAACTTTGCTTCCGAAATTCAAAATTTAAACATGAAAATAGGAATCATTACAGCCATGTCTTCCGAACAGAAGCAACTGGCCAACCAACTAGAAAACAAAACCGAAATCAAAGAAGGTCCTTTCAGCTATATTGAAGGAAAAATCAAGAACAATACCATCGTACTGATGCAGTGCGGCATTGGAAAAGTAAATGCTGCGGCAGGTGCTGTGGAACTGATACGCAACTTCCAGCCCGACTGCATCATCAGTACCGGAGTGGCAGGCGGTATAGATACCTGCCTGAAAGTAATGGATGTTGTGGCAAGCAGCCAAATCGTATACCATGATGTGTGGTGTGGCGAAGGAAATGCCTATGGACAGATTCAAGGATTACCTACTTTCTTCCAAGGAAACGAAACTCTTTACAACTGCGCCCTTTCCCTGGATACAGAAACAGCCATTCATGGCGGACTGATTTGCAGCGGCGACAAGTTCATTACCGACCGCA